>JAAYOY010000120.1 GCA_012520035.1 Bacillota bacterium
ACAATGAAAGGCAGCAAAAAGGGCGGGCCTCAATACCCGTCCTTTAAGTTGCTGGGCAGAACGAAAATATGAAACCCTGGGTAAGAGTAGATAACACAATCAAGGGTCTGGCAACGGATCGAGTTCCTTTTGGTGAAATATTCGTAGATCCGTTCTTTTGCCAAAGAGCCATGGGTAGTAATGCTTTTTCTTTTTCCCTGGCAAGGGAATTTTGGGAACTGCTGGGGCTGGACCTGATTGTTTTCCATCCGGGGTACCGGGGGGACACCCTGCGGGATACCCTGGAAGAGATATTCAGGTGGCGGGAGAGGACAGATTTCTACGTTTTTGTGATTATCGGGGGGGGCTTTTCAAAAGGCCTGGAAACTCTTGGTTTTTCCAAACTCATGCAGGATATTGCCAGGGATCCTTTGGGGGCAAGAAAAATAATTCGTAGGTTTGCCGGTGAGGAGCTGGAGACCGGCCGAAGGTGTGTTGAGGCCGGTGCCCATGCTGTGATGATCGGGGACGATATTGCCTACCAGAGGGGCACCTATATCTCTCCGGAACAGATGAGGATTATTGCTTTTCCCTCTTTGCGGGAACAGGTTGAAGAGCTGAAAGGGCTGGATGTCCCGGTTTTTTTCCATAGTGACGGTAATCTGAACGCCGTTTTGGACGATCTGCTGGGGATGGGGTTTGACGGCCTACAGGGGCTCGAGCCGGGGGCGGGCATGGATATCGCGGCGGTAAAAGAAAAATCGGGAAGCCGTTTTTGCCTGATGGGGAATATTGATCTTTCGTATCTGCATGATCAAGCGGAAGAAGAGGAGATTATAAAAGTGGTGATGAGGACTGTCGGAGCGGCTAAAAAAGGCGGGCGTTATATTTTTGGGACCTCCGGGGGGCTGCATAAAGATTTGCCCGTCGACAAAGTGAAGACGATGTACAGCGCCGCCCTGAAAACAGCCTATTACTAACGTTTAATTAAAATTAAAAGGGTGACGGGATATGTTTAAAGATTTGGTGCGAAAGAATCGAAGCTATCGGCGATTTGATCAGTCTTTCAAAATCGAGGATAATACACTTTATGAATTAATTGAACTGGCCAGAATGACTCCTTCAGCCAATAATATGCAGCCATTGAAATATATGCTCTCCGTAAATCCAAAGCGCAATGAAAAGATTTTCTCGTGTCTTTCCTGGGCTGCGCATCTTGAGTGGAATGGGCCGGAGGAAGGGGAAAAACCAACAGGCTATATCATCATTCTGTGTGATACGGCTGTTAAAGAAGATGCGGGCTGTGATCACGGTATTGTATCCCAAACCATCATGCTGGGGGCGGTTGAGCGTGGTCTGGGGGGGTGTATTATCGCTTCCATTAAGCGCGAACGTCTGCGGCACTTGTTAAATATTCCGGAGAGATACAAAATATTGCTTGTCCTGGCCCTGGGGAAACCGGCCGAACAGGTCGTGCTTGAAACTGTGGGTGATGATGGCGATACCCGCTACTGGCGCGATGCGAACGAAGTGCATCATGTTCCCAAAAGAAGCCTTGAAGAGCTTATCATTGAAGCCGGGGATTAGCCCCCTGCTCAGCTCCTGTTCCTGTCCCTGCCGTTTTTTATTTTTACTATTAAATGCCAGGGAAAATACTTCCGAAAAATTGAGATTCCCCCGCTGCCGGGAAAAGAAAGAGGTTTCAAATGTCTAATAAGCAGTCTTCTATAGAAGTAAATGTATTGTTGCCGGAAGGGAAAGTCAAACCTTTGGCTGGAGGACGCAGCCTGCTGGAAATCAGCGAGGAAGTTAGTACTTACTACCCTTCTCCTATTGTAGCGGCTTTGGTTGATAATAAACTAGATGAATTGTCTTCGGTTGTCGAAGGGCCGGTTGTAATAAAGTTTTTGGACCTTACTACCATGGAAGGAATGCGCATTTATCGGCGCAGCCTTACCTTTCTCCTGATTACTGCTGTTCACGAACTTTTCCCGGAAGCAGTGGTTAAAGTTGAGCATTCCTTGAGCAAGGGCCTTTACTGTGAAATTGAGAAGAATCCGGAGTTAACTGAAGAAGATGTGGCGGCTATAGAGAAAAAAATGTGGCAGTTGGTCGACAGGGATCTACCGATTAAAAAAAGGCGGGCCTCACTTCGCGAAGCGGCGCAAGTTTTCAGCCGTCAGAGGTTTGATGATAAAGTGTATTTGCTTAAGTTTTGGAAGAAGGATTACCTTAGCCTTTACTCTATAAGCAACCTGGAGGATACTTTATACGGTTATCATGTCCCGCGGACAGGATTGTTGCAGAGATTTGCATTAAAATATTACCGGCCGGGTCTTATCCTTCGTTTTCCCGATAAGCATGACCCCTTCACTATCCCTCCGTTTATTGAACAGCCAAAACTGTTCGAGGTTTTTCGTGAAGCCGAGAGGTGGGGGGCTATATTGGGTTTTGATACGGTAGGAGCTATGAACAGTTTGATCAAAGAAGGACAGGGTCTGGATATGATCCATGTTGCCGAGGCTCTGCATGAAAAAAAGATTGCCCAGATTGCTGATATGATTAGCAAACGCAGGGACAAGATCAGTGTAATCCTGATCGCCGGGCCGTCTTCATCCGGCAAGACAACTTTTGCTCAACGCCTGCGCACACAGCTGTTGGTAAATGGTATACGCCCTTATCCTATCTCCATCGACGACTATTTTGTGGATCGCGAGCATACTCCCCTTGATGAATCAAATAATTACGACTTCGAACATATTGAGGCCATTGACCTCGCCCTTTTTAACGAACACCTGCTACAACTGATCAACGGTGAAGAAATTGAAGTCCCCATCTTTAATTTTGCCGCCGGAAGGCGGGAATACCACGGCAGACGCGTCAGGTTGGAAAAAAACCAGCCACTGATCATAGAGGGTATACATGGATTAAATGAGCAATTGACGGGTTCTATTCCTCGCGATAGAAAGTATAAAATTTATATATCTGCATTAACAACCCTGAATATTGACAGGCACACCAGGATACACACCACCGACACGCGCCTGCTGAGGCGCATAGTCCGCGATGCGCAGTTTCGTGGAACAGACGCCCTGGAAACCATCAGGAGGTGGCCGTTAGTCAGGCGTGGTGAGGAGAAGAATATTTTTCGTATTCAGGAAGAAGCGGATGTTATGTTCAATTCGGCACTGGTTTACGAACTGGCGGTGCTTAAGGGATTTGCAGAACCTCTGCTGAAAAAAATTGGCCCATCAGAAGCAGAATATGTTGACGCCAGGAGATTGCTGGCCTTTCTTTCTTCTTTTATGCCCCTGCCTTCACGCGATGTGCCGTCCAACTCCATACTGCGTGAATTTATAGGGGAGTCCTGTTTCTTTGCATAATAGGTATTGAATTGGGTATCCGGTTTTGGGCACGATTAAAACCAAGTCTACATAATGTTAGTATTTAAATATGTTAGGTTCGATGCGTTATTGGAATATGACTATTGACGGTATTCTTCCAGGTTATTTCCTTAGTTTATTCCCCGATTACTTTTACCAGTACCCTTTTTCTCCTGCGCCCGTCGAATTCACCATAAAAGATCTGTTCCCAGGGGCCGAAATCCAGTTTGCCTCCGGTTATTGCAACTACCACTTCTCTGCCCATCACCTGCCTCTTTAAGTGAGCGTCGGCGTTATCTTCATAAGTATTATGGGCATACTGGGAGACGGGTTCGTGTGGGGCGAGTTTTTCCAGCCATTTTTTAAAATCCTGGTGCAATCCTCTTTCATCGTCGTTAATAAAGACGCTTGCGGTAATGTGCATGGCATTTACAAGGCACAGCCCTTCTTTTACACCACTTTTATCAATAATTTCCTGTATCTGTGGAGTGATATTGATAAATTCCATTCTGTTTTCGGTTTCAAACCACAGATATTCACGCAACGATTTCATCCTACATTCCCTCCATTTTTTTATTTTTCCTCTAATATATTATCCTTTACCAGAAATATTTACAAGAAATAGATGAATGTCAGATAAATGACAGAGTTATTCTGGCAAATCAATTATATTTTACTTATAGTGTTTATGAAAATTATTATTAGAATATTTAAAAGAGTTGATTGGCAAAGTGATGAGCGGGGAGAGATAAACGAATATTAAGCAGGAGTGAGGAAAAATAATGTATTCGCGAGAAGAAAAACCTGGCAGCATGGCCTGTGCTGGGAAAAGTATTATCGGTTTAACGGTAAACGGCCAGCTTTATAAGTTAGAGATAGGGGCAGAGGCGGGAAAGGTTGATCCAAGTGATACTCTTTCTTTTACGCTCAGAGAAACTCTCGGACTTACAGGGACTAAGGAGTCATGTGACAGCGGGGCCTGCGGGGCTTGTACCGTACTCATGGAAGGAAAAGCAGTGCTTTCATGTATGCTGCTCACCGTAGAATGTGACGGAAAATCAATTGTCACAATTGAAGGTTTGAGAAATCCGCAGACAGGAGAGCTCGATATACTTCAGCAAGCATTTATTGACCATACGGCTTTTCAATGTGGTTTTTGCACGCCCGGTATGATTATGAGCGCCAAAGCCTTGCTGAATGAGAATCCCTCTCCAACAGAGGAAGAAGTAAAAATGGCTCTTTCCGGCAATTTTTGCCGGTGTATCAGTCACTACCAGGTTATAGAAGCCGTTATGGACGCTGCTAAAAAGGGGAGGTGATCTAAGTGTCAGAGGCTTACAGGTATATAGGCAAGGCTACACCCAGAATTGATGGGGAAGAAATAGTAACCGGAAAGGCAGCATTCCTTAATGATTTAAAGTTTCAGAATCTCTTATATGGAAAAGTTTTGAGAAGCCCGCATCCCCATGCTCTTATTAAAAAGATTGATGTAAAAAAAGCGGAGCAGGTTAAAGGTGTGAAGGCGGTTATCACCCACGAGACAATGCCGGATTGGAAAAACGGAAATCCTCCGATCCGCCTCCTCGATAAAAAAGTACGCTTTGTAGGCGATGCCGTGGCCCTTATTGCAGCGGAAACCGAGCGGATTGCCGAAGAGGCGAAGAAGCTTATCGAAGTAGAATACGAAATTCTCCCCGCAGTTTTGGATGACTATGAGGCGATGAAACCGGGTGCCCCTCAGATATATGAAAATTTGCCGGGCAATTTGCTCCCTCTCGGTATACCCAACAGGAAATGGGCAACCGAAATAGTAACGGGAGACGTGAATAAGGGTTTTGAAGAGGCTGATGTTGTGGTGGAAGAAGCGTATGCATATGATAATATCCCCGGGCCAGGCTTCCCGGAGTCTCCGGCTGCCGTAGCCCTGTGGGAGGAACCAAACACGGTGACGGTATGGGTATCAAACCATAAGATATGGAGAAACAAGCATGAGCTTTCGGTCACCTTTGGAAATGATGTAAAGGTACGGGTTATCGGTGGGGCATGTGGCGGAAGCTATGGATCGAAGGTTATGTCCATCCAGGTTCAGTGCTATGCCGCAGCTCTCAGCAAGGCAACAGGCAGGCCGGTGAAAGTGTCTTTGTCAAAAGAAGAACAACTCAGTACTTTTGTGTTGCGTCCCGCTACACGCCTTCATGCTAAGGTGGGCATGAAAAAAGATGGTACCGTGACGGCGATAGCAGGTTCGTGGGTTCTCGGTACAGGTTATTACTCAATGACTACACAGGTTCAACTAGGAGTCGGCTGCGGTGAGGCGATGATCGCTGTGCGGTGTAAGAACTGGGATGTAAAGCCGGCAATTGTATGTACAAATAGAAATGCTTCCGGTATTGTCAGGGGATTTGGCGGCCAGGAACTGAAATGTGCTCTCATCCCTATATTAAGCCATGCCATGGAGAAGCTCTCACTTGATCCCTTTGAAGTTCTTAAAAAGAACTTTGTCAAACCCGGTGACGGTTATTACTGGAGAAATGCCGAATGGTATGACTATCGTGGTATTGATTATTCCCGCGCGATGGACGAAGGTGCCAAAGTCTTCGGTTGGAAAGATAAATGGAAAGGATGGCTTAAACCTACAGCAGTGAAGGGCGCGAAGCGCATAGGTGTCGGGGTCGGTATTCACGGGAATGCTGATGTAGGGGAAGATGTATCCGAGACCCATGTGCGCCTCGACAATGACGGAAGAGTCGTGATTCTCGCCGGACTTGCCGAGCATGGGACGGGACAGCGAAGCAATGTTGTAAAGGTAGTTGCAGAGGTACTTCAGCTTCCCCTGGAGAGGATTTCCATTAGCCCGGGCGATTCTATGGTTACTCCATTTGAATGGGGACCTGCCGGTTCAAGGGGAACCTATGCAATATTAGGTGCTGCTATTGCGGCAGCCGAAGATGCAAAGAATAAACTATTCCGACTTGCCATGCCGATGCTGGGTGCGGATGATCCCAAAGATCTGGAAACGTCTGACGGTATCATTTGGTTAAAAAGTGACCCCCAAAAACGTATTGAATGGGAAAAAGTACTAAGATTCAGGACGGTTTTAGGGTACGGACGCTTTGAAGAGGACTATTCGCTTTCCAACTGTATGATGAGCTTTGTAGAGCTGCAAGTCGACACAGAAACCGGTAAAGTTGATCTTCTGCGGGTAGTTAACGCGACTGACGTTGGTCAAGTTATTGATCCCCATGGTCTCCAGGGTCAGCTCTACGGCTGCCTCGGATCAGCGGGTATTGACAGCGCGGTTTTTGAAGAGACGATCGTTGATCCAACTACAGGTTGTATTCTTAATTCAAACCTGATTGATTACAAATGGCGGACCTCTGCAGAACTTCCGGTGATTGATAATGTTGTTTTGGAAACGCCTATCGATACCCACCGTTTTCATGCAATAGGAGTCGGGGAAATAACAACTTCCCCCGGACCTTCGGCAGTACTCATGGCTGCATCAAATGCTATTGGGCAATGGCTTCATGAATACCCTGTCACCCCGGAACGGATATTAAAGGCCCTTGGGAAAATTGGGAGAAACATTCAGAAGAAAGAAGGTGGCAGATAGTGAGGTCTTTCACCCATTTTGATGTAAACAGTATAGAGGAGGCTTACGCAATCCTTGATGATTATAAGGGAAAGGCTTGTCTAAACGCCGGTGGCAGCGATCTCCTTTCAATACTTAAGGGAGATTTGCTGCCCAATTATCCCGAAGCAATTGTTAATATTAAGACCATACCCGGTCTTGATTATATAAAGGAAGAAGGCGGTTTTCTCAAGCTGGGCGCCCTCGTTCGCCTTGATGACATAGTGCGATCATCCCTTCTTGATAAGAATTATCGCTTACTAAAGGAGGCGGCCCTTACGGTTGCAACGCCCCAGGTACGAAATGTAGCTACAATCGGCGGAAATCTCTGTCAGGATACCCGCTGCTGGTACTACCGGTATCCCGAAAGCATCGGCGGCCCGCTATATTGTCTGCGCAAGGGGGGCAGAACTTGTCTTGCTGTAAAAGGGGACAATCGCTATCATGCGATTATGGGCGGGAAAAAGTGTTTTGCTGTATGTCCGTCCGATATGGCGGTTGCGCTCACTGCCCTTGAAGGTAGGCTTATTATTTCCGGACCCAAAGGGGAGCGAAGCATAGCAGTGGCCGACTTTTTCCACCCCCTGGGCAATGATCTTTCCTTTAACGAGATCATTCGGGAGATTGAAATCCCGGCTCGCAGCTTTTCTTCACAGCAGACCTTTCTCAAGTTTACTCTGCGTAAACCTGTTGACTTTGCTATTGTCAGTGTAGCTTCTATAATTAGAGTTGAAGAAGAGGTATGCACTGAGGCTCGAATAATCCTCGGTGCTGTAGCTCCTTTTCCTGTAAGAGCGGAGAAAGCCGAAAAATTATTGCTTGGCAAGCCTATCAGCGAGGAAATTGCCGTAGCTGCAGCGGAGGAATCGCTTGCAGGCTCAAAACCGTTCAGCGGGAATGC
>JAAYOY010000018.1 GCA_012520035.1 Bacillota bacterium
ACAAGTGCGCCGCGGGAACCGGGAGATTTTTGCAGATTATGGCCAATACCCTTGGCATGGATGTGGGAGAACTGGCGGCATCCGAAGATCCGTCGGCAACGGTCGGTATTAACAGTATGTGTACAGTTTTTGCCGAATCGGAAATTATCGGTCTGCTGGCCCGGGGCTGCCCGAAAGAAGGAATTATCGCCGGCCTTCACCAGTCTGTGGGAAAGCGGGCAGCTACTATGGCCCGCCGTCTGGGCGTTAAGGAGAAGGTAGTATTTACCGGCGGAGTTGCTCAAAATGCTGGGGTTCGCCGGGCACTGGAAGAAGAACTTAAAAGCAGGGTTTTCGTCCCCGGGGAGTGCCAGTTAACCGGTGCGCTGGGGGCAGCGTTGCTGGCTGCGGAAAGTAAAAAACTTAATTTTCCGAGGGGGAGAAGAAATGATCAAAAAAATGATTTTACTTTTTCTCAGTAAACAGGAATTATTAAGTTAAATTATTGATGGGAGATGTATTTTTGTGAGAAAAATATTTGCATTGATTATCCCTGCCGGCAGCTGCTTCCAGCATTCTAAATGGTTTAAGAGTGGGTCTGGCCATTGGTTGGTCCTGTCTGGTTGGGGCTGAAATGTTGCCCGGCAGCATATGGAGATAACTGCACTGGCCGATATGAACCTCAGTGTGACTGAGAATGTGTTTCTCTGCATCCTAGGCCCTTCAGGCTGTGGGAAATCGACTTTTTTGCGTATCGTTGCCGGACTGGAAAGGGCTAGCTCAGGTAGAGTTTTTTATGATGGTCAAGAACATATGAAACCCCGCCGTGAAATCGGCATGGTTTTCCAGAGTTACTCGCTGATGCCCTGGCTCAATGTCTTGGATAATATAGCACTTGGCTTAGATTTCGCCGGGGTATCCAAGGCAAAACGTATAGCCATAGCCAGGGAATATCTGGGCATGATCAGCATGAGCGATTTCGGTAAAGCTCTTCCCTGTGAATTGTCCGGCGGTATGCAACAGCGTGTAGCTATCGCGCGGGCACTTGCCAATAATCCTGACGTGTTATTGATGGACGAGCCTTTTGGAGCTTTGGACGCCTACACCCGTATCATCATGCAAAAGGAATTACTGCGCATTTGGGAACAACATAAAGTAACCATCCTTTTTGTTACCCACAGTGTTGACGAGGCTGTTTATCTGGCGGATCGAATCATCTTAATGAGTAGTAGCCCCGGAAAAATAATAAGGGATATTACTGTTACAATGCCCCGGGGTCGGGAGCGCAGCAATCCCCGTTTCGGTGAGCTAACGGAAGAACTGCTCACTTTGCTGGAGGATGCATAGCATTTACTCCGCTTGTAACAATCTGTGGGGAGCGATGCTATCAATTCATGGTTTTTGATACTATTAGAGTGGTTAATATTACATTCCTGGTTGTTTAGGGGGGAAAAGCTGGTAAAGTGTTACAGGTTGAAAAAGATCCCTTTATCAGACTAAGAAATATTAAAAAAACCTTCGGTCATGTAGTTGCGCTGGATGGTGTTGATCTGGATGTGTGCCCCGGGGAAGTGACGGCGCTGGTAGGCGATAACGGAGCCGGCAAATCTACCCTTATTAAAATCATCTCCGGAGTATTGTATCCGGACGAGGGTGAAATCTCTCTGAATGGGAAGACTTATCGGCACCTGACGCCACCAGTAGCTATTGAGCTGGGTATTTCTACTGTTTACCAGGATCTGGCCCTGGTGGACTGCCGCGATGTAGCCAGCAACATCTTCCTGGGAAGAGAACCCTTGAAAGCCCGTTTTTTTGTGGACAAGAAGCGAATGAACAGGGAGAGCGAAGAACTGTTAAGAAAGCTGAAAGTCTCCATCCCTTCTGTCACCACACCTGTGGAATTTTTGTCGGGTGGCCAGAGGCAGGGAATTGCGGTAGCAAGGAGCATCAATCAGCAGGGGAAGATGATTATTTTTGATGAACCCACTGCCGCTATGGGAGTCGGTGAATCGGCCAGAGTTCTTAAGTTAATCAGAAGCCTTGGGGATGAGGGGTTTGCCGTGCTCATCATCAGCCATAATCTTCACCATGTTTTTTCCATATCTGACCGGATTTGTGTTCTCAGAAACGGACGGCTGGTCAAGGACTTTCGCACAGAAAACACCAACCCCGATCAAGTGGTCGGTTTTATCACCGGCTCCAACCAGCGGACTGAAGAATTCAGGAAAGGAAGCACAAAAGCTTAGAGATGCAAAAATACGTACAAACAGACTTGACAAAAATTAAGCTGTTGACAAGTCATATTTTCCCTCAACTGCTTTTGATACTGGTGATGCTGATCATGGTTATCCTGCTAAGTGTCACATCCCCCTTTTTCCTTACATGGGATAACCTCCGGAATATTTTCGATCACAGCTCTCTTTACATTATCCTGGCACTGGGAATGACATTTGTTATCTCCTCCGGCGGTATAGATCTCTCCGTGGGTGCAGTTGCTGCTTTGAGCGGCGTTTGTATGGCAGCAGCCATGCAGGGCGGCCTGGAAGCCGGCTTATCTATCCTCGGAGGTTTGATCGTCGGCGGGTTAATGGGTGCAGCAAACGGCAGCATTATCTCTTTTTTAAAGATCAATCCCTTCATCGTCACCCTGGGTGTTATGTCCCTATCCAGAGGGCTGGCATTGATCATTACCGGCGGCATCCCAATCTACGGTTTTCCCAGAGACTTTACCTGGTGGGGAAACGGCCATATCGGCCCGTTTAACCCTCCCATGCTTTTAGCAGCTTTTCTGACAGTCCTGGCCGCAGTGGTTTTGAACATGAGCAGATTCGGTTACTATACCCTTGCACTGGGCGGAAACGAGGAGGCCCTGCGCCGCAGCGGCGTGTCAATACATTTATATAAGATAATAGTCTATATCCTCAGCGGGGTAGCGGCAGCTCTAGGGGGGCTGGTTGTTACCGCCAGGCTTAATACCGCTGAACCTCTGGCCGGCTGGATGTTGGAGATGGACTCCATCGCCGCAGTGGTTCTGGGGGGAACAAGCATGAAAGGAGGTAAAGGCAGTGTCGCCGGGACGGTAACCGCGTGCCTGCTGCTGGGGATGTTGCGCAACGGGCTGGTTATTCTCAGCATACCGTCCTATTACCAGCAGCTGGTTATCGGTATTATCATTCTTGCGGCGGTCATTATTGCCGAGGTTAGATCCGGAAAGAATCTTGCCTTTATAAACAAATAAGGAAGGGGTACATCTCAATGAAAAAAATAATAAAAAAAATGGTTGTGTTTATGTTGCTGTTTTCCCTCGTTGCTTTTGCAGCCGGATGTGGTTCTCCTTCTTCTGCACCTATCAGTGGAGAAGAAAACGGCACCGATCCCGCTACCACTGAAGAGATAAATGAAGAAGGGATTGAAGAAACACCGGCTGGTCCTGTGATGAGTTCCAAAGCGCAGGAAATAGAACAGGTATTAATGGAGCAGCTGGCACCGCTGCCAGAATTCAATACAGGCGAAAAAATTGGGGCGCTCATTATAACGCTGGCCAATCCTTTTTGGGTGTCCATGAAAGAAGGGTATGAAAAAGCTGGTGAGGAATTGGGAATCGAGGTCACAGTCATGGCCGCACCCACTGAGGGGGATACAAAGTCGCAACTGGAGACTCTGGATGCTATGGTGGCAAGGGATTACGCAGCCATAGTGGCTTCTCCCATTGAACCTTTCAACCTGGTACCGGGAGTTGTCAAAGCGAATAAGAAAGGTATCAAGGTCATTAACCTGGGGCCGCCGATCAGCGAGGAAGCATTGGAAGAGGCCGGCGGCTACCTTGACGGCAAGATAACAGTAAATTACGAGGAGCAGGGTTCCCTGGCTGCAGAATATATCGTGGAAAAACTGGGTCCGGAAGGAGGCAAAGTTGCCATAATCCAGGGTATCCCGGGAGCCGGTCAGAGCGAGGGACGGGCCGCCGGCGCTAAAAGGGTCTTCGAAGCGGCCAAAAACGTGGAGATTGTCAGTATCCAACCCGGTAACTGGGACCGTAACACAGCTTATAACATCGCCTCCAACATACTGCAGGCCCATCCGGATATCCGAGCCATCTTTTCCTGCAACGATGTCATGGCCCTTGCGGCAGCAGATGCCTTGGAAGCCGCCGGCAAGCGGGAAGGAGTAATCATTTTAGGTGTTGATTTTATTTCCGAAGCTCACGAAGCGATCAAGGAAGGAAAACTTGACGGCAGCATCGCTTATTCGATTAATATTTATTCAAAAGCAGCGTTGATTCTGGCTCTGAAGACAGTGCAGGGACACGATATCCCTGATGAGGTTTACTCCCCGCTGGCCCTGGTTAGCAAAGAAAATGTTGCCGAATTTGCAGGATGGGAATAAAGGATTAATTTGATGGATATTAATTGGGCATTAGAAAAGGTTACTTTTTCAGAAGGGGCAACGCTTTTTGGCGTTGCCCCGGTAGAGCGCTTTGCCGGTGCCCCTTCCGGGCATCATCCGAGGGATTTCCTGGAAAAGGCCAGAAATGTTGTGGTTATCGGGGTTCCCATACCGGAAGGGGTACTCTACCGGGAGAACATGATGAAGGGATCGCCGATCGTGCCGGAAGAAGAACGCCTCGAGCTTCTTCAAAATTATTTCTACCATAGTTCAGCTTTTGAGATTGTTAATACCCGGCTGGAACAAATCTCCCTGCGCCTCTCTCTCTTGCTGCAGGAAAAGGGCTGTCGGACGCTGTTCTTTACGCCAACTTTCGGCAAACCGTACAATAAATATTATGAAAAGTATAGTTTTGCTCCCTTTTCACATCGTCACGCAGCGGTCCGCGCCGGGCTGGGTGAATTCGGGTTAAACAACCTGGTCGTCAATCCAAAATACGGACCGCGGGTGCGCTACAACAGCATCATAACGGAGGCGGAACTTTCTGCCACGCCCCTACTGGAGGAGGAAACCTGCCTGGGGTCCTCTTGTGCAAAATGCCTTGAAGGATGTCCTGGCAAGGCTATCGCTGGGGCAAACATCCCGCTGAAAACTCACAAGCCTGACAATAATATCGTCCGGCTCGATCCTGTCAGCAGTACAAATCACCATCTTTGCATAAAAAGCCAGGAAAATTTCTTCTGTCAGGGCCGTTGCCTGGCGGTATGCCCGGTTGGTATGGAGGTTTTAGATTGAGAAAAGGTATGAAAAAAAATTCTGGTTATTCCAAAGCAGTTTTTGCAGATTCTCTGGTAACTTCCTGTGAAATATGCAACGGATTATGCGCACTGGATATCCGGCTGAGAGGAAAAAAGATCATTAAGGTTAAGGGCCGGGAGGAACATGCGGTGAGCCGGGGATATATCTGTCCCAAAGGCCTGGCTGTTGATGAAATTGTGGGCGCCCCCGACAGGATCAGGACACCCCTGGCAAAGAATCGTGGAGGCCGCTGGCAGGAAGTGACCCCTGCTGAGGCTATAAAAATTATTGCGGAAAGGTTCAATTTTATTAAAGCTAAATATGGAGCGGAAGCGTTGGCGGTCCATGTGGGAAGGGCCGGAATTAATAAGGAGTTTAAATACTATTTGAAAAGATTCTGCGCTGCTTTCGGCACACCAAATTTTTCTACGGCAGAGAGCCACTGCCATCTGTCGAAAAAAATGGCCGGAGAAATTACTTACGGAGGCCTGCCGGTCCCGGATTTTGCCCACAGTCGCTGCATAGTGCTATGGGGCAGTAACCCGGCCGCCTCCTGCCCGCAGCTCATGAGAGATATCAAGCAGGCCAGAGGGAAAGGAGCCAGGCTAATAGTAATTGATCCCCGGGAAATATCAACCGCCAAAAAATCTGACCTACACCTGCAGATCCGGCCGGGGACGGATGGTGCCCTGGCATTGGCCATGCTGCACGTTTTAATAAAGGAGAAGCTCTTTGACAAAGAATTTGTCGAAAAGTGGACCATCGGATTTACTGAGCTGGTCGCCCTGGTTGACAAATTTACCCCTGAAAAGGCGGAATCCATTACCTGGGTGCCGTCAGAAAAAATTGTTGAAGCCGCCCGCCTTTATGCAGGCAACTCCCCTGCCTGTATCTCCATAGGAATTGCCCTGGAGCTGCAGACCAACGGCTTTCAAACCGCCAGGGCCATCTCCATTATGCAGGCTGTCTGCGGAAACCTGGATATAAGCGGCGGGGTTCTCTTTACCCCGGCGCCGAAACTCTCTTCTCTAAAAATGGAGAAAGATGAAGCTTTCAGCAAGCCCGCTGTGGGACAGGAGAAATATCCCCTGTTTTTTAAATATAACGGTAATGCCCAGGCAAATATGTTTGCTAGAGCGATCCTGGAGGGAAAACCTTACCCGTTGAAGGCGATGCTGTTAGCAGGCAGCAATCCTGTTTTAACCTGGCCAAATGCAGAACGGGTGAAGAAGGCCTTTTCCAGCCTGGATTTTCTGGTGGTGACGGAAAATTTTATGACTGAAACCGCAAAACTGGCGGACGTGGTTTTCCCTGTCGGTACTTTTTTAAGCCGGGATGAGTTTTGTGATTTTTCCGGGTTAAACGGCCTGCCAAGGCTCTCCCTTTCCCCAAAAATAATAGATGAACCGCTCATGACTGACTGGGAGTTCTGTCGTAACCTTGCAGTGGAAATGGGACTGGAGCAGTTCTTCCCGTGGCGGGATGAAGTAGAAGCTTTAAATTACAGGCTGGAGCCGCTGGGAATCAATCTGGATACTTTGAGGCACTCCCTGGATCATGGTTATGAATATAAAAAAACGGAGGAAAAGAAATATTTAAAATCGGGTTTTCAAACAGAATCAGGTAAGGTTGAAATTTATTCAAAAGAACTGGAACGGCACGGTTACGATCCTTTGCCTGTTTATCACGAACCGGCAGAAAGCCCTGTTTCAACTCCGGAACTGTTCCGCGAATACCCGTTAATATTAACCTCCGGTGCCAGGACTCTGCCCTATATGCATTCCCGCTTTCACAATATCCCCTCCCTGCGGAAATTAGAGCCGGAGCCGGAACTGGAGGTACATCCCCACACTGCAAGCAACCTTGGAATTGAGGACGGGGAACTCGTTTTGCTGGAATCTCCCCGGGGCAGGATCAATATTAAAGTTAGAATAACCGAAGACATTCTTCCGGGAGTAATAGCTATACCTCATGGGTGGGACGAAGCCAATGCAAACGTTTTAACCGATGATGAGGCTCTTGATCCGGTTTCGGGCTTCCCCCCTGACCGCTCCTATTTGGGTAGAATTGCCCCCCGATGTAAATTTTGCGGCGAAAGTGAAGCTGGAAATAATTTGCCTTCACCCCGCTAAACATAGGCACAGGAGGGACAAGGAACTTGTCCCCGTGTCCCTCCCCATGAGGGGCATGGAAGAACCCTGTCTCCTTGTCCCCTCCCTTGTCCCTTCAGGCCCCCAGGTTTTTTAAATAATTAATTTTATCCGTTGCTCCTGTTCTTGGCTTTACAGTATACTCCATGGGCGGAGTTCATGGTTCCAAAACATCCATTACACGATATACACTCCGCGCGGCTGTGGTTTCCGGATTTCCAGCGGTTTATCAAATCAGGTTCTCTGATAAACGGACGGCTCATAGAGATATAATCTGCAAGCCCGTCTTCAACCAAACGTTCAGCTACTGAAAAAGAACGTATACCGCCAACCAGGATAAGGGGAATATGGATATCCTTA
>JAAYOY010000121.1 GCA_012520035.1 Bacillota bacterium
AAGTCCTTGATCCGGGAGTAACTCCGAAAAGTCCATTAAAGAAGCGTTCTCTGCCTCTTCCGGAAGTTCGATAACAATATCTTCATTGTAGCTGAGCTCTTCTATCTTTATATTCATCTGAAATGCTTCCAGAGGAATAGGTTCACCCGCAAATTCTTCTGCCATATTGATAATCAAAAACATATCCGCACTCTTAGTAAGATAATCGTCAGCGTCTATGTATTCGATGCACCAAAAAGACATAGAATCGATTATTGCCATACCTTGCCCTAAAAGCTCTAGCAGCTGCCTGTTACTGCCCAACTGCCCTGCCATCGCTTCTAAAAACGCATCAAAATCATCTACGCGTCCATAGGTCGCTAATTTATAGACCTCTTCTCCATTTCTCTCTGAAGTACCGAGCAACTGGCAGTACAGAGAATCTTCCATGCCCTCGATTATTGCTGTACTGGCCCCTTCCAAGTTCATCATCTGCTCAAGGTCAGGGAATAGCTCCTCGGGATAGAGAACCCACTTCGTCTCTCCTGCTTCACCTAAAGGTAACTGCTGGTAGATTTTCCCGTCCATAAGGTACACTTCAGAAGATATTTCCTGTTCCCCCGCACCGGGAATATTCATGATTATTGTTGTTAATTGATGCATGCTGGCCGGTAAAACCATCTCCTGAACAGCTTTCATTTGAAAACTAATCTGCGGTATTTCTTCCGTTTCTTCAGCTCCGGGTCGCGGAATTATGTTCATATTGCCGCTGAAAACGGAACGCAACGAACTGATACCCTTTGCTGCTTCCTTTGCCTTCTCCTGCAACGATGTTGCCTCCGGACTGCTGGTAAAAACCTTTTCCAGAATAGCGCTTCCCTCTTCTTTAGTTAGAATATCTTTCGGGTTGCCGTCGGTTAACCCGAAATATTCTAGCCAGGAATAGAAGGTGTAACCCCAGTGGTTTTCGAGCGAAACATCTCCCTCCACCGGAGGAGCAATGGCCTCGGCCATGCCAAGAGTTTTCGCTATCAGGGCGGTTGCTTCCATACGGGTAATATTCCGGTCCAAATAAAGCTTTCCATCAGGATAACCCTTCATTATCCCTTTTTGCACCAGCAAATCGGCTGGAGGTAAATTTGATTCCATATTGCCGGCTTCAACCAGCATGGAGGCAAATTCCCCTCTTGAGAGCGCTTCCTGGCCTTGCACCGGGGCTGCAATCAACAGCATCAGCGCCAGAACCAGCAGTAATGCAATTCTTTTCATTCTTACTATCTCCCCTTTCATTTTTTTATTCTTTTCAGTTCCAAATATGGAAGAATACTCCCCTGACATTTTATTATATCATAAAATTAGGATTAAAGGTTGTAAGCCGCCAAAGCAATTTTTACCAACAATTCTTCTCACTTTAAGACGCCAATAAATACGGGAGCTTGTCTGTGCCGGATATGCAAGCTTTGTTATTCATCCTCACCAAGCAGGTCTTCTCTTAAAACAACTGCTCCCCTCAGGTAGACATGTTTTATTTCTTGCGCTGTTTTTTTTGTATTTACCAGCATCAGTACACGGATACAGCGCGGAAGTGAGCCCGGAACGTTGATTTCATTGGTGCAGAATAAGGGCACGTATTTCCAACCCAGTTCCCGTGCGGCTTTTGCGGGAAAAACAGCATCCAGGTCTGCTGTCATGGAAAAGATAACAGCAGCAATTTGTTCCTTATCAAGAGAATTTCTGCGCATGATTTCCTGCAGTAGTTCTCTTGTAGCCTCCAATATTTCTTCGCTTTTATTGGCGGGGACATCAATAGCGCCCCTGATGCCCCTGACATTCTGATCAGACAATTTAATTCCTCTCCTTTAAAATATACCTTTGCCCTGGAAATCTTTATTAAGAACTGGAGAAAAAACTGAAGAGCAAACATCGGCAAATTTTGACATGGTTGCCTACACAGACTGTACGATCATTGAAGCAGTTCCTATCTGCTAATAGATATGTTGCATAGAGCCTGTAAGGCCAGCAAATAGCTTTGCGGGCCGAAGCCGCTTATCTGCCCCTGCACTACCGGGGCTATAACTGAGCGGTGGCGAAACTCTTCCCGGGCATAAATATTGGAAAGGTGCACTTCCACCGCAGGCAGGTCAATCCCTGCCAGCCCGTCGCGCAATGCAATGCTGTAATGTGTATAGGCGCCGGGGTTAATAA
>JAAYOY010000122.1 GCA_012520035.1 Bacillota bacterium
CTGAGCTCATCCGACAACCTGTTGGCCACGATCACATCCGAGATTTTCTTGAATTCATCAAAATCCTTGATAACCCTGGAATCCTCAAATACTTCATCTTGAAGCGCAGGCTCGTACACCACAACTCCAACGCCTCTTGCCTTAATACGCTGCATAACCCCTTGAATGGCGGACTGCCTGAAATTATCGGAGCCTGTTTTCATCGTCAGCCTGTAGATACCAACTATCCCGGGACGTTTGGCCAGTATCCTCTCCGCTATATAATCTTTTCGCGTTTTATTGGCCTCCACAATCGCCTCGATAATCTTATTGGGGACGCCCGCATAATGCGCCAGCAACTGTTTGGTATCCTTCGGAAGGCAGTAACCCCCATAACCGAAAGAAGGATTATTGTAATGGCTTCCTATGCGCGGGTCAAGACATACTCCTTCAATAATTTGCTGCGTATCCAGCCCCCTCGCCTCGGCAAATGAATCCAGCTCGTTGAAAAAAGCCACCCTCATAGCAAGATATGAATTTGCAAACAGCTTTATTGCCTCAGCTTCAGTTGAGTTGGTAAATAGAACTGGAATGTTTTCTTTGAAAGCGCCCTCTACCAGAAGATCGGCAAACTTCCTGGCTCTTTCCGATTGTTCCCCAACAATAATACGCGATGGGTATAAATTATCGTATAAAGCCCGGCCTTCTCTTAAAAATTCCGGGGAGAAGATGATGTTTTCTGTTGCAAACTTTTTCCTCACTCTCTCCGTATAACCTACCGGCACCGTAGATTTAATGACCATAACCGTATCCGGATTGACGTTTAACACGCCGGCAATAACATCCTCAATACTTCCCGTATCAAAATAATTTTTATCCGGATCATAATTGGTCGGCGTAGAGATAATGACATACTCCGCTTCTTTGAAGGCCTCATAGCTATCCGTTGTTGCCGTTAAGGACAATTCTTTCGTTGCCAAAAATTCCTCAATTTCCGCATCTGCAATGGGAGCCTTTTTCCCGTTTATTAAATCTACTTTTTCCCGGATAATATCCAGCGCAATAACATCATTATGCTGGGCCAAAAGAACCGCATTCGATAAGCCCACATAGCCTATCCCCACAACTGTTATTTTCACTTGCTCGCCTCCCTTTAGTCAATCCGAATATTAGGCCTTGATATTTTTTGAAGTGGCCACGTTAGACAGCGTTTTTACTATTATTTTTACATCCAAATTCAAGGAGCGATTTTTATAATAATACTCATCCAAAAGCACTTTCTCTTCAATGCTAATTTCATCTCTCCCATTGACCTGGGCCCAGCCCGTAACACCCGGCCTCAACTTGTGCACCCCGCATTTTGTCCGCAGTTCAATCAAGTCATCCTGATTATAAAGCGCCGGCCTTGGACCAATAAACGTCATTTCGCCTTTTAAAATATTCCATAACTGAGGGAGCTCATCTAGGCTCGTTTTCCTTAAAACTTTCCCGACCCTGGTTACATAATCCTGCGGATTGTGAAATAAATGTGTCGGTACATCCCGGGGCGTATCTACTCTCATTGTCCTGAACTTGAACATAAAAAATTCCTCGTTGTCTTTTCCAATGCGCTTCTGTGCAAAAAAAACAGGGCCGGCACTATCTACTTTGATTAAAAACATTAGAATAAGAAATAATGGCGATAACAACAGCAGTAAAACGGAAGCAAGCACCAAATCAAAGAAGCGTTTCATAAAACCCAAACCCTTCCTCCTCTTCTAATCAAATGACCCCGGCTTTTTTTAACGCCTCAATTTCAAGTCGAATGCCCTCTGCAAACGATACGGGAGAAAAATTCAAGTCTTTCTCCGCTTCACTGTAATCAAAGACCTTGTCTTCTCTCAGCCTTTTTACCTTCTCAGAGGTTATAAGCCCGTTATAAAATTTCTCTGCAATAAAACCAGCCGCAAGGGCAAGAGAAAAAGGTACTCTTATAAACCTTCTCTTTTTCCCCAGGTTTTCGGCAATCAATTGAAGAACCTCAAAATAGGAAACCGGTTCTTTCCCTGCAACGTTATATGCCTTACCAATCGCAACCTTATCCAAATATGCCCGGGCAATAACGGTTGCAAGATCCTGCGCATAAATCGGCTGCATTAAACCCTCACCATTACCAATTATTGGAACAAGGGCATATTTATTCACAATTTTAACGAGCTTATGAATGTTTCGGTCTCTTTGATTTCCGTAGATCATCGTCGGCCTGATGATTGTATAGTCCAAGCCACTGCCCGCGATTTGTTTTTCCAACAC
The DNA here is from genome assembly GCA_012520035.1 of Bacillota bacterium. Lineage (GTDB taxonomy): Bacteria > Bacillota > Dethiobacteria > DTU022 > UBA8154 > DUQX01. Next base: position 2,272 of record JAAYOY010000122.1, read on the forward strand.
CTGATACTCTTTTGATAACTCGCGGTACTTGCTAAAAACCCCCGTTGTGCTAACAATTAGTATCCTTTTAACTCCTGAAGTATTACAAGCCTCAATAATCTGGGGAGAAAACCGTATATTTACCAGGTGGATAACTCCATCCACCCCGTTAAATGCTGGCAATAAAGAACATGCATCGCTCACATCGCCGTAAATAAAATCAACTTTGTCATCCCGCACCCAGGATATATCACTGTGCTCTCGGACCAAGCACCTTATCAACCCATGGTAACCTGATTCACGTAGTGAACCCAATAAAAACCGCCCAGTCAATCCCGTAATCCCGGTAATTAAAATCAAAATACCGCCCCCCAAAAAACTCCTACAGCCCCATCGCACTGAGGATAACCTTGTTCACCTTATGCACATCGTATTTATCTTCGGCAATTTTCCTGCTCTGTGCCCCCATCTGTCCGATCAGCTCCGGGTTTTGAATGAACTTCTCCATCGCCCCCGCCAAAGCTTCTGCATCCCTTACCGGAACCAGAAAGCCGCTAACGCCATCCTCCACCGTTTCCCGGCACCCCGGGGCATCGGTGGTAATCACCGGCCGCCCCATGGACATCGCCTCCAACACCGACCGCGGAGTCCCCTCCCGGTAAGACGGCAGCACATATACACCCGCATCAGCAATATAAGGGCGTACATCTTCCGTCTCCCCCAGGTACTCAACAATACCTTCTTCCACCCAACTTTCCACGTCCTCCGGCTTAATCGCCGCCGGATTGCTGTCATAGGGTCCCAACAAGGAAAAAGTAACCTCTGGGTACCTGTCTTTGAGCATACGTGCCGCCTCCGCGTACTCCCTAATTCCCTTATCCCAGATTAACCGAGCTATAAGCAAAAAAGAAAGCGGCTCCTTCCTGGCTGGGACGTAATAGTACCGCTCCACATCCACCCCGGAGCCGTTAATGAGCACCGTTTTCGTGCTGCCCCCGATGATCCCCATCTCCTTAATCAGCTGTTCATCATCAGGGTTCTGAAAAAAAACGGCACGATTTCCCTTGAAGGCTGCCCTGTACATCAAACCGACAACTCTCCGGAGCACTTTCTGCTTTGCGCCGCCGTTCACAAAGACAAAACCGAGACCCGTTATCATCGAGAAGACCCGCTTCACCCCGGTAAGACGGGCTGCCAGCGAGCCATAGATCACCGGCTTGATCGCATAAGAAAGAACAACATCGGGCTTTATTTTCCTCATCATCCTGAGCAACGCCAGCAAGCTCCCCAAATCCTGCAACGGATTCAACCCCGTCCTCCGCAGCGGGTACCGCAGGTAGGATGCCCCCAGCGTTTCCAGCTTCTCCTCAAAACCCTCTTCCGGGGCCGCCGCAAACACTTCATGCCCCAAACCAACCATACTCTTGATCAGCTCGCCGCGAAAATTGAGCAGGGACCTGGCGTAATGCGAAACAATTAGTATCCTGGCCAACTGTTATTTCCCCCATTTTTCTCCTGCTTCTTCCTGTATAAAAAAACCTCTGCTGTAAATCAAATTCCGTAATAATTCCTATACCAGTCCACAAATCTCTTAATTCCCTCTTCGACCGGCGTATCCGGACTGAATCCCACGTCCCGCATCAGGTCGTCAACATCAGCGTAAGTCTCCACCACATCACCCTTCTGCAGGGGGAGCAGCTTTTTCTCCGCCTTTTTCCCCAGCGCCTTTTCCAGCGCTTCAATGAAGTACAGCAACTCGACCGGTTTATTGTTTCCGATATTGTATATGCGATAGGGCGCATAGCTTGTCCCCGGGGCAGGATCGCCCCCGTCCCACTCCGGATCGGGCTGAGGAATTCTCTCCACCAGCCGCGCCACGCCCTCCACCACGTCGTCAACATAGGTGAAATCCCTCTTCATTTTTCCGTAATTATAAACCTCAATCGGCTCGCCCTTCAAAATGGC
>JAAYOY010000002.1 GCA_012520035.1 Bacillota bacterium
AAAACCATCAAAGTAACATGATCATTTAATTGAAAACCGTTTCCCTGCATTATTTCCGAGACGCCTCCGCGTTCCAAATTGCTCATGTTATAGGATAATACCACTTCCCCGCTGCGGGATGTAAAGCTATAGGAAAAACAAAAAAGCATCAGGCTCAAAGACAAAAGCGTCAGCAATAATCTGCATTTATGCGAAAATCTTTTCACGATCTGTCCCTCCTTTTTATTGAATATGTTTCTTTAACTGCCCTAATGCGGATTTTTCCAGACGGGAAACCTGGGCCTGAGAAATCCCAATTTCATCAGCAACCTCCATCTGCGTTTTCCCCCGGTAAAACCTCATCGTTAAAATTAATTTTTCCCTGTCGTTTAGCTTTTGCAAAGCATCTTTGATGGAGATAATCTCCATCCATTTTTCATCCTGATTTTTTTCATCGCTAATCTGATCCATAACGTAAATAGGATCTCCACCGTCATGATAAATGGGTTCAAAAAGGGAAACCGGCTCCTGAATAGAGTCAAGCGCAAGGATAATCTCCTCTCTGCTCACCGTAAGTTCAGCTGCAATTTCCTCTAAAGAAGGTTCCCTTGAATGCTTGTGTGCCAGCTGGTCCCTCACCTGCAAAACCTTGTAAGCAATATCCCTTAACGATCTGCTCACTCTGACGGGAGTATTGTCCCTCAGGTAACGGCGTATCTCCCCAATAATCATCGGAACGGCATAAGTTGAAAACTTTACATTCTGACTAAGATCAAAATTATCAATAGCTTTGATTAGCCCGATACAACCAACCTGAAAAAGATCATCAACAAGTTCCCCTCTGTTATTGAAACGCTGAATAACACTCAAAACAAGCCTGAGGTTCCCATTTACCAGTTTCTCACGGGCCTCTTTATCACCTTCCAGCATTCTCACAAACATTTTCCGCATTTCTTTATTGTTCAATACAGGTAGCTTGGCTGTATTCACTCCGCAAATTTCTACTTTATTCAATGCAGAATCCTCCCCGCCTGAACCCATCTAAAAGGCAGAACCTTTTCTTCTATTAAAAGTATTTCCCCGCATTTTTTTTTTATACTGTGAAGAATTTCATTCCATTTTTTTAATTTCTTTTTTTAATCTTTTAATAATGCGCTTTTCTAAGCGCGAAATATATGATTGGGAAATACCAAGAAGCTCCGCTACTTCTTTTTGTGTTTTTTCGTGCCCGTCTTGCAAACCAAATCTCAGCTGCATAATTTTTCTTTCCCTTTGGGAGAGCTTTTCCATTGCCATATACAGCAACTTTTTATCTACTTCTTCCTCCAGGTCGCGTATGACAAGGTCGTTTTCCGTGCCCAGAACATCGGAAAGCAAAAGCTCGTTGCCATCCCAGTCTACGTTAAGAGGTTCATCGAAGGAGATCTCCACCTTGAGCTTATTATTCCTCCTTAAATGCATCAATATTTCGTTTTCAATACATTTTGATGCATAAGTAGCCAGTTTGATTTTTTTATGCGGGTCAAAAGTATTTACGGCTTTAATTAAACCAATGGTACCAATCGATACCAGATCGTCAACCGCTACCCCGGTATTTTCAAATTTCCGTGCAATATAAACAACCAGACGCAGGTTACGTTCTATAAGCGTCCCTCTTACCTTGTCTTCCCCTGTTTTGAGACGTTCCAACAAATCTGCTTCTTCTTGAGGAGAAAGAGGAGGAGGTAAAGCTTTGTTATTGGTAACATAATAGATTAGCCTGCCGTATTTAAAACCAAGCCTGCGGCTAAAATACAGCAAGATATACCTTAATCTCCATTTTCCCGGTAATACGTTTTTCATTAGACCAGCCCTCTAGTGTCAGCGGAACGCCAGACCTCCAGCGGCAGCAACACTTCATGTTCTGCCGGGAAGCCATCTTTTTCCCGCTGAATTCCGATTATTATTCCATCCTTTAGTTTATAAACCCTATCTTCCTGCCACAACGCCGCCCTTTCCGGCCGAAATCCCAAAAGAAATCCTTCCTCGTGGAGGGAGCAGTATGGCACAAGACAATATTTTGAAGCATCTGCGGAGCTTGCACTTGTTAATGCTTTTTCCAATAGAGCCCAGTCCATATGACCATTATTGCTAAGCACATGGCATATTTCCTGCGGAAGCAATTCTTTTACGGCCGGATAGGCCGCAACAGCAACCGGTAAACCGGAAAAAGGCTCTTTCAGCATATTCCCGGTATCCAAAAAGGCAGCCAGTTTTTTATTCTTTTCGCCGAAACTAATCTCCAGTTCCAATGCGGTTGCCGGGAGATGAAAATTTAGTTTTTCCAGCAAAATAGGTTGCAACCAGCGGACCAGTAAAAAAAGTAAGGCTCCTGAAAAAACCAGATATTTGATTGAAGGCGCCGGAAGGTTGTATACACCCCGGTAGTAATCCAGGGGAAACTTCGCCCATAAGCTGAAAGCAAAAACAAGGCCGCCCATTGCAAAAGAACACAAATAAAAAGTGATGAACAATATAACAGCCTGTATCAGCTTCCGCGGCCGAAAGGAGAAAAGGATCATCAACAAAGGGAGTATTATTTTTCCAGAAACAGTAAAAAAAAGCAGCCGGATTGGAATAAACAACACGAGAAGGTATGCCGCACCTGCAACAGATCCCAGGAAAAGCCTAAAAAAAGTTGTTTTTTGGTGCGTAATTAAGCCGGTTAGCCAGAGCAAAAAAAAATTTACAACTAAATTTAAGCTTAGGATTAGGTCTATATACATTCCCCCGCCTGCGCTCACACATCCTTTTGATATTATCCACCGGCCTGCGGGCAGAAGCCCAATCCGAAAACGCCGAACAATCCCAAACGGGCCCGGGACGAGCTTCGGTCATGGCCATTAATTTTATACTATCTTCATTATAACGGGAACAGCATTAAAAATTTGTTACAATTTGGCATCAAGTTAAAAAAGCTAACTGGCCATAAAGATCACGATAGTACCGTTGATAATAATAAACAGTCCACCCACAATGGTAAAGATTGATACCGCCTCTTTAAATAACAATAGCCCCGCTAAAGAAGCTACCACAGGAACTAGGTAGCCAAGGGTAACGCCATATTGAATCTTAACTTTTTTTAAACCTTCATAATAATAAACATAAGCCAGCGCTGTATGCACTACACCGATTGTAATAATAGCAAGCCAGTTATTTAGAACAAGCGGACTTTGCACCTTTACAAACGGCAATAGCAAAAGAAAAGCAATCAACATTTCATAAAAGACGAAACGGTATGTATTCATATCAACAAGCCTGGTTAACAGGGTAATTACGGATAAACAAAAAGTCCCGGCAAGCGCCAAGATTATTCCGTTCAAATCAGCGTATGAAAGATTAATAACCGATGGGATAAGAAGTATCCCCAGACCTACGAGGGAAAAAGTAAAAGCAAAAACAAATTTCACTTCCACCCTTTCTTTTAATAACAGCGGGGTAAGCAAACCAACAAATGCCGGCTGTAAAGAATATGGGAAAACTGCATTGCTCAGTGTGGTTAACTGCAAGGCATGGAAAAAAAATAGACAATCAACAGCAAATAATATACCGGCAACCCCGATTACCAGGAAATCTTTTAAATAAAACACCGTAAAGTATTGTCTTTTGGGAAGACAAAAAAACAGAGTAATAAGAGCAAATAGTAATCGAAGAAATGACAGTTCCAACGGTGTCAGGCAGCTCCAACGGGCAAAAACACCGACTGTTCCCCAAATTATTGATGCAAGCAGGACCTGGAGATATCCGGATTTAATTTGCATAAAAAGCACCCCGCTGTTTTTTATGTTAGCGGGGGTGCAGTTATGCCAGCAGATCGGAATATTTAAAATAAGTGATCCGGAAACCGGTTTTTCCCCTAGGGATTAGCCGCAAAAAATACTTCTGAATAACTTTATTGAAACGTATACTTGTATCGTATACCCGGTAACTTTTTTATTAATTTATAAATGGTGATGGTATTGGTACTTGACCCCCGGAAGAGTTCCAAAAGATATTTTATATTGTCCTTTAGCCTGCTTATCCTGCTATTGCTAACCGATTGCCTTTACTATCAGCAAAGGATTTACCCCGGAGTTTATATAAAAAACATCCATCTTGGTCAAAAAACTCCCCGGGAAGTGGAAATGATCTTGCGCAATGCTGATCTTACCTTTATCGGGCCTGAAAGCAGAGCGATCACAGCTACCCTGGAGGAAACGGGTATCGTCCTTGATTATGAAGATATTTTTTCTACCGGCTACATTCACGGCCGGCAGGGCAAATGGCCCCGGAATTATTATGACCGTTTAATAATTGCAAAGGAAGGAGTCTTAATCCCCTTCCGCTATTGGGTTGACGATCGCAAGTTTTCACAGGTAATCTCTTACCTGGAAAAAGCCTTCAATTCGGAAGCCGAAGATGCACACTTTTGTATCAACAGCAGCGGTAACGAGGTTAAACTTATTCCGGAAAAAAACGGTTACCGGATTAAAGGAGAAAAACTTGCCCGGCTCTTGGAGCAAAACCTCTCCTGCCCGGATCTACCTTTGATGATTAAAATACCCTATGAAATAATACCGCCTAAAATTACTGCTTTGTCTTTAAAGGAAAAGGGCATCGTTACACTGATGAGTTCCTTTTCAACCAGCTTTGATTCAAAAAATACAGACCGTGTTCATAATATTAAACTTGCAGCCTCACTTCTGGATAATTATATCCTTGCCCCTGGTGAAGTGCTGTCATTAAACGCCTTTTTCGGGGATACCACTGCCGAAAAAGGATACAGGAAAGCACCGATCATTGTTGGCAACCAGCTTGTACCCGGGTTCGGCGGCGGCCTCTGCCAGATCTCTACCACACTCTATAACACCGCACTGCTTGCCAATTTGGAAATTATCGAACGCCACCATCACCGGCTAACTGTACCCTATATAGATCCCGGAAAGGATGCTACAATCTCCTATAATACACGTGATTTGAAACTTCGTAACAATAAGGAACACTATATTTTAATCAGCACCCGGGTTGAAGGTGATACCCTGACCTTTAGCTTCTTCGGCGGTCAGATGAAAGAACGGGTAGAGATCAACACTAAAACCCTGGCCGTTTTCGAATCTCCGGTAGAATACCAGACCAACCCTGAATTACCTCCCGGACAGGAGGAAATAATTGAAGGCGCTCCGGGTTGCCGGGTGGAGGTCTGGAAACTCATCTATGAAGGCGAAAAATTAAAAAGTAAAGAGAAAATCTCCGAAGATAGCTATCTCCCCTATCCCACAATTATACAACGAGGTATCTGACGGGCGGCTCAAGCATTTAAAAGCCCACCCAATACCTGCACCACTTTCCCTTTTTTCTTATAAACCTTCGGGACCCTCCTGCTTAAGTTGACCATGTATTCGTAATTGATAAAACCACAGGCGGCTTTAGATAATTCTTCGATCGCAATCTCGTCTTCCCCTTGCCTTCCCCAGAGAACCACCTCGTCTCCTACCCGGCATTCTCCCCGGATATCGGTTATATCGATCATGCACTGGTCCATGCATATTGAGCCGATTACCGGAGCACGCCGGCCGTTCACTAAAACCCAGCCTTTATTGCTCAACATCCTGCTGTACCCATCTCCATACCCAAGAGGAAGGGTAGCAACGGTTGTTTCTCTCCTGGTGACATACTGCTTTCCGTAACTTACATTCTTACCTGCCCCAAGCTCTTTGATCGAGCCGATTCTTGCTTTTAAGGTGATAACCGGCCTTAAAGGCAAAACACTTTGGAAATGCGGATATGATCCGTAGAGAATTATCCCCGCCCTGATCAGATCCAAATGCATTTTTCTGTAATAAAGCGTTCCCAGGCTGTTACAAAGGTGTTTTAACGGTATTAAAATCCCTTCGGCCTCCAGCTTATTGACCAGTGAACAAAAATCCCGGTATTGATGCTCCGTAAAGCTAATTCCATCCGGATTTCTTTCATTCGACAGAGGCAGATGGGTATAGATACCTTCCAGCTCCAGGTTTGGCATCCTTGCTATTTCCTTGATCGTTTGAACCGCGCCTTCGGAGGGGAGAAATCCTAAACGCCCCATTCCCGTATCAATCTCCAGATGAATGCGCCCCTTTTTTTTAAATCTGGACGCCGCCGCAGAGATTGCCGCAGCCTGTTCCTTACAGTAAACCGTCTGAGAAATATCATACTTAACGAGCAAATCCGAGTATTCAAAAGGAGTATATGCAAAAACAAGTATGGGCACTTGCACACCTTTTTCCCTGATCAGGATAGCTTCGTCCAGAATTGCCACGCCGAACATTTCCACGCCATGATCCAAAAAAGTGTCCAGCACCCCCGCGATCCCTGCTCCATATGCATCGCTTTTTACAACCGCCATCATCTTTACATCAGGACCTATAAAGGAACGAATTTGCTTGATGTTGTAAGCCAGATTATCCAGGTCTATTTCGGCCCATGCCGGCCTTATGTATTTAAACTGCATCAGTAAACACCCTCTTTGATAAAAAAGAGCGCAAGCGGTCCGGAAAAACTAAGCAAAACTAATAAACCGGACAGCTTCAGGCAGGGATGTCTCCCCGCACCCCTGCCTGAAGGAAAGGCACCGGAGCAGCACCTTTTTAAAAAACCTCTATATAGCCCGCACAAAAAGCTCTCCATTTCACATCACAACCAGTTCCAGACAACAATAGCATCTTCTCCATTACTAAAAAAGCCGGGAGAAGTACCCACCTCGATCCATCCAAGTTCTCTGAGAAATAACAGCTGGGGAACGTTTGAAACACGTACCTCTCCGGTAAACCATGACGCTCCTCGATTTTTAGCAGCGCGATCAGCGGTCCTCTGAACAAGGGCTGCCAAACCCTGGCGCCTGTAATCGGGGTGAGACCCCATGCTGATAGTATGTGCGGCCGGGCCAAACATCTGAAAGCCTATGTAGGCTACAACCTTTCGCCCGTCCCTAATGACAATATAGTAAGTAATCGGCATTAACCAGTATCTTATCAATTTTAAAAGAGTCAGGGGCTCCGGGAAAAAAGCGGTCTCCAGACGTATTATCTGCCGGAGGTCGGAAATTTTCATCCAGTCAATATAAAAAGCGCCTTTTTGTCCCGGGAACCCGTCTTTTTCCCGGGGAACTCTTTTTTTCAGCATTATGACCTATACCTCCCCGCGGCTCATCTTAACCGGCAATTCCCTCAATAATTTTCGTCAACTCCCCGACCCCTTCGGCCAGTATGTCGTCTTCCAGGCTGAAAGTGAGCCGGATATGGCCCGCACCTCCGGGCCCGAAAGCAGAACCGGGCACCACAGCTATACCATGTTTTAAAAGCTCATCTACCGCATCCTGATCCCTCAGACCTACGGGCAACTTCGGGAAGAGGTAAAAAGACCCCTGAGCATTATCCACCTGGAGTTGCTTGCAACCGGAAAGGATATTAAAGGCCAAGTCCCGCTTGCGCCTTAAATTTGCAAGGAGATTCTCGCTGTAATCCGGCGGCACCTGCAAAGCAGCAAGAGCTGCCTCTTGAATAATAGTAGATACATTAGTGCAGCTGTTTTGAAGCAGAATATCGTACTTTTTGGCCAGATTAACGGGCGCAGTAAGCCAGCCAATACGCAGCCCTGTCATGACATAGCTTTTGGAAAAAGTGTCAATAACGACGGTACGGTCGTGCAAATCAGGATACATAGCAATTGAACGGTGCTGACAGGGATGATATACTATTTTTGAAAATATCTCGTCGGAGACAATAACTATCTGGGGATATTTGAGTAACACCGCTGCGATCTCTTCGAGATTCTCGATCAATTGCCCGTTTGGGCGCTGGGGAGTATTTATAATGACCAGTTTTGTCCGTGGAGTAATTAATTTTTCGAGCTGTTCCGTATCCACCTGACGGGGATCACGAAAAGTATAGTATTTAATTTCGGCCTGCATATACCTTGCCCAGAATTCATCCGGTGGATATCCGGGATCCGGCATAATTACTTCATCACCTTTGTCCAGGAACAGCAGGAAAGTAGCTGCAATGGCGAACTTTGCACCCGGCGTCACCACAATTTCTTCCGGTGTGGTGACTCTCCCCCTTCCGGCCATCTCCTCTGCCAGGGCTTCCCTCAATGACCAGAGGCCGGCTCCCGGCGAATAACGAACAAACCCCTGTTTCTTGAGCAGCGCATCCATCACCTCCAGCGATTCCCGGGGCATTTTAAATTCGGGTGAGCCGTAATCGCCTTTCTCCATGTGAATAATACGTTTGCCCTTCTCCAGTTCAAGCCGTGCTGCTTCGCGCATTGTTGACCACTGGGGCGGCAATTCAAAACCTTCAAGACGATCTCTTAACAATTTTCACTTCTCCTTTCAAAAAAACTAAACAGCGAATAACGCTGGAACAAAATTTGACCGGCAACATCCCTGCTTCTCTTCCATAGATTTAGTGTATGTTAAGGCTGATCCAGTTGTTCACTTTTTAAAGAAAGCAAAAAGCGATAAAAAAAAGACCGGAAAAATCCGGTCTTCTCTCTAAGAAATGCCTGAAAAACCCTTAATTTTTAGATTTTCTTTCTCATCTGCTCACGAAAAGAAGTATATCCCATTGATTCCCAGCTTCTTTTCCCGTGTAAATTATTTGTCATTACATTCAATTCGATATAGGATAAACCCTGCGATTTAAAATATTTCAACAGCATATTTTCTAATTTTCTCATTATTCCTTTATTGCGATACTCCGGCAATACAAAAGCACCGCAAATATAACCGACCTTTTCAACTACGGAAATTGGTAAAAAGCAATTCCTGACCTCACCCGAAATAAAAGCAATAACCCGATCATTTTCCCTGGCCACGAAGGTAATAATATCCGCTTTGCCGATTGATGCCCTGAGTTTTTTTTCTAACCCGGTTTCTTTTGATAAATCAAAATCAAAATATACGTCCCCGGTCTCATCCTTTAGGTAGTAAGCCAGTTCATAAAAAAAATTTACCACTTGTTTTACATCACTGACAGCCATCTCTTTAAATTCCATCCTGCTGCCTCATGCTGCTTTTTAATTACCGGCCCTCCGGCGCCTTAAGAAAGCAGGGATATCAATATCGTTATCATTAAATCCCTGGTGCGGGGTATAATTGCTTTCTTTCTTATTCATTTTCTCTTTTTTATCAAAACCGGTGGCTATTACCGTAACCCGGGATTCCTCCTTGAAACTTTCATCAATTACTGCGCCAAATATTATATTGGCATCCGGGTCGGCAGCTTCGGCAACCGTTTCGGCCGCCTCATGGATCTCAAATAAACTGAGGCCGGTACCTCCCGTTACATTAATCAAAACCCCCCGGGCACCATCAATAGAAGTCTCCAGCAGCGGGCTGAAAATAGCTGCTTTTGCAGCCTCTATCGCGCTGTTTTCCCCGCTGGAAACACCTACGCCCATCAGTGCAGTCCCTGTATCCTGCATGATCGCCTTTACATCAGCAAAATCCAGGTTAATCAAACCCGGGATGGCAATTAGATCTGAAATTCCCTGGACACCCTGCCTTAACACATCATCAGCAATACGGAAAGCTTCAAGTAAAGGAGTGCGCTTATCCACTACCTGAAGAAGCTTATCGTTGGGAATAACAATTAATGTATCCACTTTCTCCTTTAGTGTTTTAATGCCTTTATCGGCCTGTTCCGCCCGCCGGCGCCCTTCAAAGGAAAAAGGACGGGTTACGACACCCACAGTTAAAATACCCAGGTTTTTTGCAATTTCCGCAATAACAGGGGCCCCTCCGGTTCCGGTACCTCCCCCCATGCCGGAGGTAATAAAAAGCATATGCGAACCTTTTATTACGGATTCGATTTCTTCCCTGCTCTCTTCTGCAGCCTTTTGCCCAATCTCAGGATTTCCGCCGGAACCAAGACCTTCCGTAAGTTTGCTCCCAATCTGTAATTTAGTGCTCGCTTTTGCATACTCAAGTGCCTGGGCATCGGTATTGATAGTAATGAAATCAACTCCCTTCAGCCCAGCATCAATCATACGATTAACGGCGTTACTTCCGCCTCCGCCCACTCCGATTACTTTAATATGGGCAAAAGGCTCCATTTCTATTTCAAAATCAATGTTCATCTTCTTTAGACCTCCCTGCGGGTTAACGGTATGTCCCCAAAATTGTTATTCCCATATATCGGCAATAAAAGCCCTGATGCGCTGCCACAGGTCATAAAAAAACCTTCCTTTTTTTTCAGGGCTTTTTATTATTCTTCCGTAAGCCTGGTTCCGGTTTACGTAGTGAATAATGCCTACAGCTGTTGAATAGATAGGGCTTTTCACCCCCAGATATCCCGGCTGGGCTAGGCGCACCGGACATTGAAAAGCGTTCTCCGCCAGTTCAATAATCCCTCCCATAAGAGATACCCCCCCGGTAATCACTACACCTGCGGGAGGCATATTCGTATAACCCATACGCGCCATCTCCTGCTTACACAGCTGAAAAATTTCCTGTAAACGGGGCTCAATATAAGAAAAAAGCTCCCTGGAAGATATGGTGCGCTTTTCTTTGCCGCTAATGCCCTCTATCTCAATATCATTCCGGTCAGAAGCCAGCTCTGCCAGTGCAAAGCCATGTTCTAATTTAAGCTTTTCAGCAAGTTCAAATGTAATTCTGAGCCCCACGGCTAGATCATTGGTTATATGGTCCCCGCCCACCGGTAAAACGGACAGATCTTTTAATCCTCCTTGCTGAAAAAGTGCAATTTCTGTCGTCCCGCCTCCCAGATCAATTAAAAAAACACCGAGCTCTTTTTCATCGCGCGAGAGGCATATCTCTCCATTGGCCAGCGAATTTAAAATAAGCGCATTCACTTGAAGGCCGGCCATATTTAAACAGCGTAATAGATTTCTTAAAGAAGTCATGGCACCGGTAATAATCATCGACTGCACTTCCAGCCGCACCCCCAGCATGCCCACCGGATCCCGGATACCATCATAGCCGTCAACAATAAATTCGCGGGGAATTACATCAATTATTTCCCTGTCCTGAGGAAGGGCTATTACCTTTGCCGCTTGCAATACCCTCTCCACATCCTGCTCGGTTATCTCCTTATCTTCCCGGGCTACTGCAACGACTCCGCTATTATTGATCAGCCCGATTTGGGAACCTACGATTCCAACATTAAAAAGCCCTATTTTAGCTCCTACCATTCGTTCGGCTTCACTTACAGCTTGAGTTATAGATTGAACAGTGCGTTCGAGATCAATAATGACACCTTTTTTAATCCCTTGAGAAGGGCTTGTCCCCACACCGATAATGTTAATTGTATTATCAACTGTAATTTCGCCTACTATTACTCTAACGTTGGAGGTTCCTAGGTCAATTCCTGCAATTATATCTCTCCTTGTCAACATCACACCCCCTAAGGTACGGGCCTTCCAAATTCCTCATTCAAATTACATATTCCACATTTTTAATATATTTCCTTTTAAGGCTAAAAATTATTTTTGTATTGGTTTAAATACCGGTGCTTCCTGAACTCTCAGATCAAGGTAACCCTCAAGGAAATTCTCTTCGGTAGAAAGCAGCCGGTAATAAATCGTTTCAAATATTTGGAGCTTATCCGACAGATTTTCACTATTTCCCAGCCATACCTCCAGCCCCTCCCGGGTATAAATAATTGTATTTTGCAAATTTTCCACATTTACCTCGGCCAGGGGCAAAGCAGGGTTAAGATCAAGGGCTTCCAAAAATATTCCAATTATTTCACTGCGGGGCTTATCGGGAATACCGGTTCCCACATCCATCGCTCCCCAGAGCAACCCGTTGACCAGGGGGAGTTCACCCTCATAATTATCCTTTATCCCAATAAAGATGCCGTCAGAAGCCAGTTCAAGATAATATCCGTGATACGGAACCAGCAGAACAGGATATTTTTCATTCACCACAATGCTCAGCTTATCCGGTAAAACCCTTTCAACTTTGACATCGGCAATTCTCGGTATAGTTAATATACGCCTCTTGATTTCCGGGGGGCTTATCTTCCAGATATTCATCCCCTCCCTTATGCCTATCGTTGTCCGGATATCCTCAAGGGAAACCTTGTCCACCCCATCAATGGATATTTCATAAATTGTAAACATGGGAGAACGTATAAATAATAGCAGAGAGAGGATTGCCAGTATAAAAATAAAAATCAAAACCAGCCTGTTTTTAATTTTTCTGGCCGTCTTTCGCTCGGCAATAAGCTCATGACGGCCAAAAGAGTATACGTTATGGGGTTTCTCCAAGAAACTACAACCTCCTGTTGCACCAAGCAAAAAAACAAATAAACTCAGCCGTACTGCTTTATTATTACATAAGATATGGCATTATTTCAACATCTGTACCCTTTCAATATCGGCGCCTACTTTTTTCAGGTCATTTTCTATGCGTTCATAGCCGCGATCAATATGCTGGATATTTTTTATTACTGTAGTTCCCTCAGCAGCAAGTCCGGCCAGGATTAACGCTGCCCCCGCCCTCAGGTCAGTAGTATCCACCTCTGCCCCAAAAAGCTTATTCACTCCCCTGACAAAGGCAGTCCTACCATCTACAGTAATATTTGCACACAGGCGGTTCAACTCATCCACATGTTTAAAGCGAGCTTCAAACACGCTTTCGATGATGGTGCTATCCCCTTTTGCCAGGGTAAGTAAAGCCATCATCTGGGGTTGCAGATCAGTGGGGAAACCGGGATAAGGAAGCGTGCGCAGGGTTTCTACAGCTTTAAGGTTGCTTTGTATTACCTCCAGACTGTCGTCAGCGGCTTGAATAACTACCCCTGCTTCCCTCATCTTAGCAACTACTGCATCCAGATGAGCCGGAATAATACCCTTAACAAGCAAATTGCTCCCGGTAATTGCTGCTGCCATTAAATAGGTCCCTGCTACTATCCTATCAGGTATGATTTTGTATGAACAATCTCCCAGATCTTTCACACCGTCAATGCGCAGTGTCTCTGTTCCCGCCCCCCTAATCCTGGCCCCCATGGCATTTAAAAAATTTTGGAGGTCCACAATTTCCGGTTCTTTAGCCGCATTGTGAATAACAGTTTTCCCCTTAGCCAGTACGGCGGTCATCATCAGGTTTTCCGTAGCTCCCACGCTGGGATAATCGAGGTGGATCTCCGTTCCTATAAGCCTGGGTGCTGAAGCGGTAATGGCCCCATTTTCCTCCCGTATTACAGCTCCCATTGCTTCCAGACCTTTAAAATGCAGATCTATAGGACGGGGGCCAATGGAGCAGCCGCCGGGGTATGTTACCCGAACTTTTCCCAATTTGCTCAAAAGGGGACCCATAAGAAAGATGGATGAACGCATCTCCCTCATTAGATCATCAGAAATATTGTAGCTTTTCAGATTCCTTACATTTATCTGTAAAGCATTATTTTCAAAATGAACCTCCGCCCCAAGAGATTGCAGGATTTTTTTCATTACATGCATATCGTAGATATCGGGTATATTATACAAATTTATCGTTTCATCGCTGCTGTTGAGCACTGAAGCAGCCATAATCGGCAGCATGGAATTTTTTGCTCCTTTTACAAACAGGGAGCCATGAAGTTTATTTCCCCCGTTAATAACAAACATTCCCATTCCCTTTTCTCCCCTATTCACTGCCTTTTTCTCCTATAACCCTGATTTCCAGCTCCAATTCCAATCCATAGGTATCCTTAACCTTTTGTTTTACCAGATCAATCAGGGTTAAAACATCTGCGGCAGAGGCGTTTCCTTTGTTTACAATAAAATTCCCATGCTGAGGTGAGACCTCCGCCCCTCCTACTTTCATCCCTTTGCACCCCGCCCCTTCAACCAGCCTGCCGGCAATATTCCCGGAGGGGTTGCGAAAAACACTGCCGGCGCTCGGTAGTTGAGGATGTTTAGCCCATCTATTCTCTAGAATTTCGTTAATACGGGCTTTTATCTCGCTGCTCTTACCCTGTTCTAACTCCAAAACCCCTTCCAGTATAATAACCTTTTCTGATTGGAAAGAGCTCCAACGGTAGGAAAAATCCAGTTCTTCAAGGGTTCTTACCCGGAAATTGCCCTGATAATCAAGAGTAACAACTTCGCGCACCAGTTCACCTATGGAAGAGCCATAGGCCCCGGCATTCATATATAACGCACCCCCAAGGCTGCCGGGAATTCCCGCCGCAAATTCAAGTCCCTTAAGGCTACGTTCGGCAACTTCCCTGACAAGTCTTGACAGAGATACTGCCGCACCGGCCCTAACCCGGTGATCAAAAAAAGAACAGCCGGAAGATAGATCATGCAAGCTCAATACTATCCCCTTTATGCCTTCATCTTTGACCAGCAAATTTGTTCCATGACCAAGGACAAAAAGGGGAAGATTGTGTTCGCAAGCCAGCTGAAGTATATTGCGCAGCTCATCATGGGTCTGCGGTACTGCAAAAATTTCCGCAGGGCCTCCAATGCGCAAAGAGGTATGTAAGGACATTGGTTCGTTAGCTAGAGGTGGCTTACTTAATATTTTATCCAGCTTTTTTTTCCAATCCACCTGCAACACTCCGATCGGTATTGATCATTCTTTTTATCCGTTTCACCCCGGTGAACTTTCGTTGGAACCCTTTTTCATACTATATGTTATGCAGTTTATAAAAGCAACGTGATTATTATACTTGTCCACTCTTCTTTTTTAAGATGTCATAAGTTTATAAATATTATACGCCGCTTCCGGAAAACCCATCTCTCTGCTATTTTTCCCCATCAGACTCAGTTTGCGAGGGTCGTTAAGCAGGGCAAAAATATTATTCTTTAATAATTCTCCGTTTAGCTGATGCTCTTCAACGACCACGGCTGCTCCCCTGGCGGATAGTTCCCGGGCATTGATCAGCTGGTGATTATGAACGACATTGGGCGAGGGGACAATTATTGCCGGAATGCCAAGTGCGGTTATCTCCGCCAGCGTTGTGGCCCCCGCCCTGGTTACGATCAGATCGGCCGCTGCAAGTCCCAGGGTCATCTCCCGCTGATATGGCAGCACTTTCATCCGGGGACCATATATTTCAAACAGACGCCCGTCTTTTAACCTGGAGCTCACCTTTTCATAGTACGCTTCTCCCGTGATATAAAGCACTTGAAAATTTCTCATGCCCTCGGCTGCGAATAAAAAATCCAGCATGCACTGGTTAAGCCTGGCAGCCCCCTGGCTGCCCCCTACCACCAGTATTAAGGGTAGCTGCGGATCCATGTCCAATATTTTTCTGGCGGTTGCTTTACTGATTTGCCCGACCTCACTGGCACGAGGATTGCCGGTCAGGCAAAGGTTGGATTGCTTTAAGAAATACTTCTTTGAAGCTTCAAAGGAAAGGCATACCCTGTAAACAAAAGGAGCAAGAAAACGGTTTGTTACCCCGGGAATTACATTCTGCTCGTGTAAAATTACTTTTTTACGCCGGGACAGTGCAGCTAGAATAATCGGAGCAGCAGCATATCCTCCTGTTCCGATCACATAATCCGGTTTGAATTCTGCAATAATTTTTTTTGCTTGCGCGCTGGATTTTCCCAGCATGTAAAAAGCCTTAAACAGTGAAAAATTTACCCTGCGTGGAAGACCTTTTACTTCCAAGGTAGTCAAGTTGAATCCGGAAGGGGGGATTATTCTCTCCTCCATACCTCCGCTTGCCCCGACAAAGAGCATTTCAACACCGGGATCCATTTTTTTTATATATCTTGCCAGCGCCAGAGCAGGGTAAATATGTCCTCCGGTGCCTCCACCGGTAAGAATAATTCTCAAGCTTATGCCCCCTTAACTGCGGATATACCGTGAAATATTCAAAAGTATGCCTATGCCGCACATGGTAAAAAAGAGAGAACTCCCCCCTGCGCTGATAAAAGGCAGGTTAATACCGGTAATAGGAATGGAGCCTGTCACAACACCGATGTTTATTAATGCCTGTATTGTTACCATCCCCGTTACTCCGGCAGCGAGAAGGCTCCCAAAGGTATCGGGTGCCATCAAGGAGGTCTTGAAACCCCTCCAGAAAAGAATAAAGAAAAGCAACATAATGGTCACCGCACCGAGGAACCCGAGTTCTTCGCCTATGATAGCAAAAATAAAGTCATTCTGAGGCTCCGGCAAGTAATATAATTTCTGCCGGCTCCGGCCTAAACCCACGCCAAAAAGCCCGCCCGGCCCAAGGGCATAAAGGGATTGGATAATATGGTATCCCGTTCCCAAAGGGTCCGCCCACGGGTCCAAAAAAGAAAAAATACGCTTCATACGGTATTCTGCGCCCAGCGCCAGGTAAAGTACCATCGGCAAACAAGTTATAAATAGAAAAAACAGCTGCTTATAAGGTATCCCCGCGGCAAAAATAATCACACCTACCACCGCAGCAACAACAAGACCCGTCCCCAGGTCCGGTTGTTTAAGAATAAACAAAAAAGATAATCCCATAACTGCCAGGGGGATAAAGCTGCTGTTCCAGAAATTATCCATCCTGATACTTTTTTTGCTCAGAAAAGCAGCCGAAAAAACAATCATAGCCAGTTTTGTAAATTCAGCGGGCTGTATTTGAAATCCTCCAAAGCCAATCCAGCGCCGTGCTTCACCAACCTCTATCCCAACTCCGGGAATAAAGACCATCAATAGCAGTAAGAAATTTAAGATTAAAAGCAATGGAGCCAGTTTGCGCCATTTCCAGTAGTTTATGCCGGCAGTAAAAATCATCCCCAGTAATCCCAGTATTATCCAGAATGCCTGGCGGCGCAGGAAGAAAAAGGCATCCCCCCGGGTTTCCAGCGATGGGATATAGCTCGCACTAAAAACCATTACCAGACCAAAGCCCGCTAAAATCAACACCGTAAAAAAAATAGTAAAATCCGGTTGTTTTCTCAACTCACGTTCTGCAGAAATTCTTTTCATCCTTTTTCAAGGCCTTCCTTTAGCGAATATACAGCTGACTTAAATGCTTCCCCCCGCTGTTCATAATTCTGAAACATATCCCAGCTGGCACAAGCAGGAGAAAGAAGAACGGTATCCCCGGGTGAAGCGGAAGAAAATGCTTTCAAGACGGCCTCCTCTATATCTGCAGCCAGCTCTACATTATTCAAACCCTCTTCCAGAGCTGCCGAGGCCAGAAGTGGAGCTGTTTCCCCGAGCAGAATCAATCCTTTTACACTTTCTTTTCCCAGCGCTTTCACAAATGGCTGAAAATCACTTCCCTTGTTCTTCCCTCCGGCGATGAGGATTTTAGGACCCCGGACAGCCTTAAGGGCATTTAAAGCGGCATCAGGATTGGTTCCTTTAGAATCATTGATAAACTTAACCCCAAAGATCACTGCCACATCCTCAATGCGGTGGGGTACCCCCGGAAAGCTTTTCAACGTTTGAGCAATGTTCTCCACCTGCACACCACCTGCCCAGGCCAACCCGGCAGCGGCAAGGGCATTCTCCAGATTATGCAGACCGGGGATTTTCACATCTTCCACAGAACAAATATTGTATACCCCGGTATTATCGTTTATCACAATTCTATCGTCCCGGATACATACTCCGGGATTGAGCTCTTCCTTTCTGCTAAAAGGAAGGACCTTTCCCCGGGCATATTTTCGAAATAACCTGGTCTGGCGGTCATCCCAGTTTAGCACAACCCAATCTTCCTCACCCTGGTTGGCCAGTATCTTCCTCTTGGCGGCTATATAATTGTCTATCGAACGGTGATAATCCAGATGGTCTGCAGTTATATTCAATACAGCGGCAATATGTACTTTAAATTTATCTGTATCCTCAAGCTGAAAACTGCTCAGTTCGGCAACGATAATATCGCCCTCGGAGGCCTCCTCTACCGCCCGGCAGAGGGGAAAGCCAATGTTTCCCGCAACATGCACGCCTGAATACTGCCGGCGATACATCTCCCCTGCAAGGGAGGTGGTCGTTGTCTTGCCGTTTGTCCCCGTAATGCCCACTATAGGTGCGGGACAGAAAGAATAAGCCAGTTCAATCTCGGAATAAACAGAGATACCCTTTTTATGTGCGTATTTTAAAAACGGCAGCTCCGGATTGATCCCCGGACTCTTAATTATTAACGATACTCCTTCCAGTAGAGTTAGAGGATGCCCCCCTCCTTCAATTTCTACCTGCGGATAAGCTGAAAATTCTTCCATTTCCTTTTGTAATAGATCCAACTGCTTGCAATCATTGGCTACTATGCTTGCAGCTCCCGCTTTTATTAAAAGCCGCACAGCGGCCCGGCCGCTTTTTGACAGGCCTAAAACAAGGACTCTTTTCCCTTTTATTTTATCAAGCACTTCGCTACCACCCCAGAATAGGAGTATACTCCAACAGTCCCAAAATTGCAAAACAAAAACCCAGTGCCCAAAAGCCGGTTACCACGTGCCACTCCGACCACCCCTTCATCTCAAAATGGTGATGCAGAGGGCTCATGAGAAAAACCCTTTTCCCGGTAAGTTTAAACGATATTACCTGCACGATCACGGAAAGGGTTTCCAGAACAAAAACGCCCCCGATAATGATTAAAGAAAACTCGGCCTTTGTTAAAACAGCCACAACGGCAAGCGCAGTCCCCAGGGACAGTGAACCAACATCCCCCATAAAAACACGGGCGGGATGCAAATTAAAAACCAGAAAGCCAAAACATGCTCCGACTAGCGTTCCACAAAAATACACTATCTCCTGGATGCCCTGTACAGAAGCGATAAAAAGAAAGGCCAAAAGAGCCACAATAGCTGTGCCTCCGGCCAGGCCATCGATTCCATCCGTCAAATTAACAGCATTGGAAAAGCCAATCATTAAAATAAAGATCAAGAAAGGATAAAACAATCCAAAATCGAGTTGTAACGCAAAAAAAGGAATATTAACGACCGTAGAATGGCCGGAAAGAGCTAAAACAAAATAAAATAACAGCGCAAAAATAAACTGTCCCAGCAATTTTTCCCTTGCTCTTAAACCAAGGGAACGCCTGCGGACTACCTTTTGATAATCATCAATGAAGCCTAAAAAAGCATTACCCAGAGTAATAAACAGAGCAAGAAAAAGCAACGGGGTTTTTGGAGCAAAGATGACGGTGACGATCAAGAAGGAAAGCAAAAAGACAATGCCGCCCATGGTAGGCGTTCCTGCCTTGCGATAATGCCTGCGCGGGCCATCAGATCTCACCTGCTGCCCGTATTGCTGACGACGTGAAAAACCAATATAAACAGGGCAGATAATAATACTTAAGAAAAAAGCAATAATAGCTACAAAATAAACAGGCAACATCAAGCTGGCCTCCTAATATAATTATCTTTGAATTAACAACAGACACAGCCGCAACCAGGCTCCAGCTTCGAATCAGGCCAGCAGTTCTTTTGCAATGGTTTCCATTCGCATTCCTCTGGAACCCTTAATTAAAATAAAAGAACCCGTCAGATGGAGGGAATCAAGATAATCCAGGGCTTCCCGGTGATTAACGGCTGTAATAACCCTGGAAGGCGGCAAACCTGCATTCCTTGCTCCGCGTGCTATGATACGGCCCATGCTCCCAACGGTAATCAGATAATCAATATCCAGCTCAGCAGAATATTCTCCTACCTTTAGATGTTCCTCCTCGGCCGCCGCCCCCAGTTCAAGCATATCACCCAGCACAGCAACCGACATTCCTTTACCGGCCGTTTCCTTTAAAGTCTGCAAAGCAGCCTTCATAGATGTAGGATTGGCATTATAGGAATCATTTATAACCCAAAAACCTCTTCTGGAGAGTTTTTTTTCCATGCGCATACCCGTAACGGCGCTTTTGCTTAAACCATCTTTTATCTCCTCAATCCCCAGAGAAAATTCCAGACCAAGGGAAATCGCCGCCAGGGCGTTGTAAACGTTATGCCTTCCCATCAGAGGAATCCGGAAGGTCTCCACATTATTGTCAGGAAAAATAACTTCAAAGCGGGAACCAAAATCATCGCAGACACTGTTTAGAGCGCGCAGGTTAACACCTTCCTGGAAACCGTAGAAAAAGGATTCACCCTTATATTTCTTCCCCATACGGCGCAGGAAAGGATCATCTCCATTTAAAAAAACCTTGCCCTCCGCCCCAATAGCATCCAGCAGTTCCCCCTTTGCCCTGGCAATGTTCTCCTTGCTGCCTAAAAGCCCCAGATGAGCCTCCCCTATATTAGTGATCACACCCAGGACAGGCTTTGCCAGGGAAGCCAGCAGGGATATCTCCCCCGGGGCACTCATCCCCATCTCCACCACCGCCACCTGGTGCTCTTTTTTTAAATTTAAGAGCATAAGCGGAAGACCGATGTGGTTATTCAGATTGCCTTCGGTTTTAAACACATTATACCGTATGGAAAGAACGGAGGAAATAAAATCCTTGGTCGTAGTTTTTCCGTTGCTGCCGGTAACGGCAATTACAGGGAGTGAAAATTTTTCCCGGTGATAGCGGGCAAGTTCCTGAAGGCAGCGCAAGCTCTCGTCAACAACGATAACTACCTTGCCCCCGGGGAAACCCGCGGAGTAAAAATCGCTGAGAAACCTTTTTTCGATAAGAGAACCGGATGCGCCGTTATTGAGTGCATGGATAATATAGCGGTGGCCATTTTCTTTTTCTCCCTGCAAGGGGAAAAAAAGCTCTTCTCCTTTTGCCTGGCGTGAATCAATAATGAATCTGCAGAAGCAACCTCCGGGGTCCCCCTGCAACAATTCCCCCCCCGTTACATTCAATACCTCTCCCACAGTAATAAGCATTTACTCTCCCCTAAACTTTTAAACCTTATTTTTTAGCCTGTTACGGATAATTTCTTCCGCTGTCTCCCTGTCGCTGAACCGAATCGTATAATCGCTGAAAATTTGGTAATTTTCATGTCCTTTTCCGGCGATGATAACAATATCATGGGGCCTGGCAAGCTCTATCCCAAGTTTTATAGCCTCGTAGCGGTTCGGCTGGATCGTGTACCCCCTGCCGATTTCTTTCTTTTCACGCAGGCCGTCCTCCACTTCCCGGATAATTTGCCACGGATCTTCTCCACGGGGATTATCCGATGTCAGGATACAATAATCACTGTACGTCCCGGCAATCCGCCCCATTTCAGGTCTCTTGGCCCTATCCCTTTCTCCGCCGCAGCCAAAAATAGTAATGATTTTCCCCCGTGCAAACCCCCTGGCGGTTTGTAAAATATTGTCCAGGCCATCTGGAGTATGTGCATAATCAACTATTACTAAAAAATCCTGCCCCAGGTCGACGCGCTCAAAACGCCCGGGCACACCCCGTACCCCTGCCAGGGAGGCTTTTATCGTTGATAGCGGAACCCCTTCGGCAAGGGCAACGGATGCCGCTGCCAGGGCATTATAAAGGTTAAAATAACCGGTAAGATTTAACACAATCTCTTCCGTCCCCCAGGGAGAGCAGAGCAGAAAGCTTATCCCGTCTTCCTTTACCTCAATATTTTTAGCTTCAACATCGGCAGGATTCCTGATACCGTAAGAAATCGATTGTACTGTCGAATGTCTCAGTAAATATTCAAACTGCGGATCGTCCCTGTTCAAAACTGCAAAACGGGGCAATGACCCCTTTAAAAAACTGCCTCCCAGCTGGGAAAAAAGCTTTGCTTTGGCTGAAAGATACCTTTCCTGGGTTTCATGAAAATCATAATGATCACCCGTAATATTTGTCATTACGGCGATATCAAAATCACAACCGGAAACCCGGTTCAGCTCCAGGGCATGCGATGATACCTCCATAATAGCATATTTTACCTTGCGATCGGCCATTTTACGCAGCATTCGCTGCAGATCAGGAGCTTCCGGTGTAGTGGCCAGCACGGGTAAGCTATCCCCGTTTATTTTATATTTAATCGTTCCCAGTAAGCCCGTTTTTTCATTGTGTGCAGACAAAATCGCTTCTATAAGGTGGGTTGTGGTGGTTTTTCCATTTGTGCCGGTTACCCCGATAACCCTCAGCTTCCGTGAAGGGAAATCGTAGAAAATCTCGGAAATCGCCGCCATGGCAATTCTGACATCGGAAACGAGAATTTTTGTTGCTCCGAAGATATCCAGATCTTTTTCCACTACAACAGCAGCCGCCCCTGCATCAACAGCCTGAGGAATAAACTCATGTCCGTCAGCCCTGGTTCCTCCCAGGCAAAAGAAAATAAACCCGGGTTGAACACGGCTGGAGTGATATGCCAGACCCCGGACAGGAAAATCCGTTGGACCTTCTACTTTTTTTATATTTAGATACTTTAATAATACTCTTAAGTCCATAGCAATTTCCATAGGTTATCCTCTTTTCCAGTGGAATAAAGCATAAACCATTTTCCCCTCAATAGCAATGCTGCAGTAGTGCTTTGCAGAACCATCTCTAGCGCATATTATGCTCTCCCGAACTCTCGGTTATGTAAACTATAAGGCCTTGTATATTATATCCTACTGCAGAGGGGAAGAAAAGTACACTTTTACTTTGGAACCTGTTTCTACTTCGGTCTCCGCGAGGGGCTCCTGTTCAACAACTATTCCGGAGCCGACCGGTTCCATAATTAAACCGAGATAGCTTAATATTTCACCCACTTCCTTTACCGTCATTCCCTTCAAATCGGGCAAATAAACTCGATCCGCAGTTTCCCCGGCCCAAAGGTCTTCCAAATATACGATGATACTTGTCTGCAGGGGCACCTCTGCACCGGCTTTTGGTACCTGGTCTTTGATAATCCCCTCTCTCCCGACCAGCTTCATTAACAGGCCTTTTGTATCAAGCACGGCACCCGCTTCATCTACGGTTAAACCCTTTAACTCAGGCACATCAACCAGATTAGGTTCATCTTCATCGTCCGTAAGCTCGGTAGGAGGTATTTCAAGATAAGAGAGGACATCCTTCATGATTGTTCGGAAGAGGGGAGCGCTGACCTGCGATCCCCACTGCGGTCCCCTGCCGGCACCGTCAACAGCAATATAAAGGACAATCTGCGGGTCTTCCGCAGGAGCGAAACCGATAAATGACAGTATATAATCTCCGCCAAGATAAGCTCCGCTTGGGCCCACTTTCTGTGCCGTACCTGTTTTCCCGGCAATACGGTACCCCTCAATAGAAGCATTAATACCGCTTCCTGTCTTTACCACTTCTTCCATTATCCGCGTTACCCTTGCAGAAGTATCTTTGGAGAGAACCTGCCTGACGATTTCAGGAGATCTCTGCTCCACAACAGCCCCTCCCGGTTCACGTATCTCCTTCGTAAAATGCGGGCGCATCAGATAACCTCCGTTGGCAATTGCCGAAACAAACATTACCTGCTGCAGCGGCGTAACCGATATGCCCTGGCCGAAAGAAGAGGTTGCCAGCTCCAGAGGGCCTACCTGCTCAGGGCTGAAGATCAACCCCGCTCCTTCCCCGGGATAATCCAGGCCGGCTTTACTGCCAAAACCAAAGGCCCGCATATACTCAAATAGCTTATCGGCGCCTACTTTTTCACCCATTTTCATAAAGGCTGGGTTACATGAACCGAGAACTGCCTCAAGAAAGGAAATTGAACCATGCCCCCCTCTGTCGGAAGTCCAGCACCTGATAGTATGCCCTGCCACAGTAGCGGCACCTGAACAAAAAAAATGCTCGTTTTCGTTATATAGATTTTCTTCAATAGCTGCTGCAAGCGTGACCAGTTTGAAAGTGGAACCCGGTTCAAAGGTATCCGTTACCGGAAAAAGCCTCCAGTATTGCTTATCGTAATCGTTATAATTGTTGGGATCAAAATCCGGCTTGGAAGCCGCAGCCAGTATCTCGCCTGTGTGTGGATTTACAGCTATCCCCATTACCCTGTCCGGTTCATACTCAATCATTGCCCTGGATAGCTCTCTTTCAACGATAAACTGTATCGTTTCATCAATGGTCAAATACAGATCCAGCCCCTCTTTAGGGGGAATATAGCGGCGAACGCCGGGGATTTCCCGCCCCTTATTATCCGTTGGAAATACTATGTTTCCATCACGCCCCTTCAGCTGCTCTTCATAGTATATCTCCAGCCCTGCCCAGCCCTGGTCCGTGCCGACAAAACCCAGCAGCTGGGATAAGAGGCTCCCATTGGGATAAAATCTTTTTGTTTCGTGGGTAAAGGTTATCCCGGGTAAATTTAAAAGCCTGACCTCTCTCGCAGTATCTTCGTCTATCTTTCTTTTTACATATACTGCAGCGCGTTCCTGGGTAATGAGCTCGTAAATCCTATCTTCGTCCATCTCCAGAACAGGTGCCAGGGCTTTTGCAGTAAAATACGGGTCTGTCACCTGCGGGGGAATCGCCATTACAGTCTCTACTGTTGCGCTCCCTGCAAGAAGTTCTCCATGGCGATCATAAATGCTTCCTCTGGATGAGCGTGTCGGGATGCTGCGGTTCCACTGCTCCCATGCTTTCTGCTGTAGCTCGCCGGCCATTACAAACTGTACCCAGAAAAGCCTGAAAACTAAGGCAAGCATTAAGAACACGGTAATAATAAAAACAAACAGAAGCCTTC
>JAAYOY010000123.1 GCA_012520035.1 Bacillota bacterium
AGCATGCACAGGATTCATATATACGGTGCAGAGAGGGGATACCCTTTTTTTAATTGCACAAAGGTTTGGTATTTCACTTGACAGTATTATTGCTGCCAATCCCCAAATTGCCAATCCGAATAATATTTTTCCAGGGCAGCAGATTTGCGTCCCGGCCATAATTCCAACTATTGAATGCTGTATGCTATTGTTCAGGACAGCAAACGTACCTGTACTGCCGGAAGCAGAAGCCGGTGGTGTTGCCCGGATCTTCCAAACCCCTGAGGGAGGGAAC
Source organism: Bacillota bacterium (assembly GCA_012520035.1). Classification (GTDB taxonomy): domain Bacteria; phylum Bacillota; class Dethiobacteria; order DTU022; family UBA8154; genus DUQX01. Next base: position 275 of record JAAYOY010000123.1, read on the forward strand.
GTGCTGGTTTCTACTATTGGACTACCGCCTCCGGAAACTTTTGATAGGGAAGTTTATGTAGCATGGATACGGCGCCCGGGCTTACCACCTGTTCCCTTTCAATTGCTCCAGACAGGGCCCGTTGTTATAGAGCCCGGTGTTTGGGTGGGGGCTTTTGTGTTTGGGGAAGGTGAACAAATAGCCCCGTTCCAGGACATTATTGTAACGGCTGAAACAGGGTTTCCCGTGATAGAGCCAAACCTGGAGGGAATTGTATTGATTGGTCTCTTTGAACAGTGTAGCCCCCAGTAAAAGCAACTTTACAACTTTAGGGACGGTTCTTTGGCTTGCGTAGGCAATTTTCAAATAAAAAAAGCAAGAACAAGAACCGTCCCCGATCTTGTCCCGATCTTGCCTTATCTTGCTATATCTCTGTAAATGTCGGACATTTATTTTCCAGAATTTTTTCCTTATTCGAGGGATCGAAAAGCTTTTTCTTCATCAGAAGAAAAAGCGTCGATGAAAGCATTGTAGTGACAACGTCTGCAAAGGGAAGGGCGAAAATAAACCCGTTAAATCCCCATGTGGTGCTAAAAATAACCAGAGCGGGAATATAAAACAAACCCTGCCTGCCAAGGGAGATGATCAGGGATTCCACTGTTTTTCCAAGCGATTGAAACATGGTCATCAGTATTACTTGAACTCCTAACACAGGCATGGCCAGAGCGAGTAAGCGAATGATTTTAACACCCAGTTCAATTACTCTGGGGTCATTTATGAAAATCTGAATTGTAAAGTCGGAAAAAAGGAAAAAGAAGGCCGCAAAGCTCCCGCTGATAACGGTACCGATGGTAATAGCTCTTTTTATTACTTCCATCAGACGGTCGTATAGCCCGGCACCGTAACTGTACCCCATAAGAGGCTGACATCCATGACCCAGACCCATGATAAGCATTACTGCAATATTAGTACTCCGCATAACCACGCCGTTGGCAGCCACCACATCATCTCCAAAACCGGCTGCATAAATATTTGCCACGGCAAAACCTGTGCTCACCAGCGCCATGCCGACCGACGCAGGTATACCGATTTTAAAGATATCTGCATACACCCGGAGGTTAAAACTGTAATACTTCGCAGAGATTGAGATGATACCTTTTTTCTTTAAATAAAAAGATAACAGATACATAAAGCCGACAATATTGCCTATCACCGTTGCTATAGCGGCCCCGGCAACATCCATATCAAATAAGAAAATAAATACCGGATCCAGAAGGATATTCAATATGGAACCGCTCATCAATCCAACCATCGCTTCTCTCGTGGCACCTTCGGAACGCAGCAATCCCGCCAGTGTCATTTTGATCCCGATTAATGGGCTTCCCAGCAACATAATGGATAAATAGCTTTTCCCAAAACCGATCGTATTCTCGCTTGCCCCGCAGGACATTAAAATGGGCTCCACAAATAGAAAGACGAGGAGGGAAACAAAAACACAGACGGTTAAAGATGACCAGAAACTAACTGCTCCCGCCCGGCAGGCTTTTTCTCTTTCCCCTTTTCCCAGCAACCTGGAAATTAAAGAAGCTCCACCGGTTGCAAAGACGTTGCCAAAGGCCTGAACGATCATAAAAATCGGCAGGGAGAGGGAGATCGCCGCAACCATATTGGGATTATTTAACTTGCCAATAAAAAAGGTATCTGTCATGTTGTAGATCACTTGAATCAGCATGGCTACCATGGTGGGGATTGCTAAAGTCCATATAGCTTGATTTACAGGCATGGATTCTAATATGGAGGTCCGGTCCCGGGGTGTGCCTATATTTGTGGCTTTACTCAAGACGGTCATTCCTTTCTTCTTTTCAAATATGTTGTCTTATTTTCTCCATAATTGCTACTGTAGTTTCCAAAGCATTTTTTAGCTTGTTTATGTCTTCTTCTTCTAACTGTGCTATTTTTGTTGAAATATGCCGGTTATAAAGGTGATCAATTTTTTTGGCAATGCTTTTTCCTTTTTCAGTAAGGATTAAGGCATTTTTTCTTCTGTCTTCACTTACAGCTACCCTTTTAATAAGGCCCTTTTTCTCCAGACGGTCTGCAACTGCTGTAAAAGATCCTTTTGTAAGCCCCACTTTTTTACTATATTCCGACATAGGATTACCTTCATTTTTATGAAGGAACATTAATGTTTTCCCTTCGCTAAAATTTAATTTTACCGGTATTTTTATTTCAATTCCTGCCAATAAAGAACCAAGATACATCGGCAGTGAACCTATCAATTCCGCAATTTTTTCTTCTGTGGTAAGCATAATTATCTCTCCTGGGCGCATAAGAATTTAGTTTGAATTCTAACATTAATAAAATAAAATGTCAAGAATCAAATTAAATTTAAGAAGGCCTAATTTGCTGCTTTTAGTAAACTTATTCCAGCAAGGATGCATAATCCAATAGTTTATTCATTTTCCATTAATTACATATAACTCCTTTTTAAAGATATGGATTTTTTGGAAGGTATTTCATCTTCAATGGCTAATTATAGATAAAATAGAAAGAAATGAGTATCCGGGTGAGGAGGAATAGCAATTGAGAAATAAGGTCATTGTAAGTTTTATGTTGATGTTTTGTTTATTGATTTGTTTGGCCGGCACTGCTGCAGCTGACGGCGTTTACGAGTTCAGTGATACGAAGGGGTACTGGGCGGAGGAAACTATAGCCCGCATCAGCGCCCTTGGTTTAGTATCGGGATACTCCGATGGAACGTTTAAGCCCCGGAATGAAGTTACTCTGCAGGAAACTGTGGTAATGCTGGTGAACACGTTAGGAAAGAAGGAAGAAGCCGGGAAGCTTGACTGGGAAAATCTTGGCCTGCCCCCGTTGGATATTGGTACCTGGGCAAAGGGTTCAATTGCTTTAGGGGTGAAGGACGGTTGGATTAGCCTTACGGATCTGGTGGACATGTCCTTCCGTGAACCGGCAACACGGTTAAACGTGGCCATGTTTATTGCCAGGGCACTGAATCTTGATATCGACAATACACAGATTACTTTTGCTGACAGTGAACAGATTCCGTTATCATATTATCATTATGTGGCAGCGGTGATCAGGGAGGGAATTATGCAAGGCGTACCGGGAAATCGGTTTGAACCGATGAGGGCTGTGACCCGGGCGGAGATGGCCTCCTTAATGACCAAGATGCTTGATTTAGAGCTGGCAGATCCCTGTCCTGGAAGGGATTTTGTGGCTGAATTGCGATCTACCGATGCGAACAAGGTGAGTTTGAGGACGGTGGCCGGTGAGCGTACTTACAATTTAGCCAGTGATTATTTAGTTTACCGCAACAATATGAAAGGATCGCTATTTAGCCTTTTTACAGGTGAAAATGTTCGGGTAGTCCTTGATAGTGACAATAAGGTAATTTTCCTTGCATATACAAGCGATAACATAGCCGGTACTCCGCCCAAATCGGGGCATTTGGATGATGAGGAGGAAGAGGATGAGGATGAAGAGGAAGAAGATGATGATAAAGACATTTACCGGGAGGCATATGTAGTTAACAAGTTCTGGGACCATTTTACTGTGCGATACGATAACGGTAATAATGCCGAGGTGTTTTTTAGTACATCAACACGGTTTTATCTGGGGAACCGCCCGGCCGGTTACAAAGATTTCAGCCGCGGGGCGCGCGTAGAGCTGGTCCGGTCAGGTTCAAAAGTTGTTGAAGTGCGGGTGCTTGATGAGCCGTACAAGGTTTTTGGTGAAGTGATTTCCGTTAATTCCGATGATATTACTATAGAGGATGCGGATGGCTATTCGGCCAGTTTTGATTTTGCAGGTCGTGTGACCGTACGTGATGCAGACGGCATCCGCTTGGATTTGGATGATGTTCAAAAGGGCAGCTGGGTGGAATTACGCCTGAACGATGACGATTTAGTTGATGCAGTGACACTGGATACCAGGCAGGGTGATGAGGAAGGTGTAGTGGTGCAGATTAGGACTACACACACGCCCCGGATTACCATCGAGGACGACAGGGGGCGGGAAGACACCTATTTTATTACGGATGACGTCCTGGTAACCCGGGATAAGAAAACCCTTGATTTACAAGACATTGAGGAAGGGGATAGGGTACGCCTGTGGCTTGATCGGTACGATGATGTGTTAGAAATAGAAGTGCTTGGCAGAGAGGCGGACAGGGAATACCGGGGCATAGTAACCAATTTGGATCTCTCGGATGAGATAATTACTATTCAAAGAGGAATACGTACTATGGAATTTGATTTAGGCCGTAACGTGCAGGTGCGCCGTGACGGGGCAAGAATATATCTGGACGAGGTGCTCATTGGAGCCGAGGTAGAGTTAACGGTTGTTGACGATACAGTAATTGGGATTGAAGTAATCGAAGACCAAAACACCTGGATAGAAGGCGAAATAATACGCATTGATGATTACCGGGGGCAATTAACGATTGAACAATCAAATGGTTCCGTTTTCCGGTTTGACTTTGCTGATGATGCTTACCTGCGGGATTATGACGGTTCAAGTATACGTATCCGTGACCTGCATACCTATGAGGATGTAGAGATTGAACTGCGCGACGGTAAGATTTATCGTTTGTACGTCCTTTAAAAATCAACATACAAAATATCGATAGAGCTCTTTCAAAAAAACAGGCAGGAACCGGTATCTTAAATGCCGCGTTTCTGCCTGTTAATATTATCGGTTTCAAAAGATTTTGCTTTATCAAGAGCAGAAAGCTTAAGCACATTGTATGATGCATCAAAAAAAAGGTGCAGCCTAAGAGGAATAAATAAGCGGCCCAATCAGGCCGCTTAAAAAAATATATATTAAGAGGGGGTCAACTATTATTATAATAAATGAACAATGTTACACAGATGTTTCAGCCATTTTATTTTTTGGTTACATTTAAAGAAATTCCTGATATCTCATGGGGTGTTGGAACCCGCTGGAAATAGCTAAAAATTCTTTATAATGAACGGTTATTCTGAATGCCGGAAGGAATCAGAAAATATTTGTCGAAATTGCTATTTGCTTGCTTAAAATTATTAGGTTTAGATCTGTTCAATGCAGTTATCATTATGGTATAATCATTAAAAATATGGGAGGGGAGATAACCTTTATGAAAAAAAGAGCAGCAGCAATGTTACTGACCTTTATCCTGTTTACCCTGTGCATTATATCCGGATGCGGCGCACCGGAGGAGTCCGGCTCCGGTGATGTTCAATCTGAGGATTACATAGGCGGCACACTTAATATTCTGGTTATGCCGGGATATGAAGAAGAGCAGATTATTAAACCTTTTGAAGAAAAATACGGAGTCAAAGTCAATTCCAGGATTTATCCCAGCTCCGATCAGATGTTTTCCATTCTTTCCAATGCCAGCCCGGGTGAATGGGATGTCGTTACTCCGGATACGCCCTGGGTAAGCAAGCTCGTGGCGGCCGATCTAATTGTCCCACTTGACCCGGCTGATTATCCGGAGATTGCTAATTTTTACGAACACTGGCAGGATTTTGATCAGGTATATGTGAACGATCTCATGTATTCCGTCGTCAGCCGTTGGGGTTATTACGGAATCGTTTACAATTCCAATTATGTCACTGCAGAAGAAGCCTCATCAGCTGCTGTCATGTGGGATCCAAAATATCAAGGCAAGATTGTCCTTTTTGACTGGTATCTGCCCAATATGGGTATTTTGGGGTGTTATTTGGGGCACAAGCAACCTTATGATATTTCCGGAGCAGACCTGGATGAACTGGAAGAAACCCTCTATTCTCTACGCCCGCAGGTGGGGGTGATTGCAGCAACAAATGCCGATACAATTCAAGCCCTGGCCAACGAAAGCGCCTGGCTGAGTTTCGGCGGCGAGTGGCTGCAGGTGCTTTTAAAGGAGGAAGGCCACCCGATAGAGGTTGTTATGCCTGAACACGGCGGCGTATCCTGGACGGAATCCCTTTCTATTTTGAAGGACAGCCAAAACCCGGAGGCGGCCAAAGCATTTGTGCAATACCTTACAACACCGGAAGCACAGGCCAAGTTGGCCTGGGCCAATGCTTTCCACTCCACGGTGCCGCATAAAAAGGCCGCTGATTACCTGGAACCTGAGCAGGCTGCCCTGTTGCGCATGGATGATCCGCAGCTGTTGGACGATATGCTCAGCCGCATTGCTACCCGAAAGGTCCCCGATGATGAGGCGAAATGGCAGCAGATCTGGGAACAGTTTAAGAGCAGATAAGCTTTCTATAAAAAAATAACTATAATATTATGCTATCAAAGTACTTGATTATTGATTGGAGGGCAATCTTTTGATTGCACTCTTTCCTTGTTTGAGGTGGATTAATGTCCGAATACGTTGTCCAATTAACCGAAGTAGTAAAAAATTTTGGTGAGCTGCGTGCTGTGGACCGGGTTTCTTTAAATGTACGCCCGGGATCATTTCTTACCCTGCTGGGCCCTTCCGGTTGCGGCAAAACAACAACCTTAAGAATAATTGGCGGTTTTGAGAGCCCTGATGAGGGCGTAGTCCTTATTCAAGGCCAGGATGTCACCGGTGTTCCTCCGGCAAATCGCAATACCAGCATGGTTTTTCAGGATTATGCCCTCTTTCCTCACATGACAGTATCTGAGAACATTGCTTTTGGACTCCGGATGAAAAAAATACCTTCCCGGGAGATTAAAGCAAGAACGGAGGAGGTTCTCCGCTTGGTCAACCTGTCCATGTACGGCGGCCGCAAACCGCATCAGCTCAGCGGCGGTCAGAAACAGCGGGTAGCCCTGGCGCGTTCCCTGGTATTACAGCCTGCCGTATTGCTCCTGGATGAACCGCTTGGAGCTTTGGATGCTCAAATTCGCAAACAGATGCAGTATGAACTTAAAAATATTCAGCAACAACTGGGCCTGACTTTTATTTATGTGACGCATGATCAAGAAGAATCTCTTACCATGAGCGACCAGATCGCTATTATGAATAATGGGCGGATTGAACAGCTGGGGAGCCCTGAAGAGGTGTATGAAACCCCCGCCACTCCTTTTGTCGCCTCCTTTTTGGGCGATTGCAACCTGCTGGAGGGAACCTTGCAGGAAGCCAACGGTAATAGCGCTGTTTTTCGCCATCCACGGCTTGGCAGCCTTCAGGGCAGCCTGAATGCAGGGGCGGATTGCCGCACAAATTCCCCCGCAGTTTACTGTATGCGGCCGGAAAACATTTCTATGTGTCCGGCGGATATGCCTGAACCCGAAGGCCCCCTGCTGTCTTTTGTAAAAGGCATTATTACGCAACGCGTCTACAAGGGGGTTGTAACCCGCTATGTAGTCCGTTCCGGCAACGAAGAGATCACGGCTGAAACGTTGGGTAAAGGCACTGCCGCTCCCGGTGAAACGGTAATTTTAACCTGGAAAACTGAAGATGCCGTTATCTTGCCTGTGGGACAGGCAATGCAGCAAGGGGACGAAGGTGCAGAGATAAGGAAAACCTATACGGGGAGGGTTTCAGATGAAGCTTCGGGCGAAGGATAGCCGTAGGTTCATTCACTGGAGCCCTGCTGTATGGCTTTCACCGATTACCGGCTGGATGCTTATTTTTTATGCCCTGCCGGTAGGCTATATTTTCCTGGTCAGCTTTATGTCCATGGAAAATTATCGTCTTGTTCCGGATTGGAACTGGCAAAATTACTGGTACATTTTATCCCAGGCAATGTATCATAAAGCATATTTTACTTCTCTATGGTTATCGGTTAGGGCTGTTATCTTAACCATCCTGGTTGCTTACCCGCTCAGTTACGCCCTGGCTTTTGCCGTCCCCAGGCGGTGGCGGCTTATCCTCCTGGTAGCAATTATTGCTCCTTTTTGGACCAACTATCTTGTTCGTGCCTATTCCTGGCAGATAATTCTCGCCAACAAAGGGATCCTGAATTATTTCTTGCTCTCTATTGGAATAATCAAGGAGCCTCTGGAAATTCTTTATACCCATACTGCCACCACTATCGGCCTGGTCCATTATCTTCTTGCCATTATGACACTGAACCTTTATACAACCCTGGAAAACATCGACAAAAAACTGCTGGAGGCTGCCCAGGATCTGGGTGCCGGTCCCTGGCAGACTTTCTGGCGGGTAACCCTGCCTTTAAGTTCCGGCGGGCTAATCACCGGTGCCATGTTTATCTTTGTCCTTTCTTTTGCGGACTATGTTTCTCCCTCCGTCCTGGGCGGACAAACCGAAAGGGTTTTCCCCCAACTTGTAGTGGACGCTGTCCAATGGAATATTAACTGGCCACTGGCAGCAGCCTTTGCCGTTATTATGGTCGCCACCATTCTACTTGTCCTGGCATTATTATCCCGCTGGTTGACCGTCGGCAAGCTAACGGAAGGGGGATATTCCAAGTGAAAAAAAGAGCCGGTAACCTATTAAATAAAGTGCTGCGCATCTACCTTATTTTCGCCCTTTTTTTCCTTTTTGCCCCTATTCTCGTTACGATTGCCTTTTCTTTCAACAGCGACCGCTTTTCCAGCCTGCCCTGGCGCGGTTTTACCCTGGGCTGGTATGAGCAACTGTTCGCCTATCCTGTCTTGATGACACCTCTCAAAAATAGTTTTTTGGTCGGAATCGCCGTTTCCCTGGCTGCGATTGTCCTGGGGTTTACCGGTGCATACGGCTTGCGGCATGCCAGATTCCGCTGGAAAAACATATACCTGCTGGGAATGATGTCCCCCCTTGCCGTGCCCTGGATGCTGCTGGGACTGGGCCTGTTAATCTTTTTTTCCCGCCTCGGTATGCCTAAATCACTTTTTACAGTCTGGATCAGCCACCTGGTTTTTTGCGCACCGCTCGCTATGGTCATTATCAATACCAGGCTTAATACGATTCCCAAAAGCCTGGAAGAGGCGGCTTCAGATCTTGGTGCTGGCCATTGGCAAACACTGGTAAAGATTCTCCTCCCCCAGTCCCTGCCCGGCATTGTGGCTGCTGCTTTGTTGACTTTTACCCTCTCCTTTGACGAATTTATTATTTCCTGGTTTGTGAGCGGCTTCAGTGAAACCCTGCCTGTCCGTATCTTTGCCATGATGCGAAGCGGTACCAACCCCACGCTGAACGCTATCGGGAGTATTGTTTTTTTCATTTCCATCACTTTGACTATAGTGGCGCAGTATTTTATTCGTTCCAAGAACGCCCCGGGAGGTGAATTATAAATGAAAGCTATATCTTTAACGGAGATGACCTGGCAGGAATTTGCACGCGGCCTGCCCCATACCATTATCGCCCTTTGCGTTGGATCGCTGGAGCAGCACGGCCCGCACCTGCCATTAAGTGTCGATTCTTTAATTCCCTATAACCTGTGCTTAAAACTGGGAGAAAGAGAACGGCTGTTTGTTGCGCCCCCGTTCTTTTATGGCTATCGTTCCAGCCCGTTTACGGGAGGCGGGCAGTCCTTTCCCGGTACCACTTCTCTTTCAGGGCAAACGCTCACCGCCCTTTTGCGGGATGTTTTACAGGATTTCATACGTCAGGGCTGTTATCGTTTTTTAATCATGAACGGGCACTTTGAAAACACACCCTTTATTTCGGAGGCGGCCCATCTGGTGACAGCGGTGAATACAAAAGTTAAAGTCGTTATCGTAAACTGGTGGGATTTACTCTCGCCGGCAACACTGGATAGACTTTTTCCGGAGGGTTTTCCCGGCTGGGAAGTGGAGCACGCCAGCCTGGTGGAAACCTCGCTGGTCATGCATTTTCGCCCTGATCTTGTGCATGCCGAACTTATTCCCGAACAAAAAGGGGAAAAACACAAGCCGCGGCCGCTGGTTTTTCCTGAACCTGCCGGCCTTGTTCCTGAAAGCGGCATCCTCTATACCGCCACGGGTGCCAGCCCCGAAAAAGGTGCCGCCATTGCCGGGGAAATATTGACACAGCTGCAGAAAATCGTGGCAGATGAATTAGCTTAACATTAACGGACCTTACAGAGTGACTTAAAACGGAGAGATCGAATTTGAAAAAAAAGAATGCGCGTATTGAAAAGATGCGGCTTTCACCAATCAGGACGATGATGGAGAGGGCCAAGGAGCTGGAAAGACAGGGGCGGCCCATTGTGCATCTGGAACTTGGAGAACCCAATTTCAGGACACCCGCACCCATAGTGGAGGCAACAGTCCGGGCACTGCGCGATGGTTTTACACATTACGGCCCGGATGAAGGGGTTGATGAGCTCAGGGAAGTTATCGCCAGAAAGTTTTATGCCAAAAAAGGTCTACAAGTAGATCCATACGAAAATATCATTATCACAACAGGTGCTTCTGAGGCTATTTTTGATACGGTTGTCGGCCTGACCGGCCCCGGTCACAGTGTGCTTATCCCAGAGCCTGCTTTTGGCAATTATTACAACTGTTGCCTGTGTGCCGGCTCACAACCGGTAAATGTCCCTCTTCGTTTAAACGACAAAAGTCGTTTGGATTTTGCCGCACTGGAGGCGGCGCTGGACAGCAATACCGCTTTTATAATCCTTAATAACCCCCACAATCCCACCGGCGGTATGTTCCCGGCATCTGAAATTGAAAAACTGGCAAATTTTGTTTTAGAGAACGATCTTATTGTTATTGCCGATGAAATATACGAAGATATTTTCTACGGCAGCGAACCGCCTTTATCCATAGCTTCACTGCCCGGTATGCAGGAAAGGACCATCGTTATTGGCGGTTTCTCCAAAAGCTATGCCATGACGGGCTGGAGGGTCGGCTATGCCGTCGTCCCTACACCGTTGTTTGCCTCTGTACAAAAAGTGCACCAGTATGCAGTTACCTGCGTTTCAACTTTTAGCCAGGTGGGAATCGCCAACAGCATTGAACGGTGCGATACAGAAGTTCAAGCGATAAGAAGAGAGCTGAAAAAACGGAGACAATACTTGATCGAAGACCTTAACAAGGTGGAGGGTGTTTCCTATATTACTCCGGAGGGTGCCTTTTATCTTTTTATCAATATCGGCAGGTTCGGCCTCAGTGCTATGGAGTTTTCCGAAAGGCTGCTGGAGGAAAAAGGCCTTGCCACTGTCCCCGGATCAGCCTTCGGGCCTTCAGGAGAGGGTTATATACGCATTTCTTATGCAACCTCGCTGCAAGAGATCGAAAAAGGGATTTCTATCCTGCGCGATTTTATAGCGGGTTTATACTAATCAGAGACCGGGTTTGCGGTAACCAAAAAGTTGACCACCCCAAGACTCCAATCCTGTATACTGTTGTCACCGCTACCACCAGGAACAGGAGGAAAGGGAGTGCTTGAAGTGGTCAATATCGAGTATATCAAAAAAACTTTTTGTAGAAGGATGGTCTTGCCCGCTGCACTTCTGTTCCTGTATCACGTGCATCCATAATTATGCAAGGAAAAAGCCAAGGAAGATAAAACCCCCCTAAGGTATTTACCATAGGGGAGTTTTTCAAGTTTTTACCTTTTATATTTGATAATTATCGTTGCCCCGCCTACACTTTTGTTTACATCCGCTGGAGATTGGGAGTTTAGCCAAAAAACAGATTCATATTCAGGCCAACCTACATTATCGAAAGCTACGCCCATATCTTTTACCGGCGACTTGGTCTTGGCCTTTGTATACCATAAATATATAAATTCTCCTCCAGCACCCTTATTTAAATCTATCCCAATTCTAGTATAAGGAACATTGTTGGCATTGTGGCTGATCGTTGCGGTTGTTGACGAAGCGCTGCCGCCGGTAAATTCCATAAAGAAATCGGTTATTGCATCATCGGGGTTCTCACCAAGCTTATAGCACAGATAGATATAATCTCCTCCAGCACCGGCATTTAAGTCAGCATTAATCAGTTGATATCCGGCCGGGCATTGAGCTCTCGCAGCAAACTCATTACCAGCAGCAACAAAAGTAACATCTATCACATATTTCTCCACCGGCCACTTATTATTGTCTGCCATGGCAATATTCATTTTTTCAAACTCTGCTTTAAGGTAAGCAGCCCTTGCCGAATCGCTGCAAAGCTCCCAGATGGGTACGAGAGGCCTGGTGGTGGTATTGCCGAATTCGACTAAATTTCCATGCTCTTCCAAGGTTTTTTCCCATTTTTCCAATAAACTAGGGTCATTTTTTAATGAGCCTGAATTGATGATAAATTCTCCGCCATAGCATTTAAAGTTCTCGTCCTTACTGCTTTCATACTCAGATCTATTCTGGACATTTTGATATGACCCGCTCCCGGATGCTTTTAATACTATAGCGTTGAAATCAGCTTTTGCTGCCATTTTAAAGTTTTCATAACTGGTGGATGATCTTGAATTAGCCGTAACGCTATAATCAATCCTTCCGCCCGTAATTGCATCTACCAGTACATAATGTCCGAAGGTAGCAAACACTGTTTTTGCCGGGATATTTTTGTCATCTATCATCTGCTTGGCATTCGGCAAAAGATAATTCTTTAAATTGGTCGTTCCATCAACATATACGCCATACTTCTTAACTATCCATCTATGAGTTGCGAAATAGTTGTCCAGTTGCTCAGTCCGACTTGATTCAAAATTCACTTTAACTGATCCGCCAAAACCGAGGTATGATC
>JAAYOY010000124.1 GCA_012520035.1 Bacillota bacterium
ATCCCCTGCTCAAAGTAAAACGCCAAGACCGTCTTTTTGTTACGCCCCATATCGCCTGGGCCAGCCAGGAGGCCCGCAAAACCTTACTGCAAGAGATTGCCTATAACATCGAAAGTTTCTTGCAAGGACGCCCCAGGAACCGTTTATCTTGATTAACATGCAAAGGCATTTCTTGTTAACGGGAATGGTCAAATTGTCGAATCAATAACCGGCTCAAGAACTTTGCAGGAGTTTTGTCAAATAGTTGAGCAGTACATTAAACCGAACTAATAGAATAACGCAGCGAGGCCGCGTTTTTCCTGCCCGTTGACGTCGAAAAAATTCTCTACGTGAGACTCCGGTTAATGGAGTCGTGTCCATCTCCAGCCTTGCCCCGTTATTAATGCCGGAGTATAGAGAACACTGCAATAGAACAGGGGGCAGTTCCTTGTGCAGAACATAGAACCGTCCCCTGTTCTATATCTCAACTAGCCTCTAATGACCTTCACATAGAATTCCCTGTTTCTAGGCCCATCAAATTCGCAAAAGAAGATTCCCTGCCAGGTTCCAAGCAGAAGTTTTCCGTCCTGGATTATCACGGTGCAGGAGGAGCCCATGAGAGAAGCCTTTATATGAGCGTGGGAATTCCCTTCAAAGTGGAGGTATTCTCCATGTATGGGATACGTTTTCTCCAGTGCAGAAATCATATCCCGCACAACATCCGGGTCAGCATTTTCGTTTATCGTGATTCCAGCAGTTGTATGGGGCACATATATGACTGCGATACCGTCACGTATATTGCTGTTTTGAAACATAAACGCGGCGGCAAATTAATATTGTATGATCCTCCTCCATATTATTTGCATGCGGATAAGCTGCATTTACAGCAGCACGGCGAACAGATATCCTGTTCCGACCATCAGGACATTACTGATGCTATGCATAAGCATCGGATATAAAATGCTGCGGCTCTGCTGATACACGATACCGCTCACGGTACCCATGGCAAAAGCGTAGAATAACTGGGAAAGATTAAAATCTGCGGAAAAAGGAAATAAGGACCATTTGATATGTGCAACGGTGAACAGAAAGGAGGCCAGAACCACTTCCAATGTAATATCCCATTTTATCTGTATGTTTTTCCCGAAAACATAAACAAGAACCGTAACAGGCAGCGCGCGATACAGAATCTCTTCAGAGGTACCGCTTAAAAACAGCTGAAAGCCCAGAGTTCCAAGAACATTCTTTGGGTTTAACGGAAAATCAAATGCCTGCCCCTGGCCGAAGACATACATAGGTATGTGATATATCAGCGCGATCACGGCAATCACAGCGGTAAATATAAGGAAATACCGCAGCCCCTTTTTGCTGTCTCCAAGCTGAAAGCCGAAATCCGCTTTGATCAGCTTACTTAAAACCGTAATAATAGCCAGCGCAATCAGCATTTGAACGATGTGATGAACGGACAGCCGGGCAAAAAGATGATCGGGGTCGAATGAATCATAGGAGAACAGATCGGCGACGAACCATCCAGATTTGCCGGCAAATACCTGAACAAGAAACAGCGCAATGAATGCAAGACTGCAGTGCAGCGGTTTATCAGGGTTACAAAGCCTACCCTTTACCATTTTTAGCTTTAACCTCCATTATCAGCCGATTGGCGGCTTTTTTTGATTCTATCCATTCCTTTCACTTCGCTATAGGCACAAAATGCCAGCAGGATATCGCGTGTGGCTTAAAATACTGCTCAATTCGTTTGTTCGTAATCAAATTCAATAGCAATGTCCTTTCCGTCAAAATAAACAAGGTCGCCATCGTCATAGTGCCAAATTGCCCGCAAAACAGTCGGCCTTCTGATACCGTTTGTTTCCACGTATCCACCGCAGACTGCCGACCATTTAACCTTTTCACTGGTACCATCAATTGCCGTAGCCATTCTGTCATCGGTTGTAAAGGAAAGCATTTCACCGTTTTCATTAAACGTAAAGATACCGCTGGCAGTAATACCGTAATAGGATATAGTAGCTTTAGCATGAAAATTATCGATTTCTTCCCAGACAACGAAATCCTGTAAAGCTACATTAGGAATAATAAGGCACTCTGACAAATAAGTAACCAGGCTAGCCTTATCCATGTTTTCCCCGGTCTGATTAAACAAGGTGAACAGCTTTGCCAGCACGCCTTTCATTGAACCATTCCCGGCAGTATATGAATCTAAACCTTCAAAGGGTATTCCATACATAGAGCTGTCAATATACGCAATTCTGATTGGTTCATTTACAAAATTGTACTGGGTATAATCAATCTTTATTGCAGGTTTATCCTTTCCAAACAAAAAATCAACATCCTGATATATCGCTTTCATAAAGGACATTTTAGGCGTGCCGATATAGCCGCAGTGTCTGAAATATTTCTGAACAGGCAGCGGCAAATGGGCAATATCTTCTTCGGTAAATACACTGCTTTCATTAGGGATCTCGGTTAATAAACTGCTTATGAGTTCCGAAAACTCTGCCCTGGTTTTTGAATACGGAATATTAAAAAACACTGTCATAATTCCTATGATACAAAGCAGAACTCCAATGACTACCAACATTTTCTTTTTATTCCTCCTTTTCATCTACAACCCCTCCTTTCGGAATATCTTTCTTCCTGGCAACAACATTTTATATGTCACAATTTTAATAGTTACTAAAGCTTTATATAATGCTTTAGTCCATCATTGTTTGACTGTTTTCTATAATATCTTATTCCGATTCCAACGGCTACGTATAGAATAGAGGTAATTATTCCATTGATTGGTGAAATGAGGATTTCTTTACCAGCTGCGATACTGATATAACCTGATATTACTAAAAGATTTATCAGCGAATCCTCTACCGTATGTAAAATAACACAAGGCCATACCGATTTGGTTACCCTAAAAAGCTCAGTAAACATTACCGTCCAGGATAAAAATGTTGTAAAAGCAACAGCGACATAAACAGCCCGGCTGACAGGCATGACTGCCCTGATATCCGCTTCAGGTAAAAACACCAGGTAATACGGGAGATGCCACAGGGCCCACACACAAGCAACAACTAGATATAGCTTCAGGTCACTAAGATTTAATTTGATTAGCTGGGAAGTCAGATAGCCACGCCAGGCAGTCTCCTCAAAGATATTTATAATAAAATTAATTAACAATGTACTGCAAAAAGCTAAGATAAATGAATGGAGATTAAATGCGGACAGGTTTATCCAATTGGTTACAGCTCCTATTAGCAAAACGATTGCCGTAACAACAGGAAAAATCAGGGCAGAGGTTAAGTACCATTTCATATTGCCTTTGAAATTTGGCTTCAAGCCAAGATCCTTCCGGCTTCCCTTGGAAAACAAGATGATTATAAATGCGGTCAGCAGTGGCAATACCAGCCATATTCCCATACCAAGTGAATCACCTTCAGGCTGGGCAATAAGAACAGAATCCACGAGAACTCCTATCCAGCCGCTTATGATAACAAAGAAAATAAAAATCCCGATATTACGAATAGCTCTTTTTGTCATCGTAATCCCCTCCTTAGTTTAGCTGACATTATTACATCATCAGCGGTACTGGATAAAATATCCATCATATCTTGCTTATTGTATTCTTTGGGCAGTAAGCCGTTGGCAGCCATCATCGAAAGCCCTAATTGAAATATCCTCATTTTTAATAAGATTGTTTTTAACTCCTCAACGGTGAACCCGTTTAGCTCAGGGTCCTTTTGCATCTCTTCGATTAAAGCCGGCATCATTTTTTCATCATAGCCTTGCATGTATCTGCCGCTTTTTATAACTAAATCTTTGAAAATAACGCTATACTCTATGGCAAATCTAAGACTTGCGTTTCCTATATCGCGGAATGGGTTACCAGTATTTTCTTCCTTTAAAAGCTGCTGACTAATGCTTATAATCCTTTCAATTAAAGCTTCATTCAGTTCATCAACGTTTTTAAAATTTACGTAGATAGGGGCTACCGAACTGCCCATTTTTTCTGCGATTTTCCTCATGGTAATACTATCAATTCCTTCTGTTTGGGCTATTTCAAAAGCCGTATCAATAATCTGTTCCCTTGTAAACTTGACCTTAGGTCCCATAACCTCACCATCCTTTATATTATATTAGTCATATAACATATGTTATATTACATATATTATATAACATATGTTATTCTAAAATGCAAGTGCTTTTTATAATTTTTTTACATAACGCTCATTTGCGCCATAACGGATTAATTGATTCAAGATATTTCACCTCGTTATTCGATATAAAAAGGGCATAGTCACATAACTATGCCCAAGCAGTTCTTATAAAAGTACTGTTTGCCATAGTCCTGTATGAAACATGATTGCATGCCAAATAAAACGATTAGCCATCGTTTTTTTAGTTTCTATGCAATTCGTGTTCCTTACAGAACAATCTCCAAACAGACACCTCATCAATTATTTTTTCATACTAAAAACAACACTTTCAATTAATGCAGTCAAGTAATTGCTTTCAAATTAGCACAGGCTTAATTCGAATTCTTTAACATTCATTTTAGTTTGATATGGAATTTTTAGCAGGGTACCCCGCCTCATACTTTGTAGAGATCATAAAACGGATTGCTCTTATCAATTCCTGATCACTTAATTACGTTCTTTCGCAAGTCAGGAAAAGGGTGTCCAAAATCAGGCATATCTTTCACTCTATGTTCTATATTAGTATTTAATAAATTTACCCCCCGGAACACCACAAATGCTGCATTTTTCCGGAACAAATTTATCAATATTTCCGCAGACCGGGCAGAGATAATAGAATACTTCTTCTGTCTGGTCAAGGTTCTCTAACGCTTCCTTATAAAGCTTAGCATGAACCTCTTCCGCTTTCATTGCAAAATTAAAGGCCATGAGTGCAGCTTTATTTCCTGCGGCTTCAGCTTCCTTTACAAATTCGGGATACATCTCCTTATATTCATAGGTTTCGCCTGCAATACCATCTTTCAGGTTATCAGCAGTTGAGCCGATTTTCCCTGCGACCTCTAATAGTTTTAAGGCATGTAAAGTTTCAGCATCAGCTGCTGCCCTGAACAATTTAGCAGCATTAAGCTTTCCTTCTTTTTCAGCTTTTTTAGCATAGGCCAAATACTTTCTGTTGGCCTGAGATTCTCCGGCAAACGCCTCCATCACGTTATCAAGGATTTTGTTTTCATTCATTGATTTTGCCTCCTCATTTTTATTTAATGCATTTAATAGTTTTTCCACTGCTTCTCTTGGGAAACCTTCCGGATTTTGATCGAGTAATGACTGCAAAAAATTCTTAGTGTTTTGGCTTTGTGGAAGCATATATCCTGCTTCACGGATGATGTCTTCCGCCATAATACGGTTGGATTTCTCAATGGCTTTCGCCAATTTTCCTGACAATCCGGCGGCTATGTTCTCCTGTTCCGATTTGCTGCGCAAAAGAGTATTCAGCATACTAACAACTAATTCGGTTTTAGGCTGCTGAGGTGGATACTCAATCGGTACCATAGAAATCGCACCGGATGGGCAGGCATCAGCACAATCTCCACAACCAATGCATTTTAAAACATCAATAATGCTATTTTCAGTGTCTGTTGCTCCCGTAGGGCAGACATAAAGACATAAGCAGTCTTTGGTACACAGGCGTATATTTCTTACTGCATATTTCTTAGACATTCTTATTACCTCCCTTCAATCTTTTCAAATTTCCAATTCGGCACTTTGCAGACGGGGCAAACTTCCGGCAGCTTATCTCCTATGTAAACAAAGCCACATATGGTACAAACATAAACGCCTGTATTTTCAAGCATCGCTTCTCCCTCTTTCTGATATCGGGTTAAAAGCGACTTTAAAATACGGGTAACCTTCTCGCTCCAGGCCAGGGCCCGAAGCGCACCTCGATCCTTCGCATCAGCTGCTACAGCATTTGCATTTGGGAAACCTTCCTCAAGGTCTTTTTCGATAAGGTCAAGCAGCCGACTGAAATTCGGATCTTCAGAAGGCGCTGATACCGATTTAAAATAACCGGCCAGTTCTTTAAATAGATCTGCTTCTTCCGGTTTATACTGCTTTTCACAGCCGCGGGCAAGATTCGTGCAAAGTGCGCTGATCTCCAAGGGAGACAACTCCTGCATATCCGAAGGTGTATCAATTACCGGTTTCGTTTTTTCCTCGCGTGCTGAAGTAGATTCACCCTGTTTCTCAAATTCTGATTTTTCCGCACCACAGAGCGGACAGACCCAATCATCGGGCAGTTCTTCCCAGCCTGTACCCGGTGCAATGCCTGCTTCAGGTATTCCATTTTCTTCGTCATAGAGAAATCCGCAAACGGAACATACATATTTTGCCATTACATAACCTCTTTCACTTGATTTTATTTATTAGAAAGGCATCTTGGACAGAGACCTTTAAAATATACATTTTTATTTTTATAGGGCGCAGTATGGTCAAAGTTTGTTTTTGCTTTTTTATCCAATTATTACTACTTCCTTCCTGCAGAATAATATCGAAACCGTCATAGGCCAT
>JAAYOY010000125.1 GCA_012520035.1 Bacillota bacterium
CTGTATACCAGTGCCAAGATCTCGGCTACAGCCCGGTATAGATCTTCGGGAATTTCTTCTCCAGGTTCAACATTTTCAAAAAGCATACGTGCAACAGGAGGATCCTGAATGACAGGAATATTATTTTGAACAGCTATCTCGCGTATTCGTTCCGCTATCTTTGCCGCTCCTTTGGCCACCAGGACCGGAGCCTGGTCTTCCTTTTCGTTATAACGCAGCGCAACAGCAAGATGGGTAGGATTTGTAATTACTACCGTGGCTTCAGGAACATGTTCCAGGTTCCGCTGCTGTGCAAGAGCACGCTGCCTTTCGCGCTGCCGCGCGCGTATGTGGGGATCACCCTCCATATTTTTGAACTCATCCCTGACTTCCTTGCGGCTCATGCGCAGACTTTTCTGATGCTCCTGGCGCTGGTAGAGGTAATCCAGCAGCGCCAGAAATAGAAAAACAGCAGCTACTCTTATGGCCAGCCCCTGCAGCACCTTTACCAGGGTTACCGTAAAAACACCGGCATCCTGCCTCAGCAGGAGCAGCAACTCCGGAAGCTGCGCGCAAAGATATATATAGCTGATAACGCCGACGACACTTACCTTCAGCAGGGACTTGACCAGCTCGAAAAGTGCACGGCGGGAAAGAATGCGTTTGGCCCCTTCGGCGGGGTTAATACGTCCTAATTGCGGTTTTATCGTTTCACCTGAAACAAGGAAACCTACCTGCATGATATTTGAAAATAAGCCAAGAAACAGGGCTACCATTAAAAAAGGAGCAGAAAGGGTAAGGTACTGCCCCAGAGTCATCCGCGCCAGGAAATCAAAAGAAAACATTTCGTTTGCAAGCTGTGGCATCTCACTGAGACAATATATCAGGAAGGAGCTAAAACCTTCCAGAAAGTACCAACAGAAAAAAATAAAAAAAACCGCCGCCCCGAGCAGATTAACGGCTGCGTTCATCTCCATACTTTTCATGACCTGGCCGCGTTTGCGGGCTTCCCTGCGGCGGTGAGGCGTGGGCTCCTCCGTCTTATCTTCATCTCCGGCAAAGAGCTGCAGATCAAGTAAACGGCCACCTGGCGTAAGCGGTAAAGTTGAGGCTTTCGCAGGCAGCGCATCATGCAGTGCATCCGTTTTAAAAGCCTCTAGACAACAATGCAATAAAAACATAAAAGATATTTTAAGCATTTTCCCCTCCCGGCTTCCGCCGCGACAGCAGTGCGGAGTGCAGTCCTGCAACCGTGCATCGCCTTAACGGAAGAGCTTGAACACAGGATTACCCGGAATTGCCGACCGGTCGCCAGCCGGTTAGCAAACCGGGTCATAACCATCTATACCAAACGTCTTAAGGACGCTGTCGGAAAACTGATCGCTCTGGTGCCGAAGTTCACCAGTTTTCCAAAATCAGCAATAAATCCTTCTCCAGCAGTGCGAATAAATCTCTCATCAAACTGCCGATCTGCGGCAGTAATAACAAAAAAATCAAGAGCACAAAAGCAATCTTTAAGGGTAAACCCACAATAAACACATGAATTTGCGGCACTACCCTGGAAAGGAAACCCAGCGCAAGATCCGTCAGCCAGAGAACAATGATCACCGGTGCGGCAATCTGAAAGGCAATCAAAAACAAGGAGCTAAAAATTTTCAAAAAGTGCCAGGCCGCCGGGGTTGAAATCATAGAACCTGTGAGCGGGACAGCGGTGAAACTATTCTTCAGCGCCAAAAAAAGCATATGGTGACCGTTGATGGTCAGATAAAAAACAATACCTAAAAAATAGAAAAACTGCCCCAGAAGGGTTACCTGGCTGCCGAAAAGGGGATCGAAAGCGCCGGCCATCATCAGGCCTGCCTGATGATCCATAAACTGCCCGGCCATGAGGAAAACGGAAAGAAATAGATAAACCAGAAACCCGAGAACAAGACCCGTCAACAGCTCCTTCCCCAGAAGAAGGAGCAACTCAAAATCCGTCGCGGGGAATGCCACTTCCCCTTCCCGGGAAAGGGCTAGCAAAACCGATAATACAAATGCTGTAAAAATACGCAGTATTACGGGTATGCCACGCCAGGCAAAAATAGGCACCGTTGCCAGGAATGCAGCAATACGAGCGAAAATGAGCAAAAGAGACCACCAGAAGTTTAATAATACAGCCTCAGTCAAAGTACATCTTCCTCAAAAAAGTCTTCCCAGGTTACCCCAGAGATTAACTGTAAAATTCATAAGCAAACGCATCATCCACCCGCCAAAAAAAAGTAAAGAGATAAAAACGGCAGCGATTTTGGGGACGAAAGCAAGCGTCGGTTCCTGGATCTGGGTCGTTGCCTGGAATATACTGATCAACAGGCCCACTGCAAGACCAATTCCCAGAATAGGCGCGGCTACAATTAATATTGTAGATATTCCCTCCCTGGCAATGCTCAGGACAAATTCCGGAGTCACGGTATTCCCTCCCCGCGAAAAAGGCGAATTATGTCAAAGAAGCTATACAGTTTAATAACCGGTTTATAAATAAAAAGTAAAATGCAATCTCAGGCAAAGCTTTCTACCAGAGACTGCACCACCAGATGCCAGCCATCCACCAGAACAAAAAGCAAAATCTTGAAAGGCAGGGAAACGATCACCGGCGGCAGCATAAACATTCCCATCGCCATGAGCGCGCTGGCTACAACCATATCGATCACTAAAAAAGGGATAAAAAGGATGAATCCCATCTGAAAAGCAGTTTTCAGCTCGCTGAGAACAAAAGCAGGCACAAGGGCACGGAAAGGAACCTCCCCGCGGTCGGCGGGCCTTTCTGTTTCTGCAATCTCTAAAAATAAAGCCAGGTCTTTTTCCCTGGTATTGTTCAGCATAAATTCTTTCAGGGGATAACTTCCTATGTTAACAGCTTCCTCAAAAGAAATTTCTTCTTCTAAATAAGGGGAAAGGGCTTCTTCATTGATCTGGTTAAAAACCGGTGTCATGACGAAGAAAGATAAAAAAATAGCCAGCCCGATAATAACCTGGTTGGGGGGGATCTGCTGGGTAGCGAGCGCATTGCGCACAAAACTGAGGACAATCACAATACGTGTAAAGGAGGTTACCAGGATCATAAAAGCCGGAGCCAGGCTGAGCACAGCCAAAAGAAGCAAAAGCTGTAACGTGCCCACCATCTGCTGCGGCTCTTCGGCGGTGCCGATATTCAGGTTAATATCCGGAATGGGGAGAACCGGCTGAGCAAGAGCCGTCCCCCGGTTGAAATAACATACAAAAGCAACAACAATGATACTCCCCAGCAAAGCCGGAAGAAGTTTATTCTTCATACTGTATAATAACCTCTGTTTATTCTGCATTAATATTCACATAACGTCTTAATTCTATGTTTCTCGATCTTTTTCCATAATCCTCCTTTATGATTTATTTTTATTCCGTTCCGTCCTTAAAGATCTAAACTTTCCTAAGAATCCTGCAAAACTCTGGTTGTCCTGCCAGATATTTTCCAGGCCTGCCCCGTAGTATTTAGCGCCATAGCCTTCCTCAAGGACCTTCAGCAGGGTTACACCGTTTGCAGAAGAAGCAATAAGGAGATACTCATCGCCTGCTCTGACCACGAAAAGCGTAGTCCTAGCATTTAGCACCACTCTTTCCACTACCTGCACACTTCCCCCCATCCCCGGTGCAGGGGCAAAGCGGGGAATAATATAGCGAAAACAAAGGAAAATTAATAACAATACCAGCGGAAAGGCCAGGAAAAGACGCAGGTAAGCAAGATATAAATCCATTATTTACTCCTCTATTTACTCCTCTATTTACTCCTCTTCGTTTTCGTTTGCTGCAGCAGATGCGGATTGGGCTGAAGCGGCCTGTTTTTCTGCTTCCCTTATTTCTTTTATATGTACTTCTTTTGCAGGCCTGGTTTCTTTTTCTTCGCCGTCTCCGAGAGCAGTAATCCTCAAACCAAACCGATCATTTATTACCACAATTTCAGCCTGACCCAGGTACTCATCATTGAGCAGCAACGTGGCGCTCTCTCCTACCATTTTTTCCAGCTTAATGACTGAGCCTTCCTTCAGCTTGAGAAGATCGCGTACAGTTATTACAGCCTTGCCCAGTTCACCGCTGAGTACAAGGGGAATATTATTGAAAAGATTTAAATCCGGCCTTTTGTTCACGCCAGGAGCGCTCCTCTTTTTCAGCTGGGCAAACTCCACCCTCTCAACAACCGGACCGGCTTCCCTCTTCTCCAGTGATAAGGAGCCACCCTGGTCAGCAAAAACGTCCTCACCGACGCCCTCTTTTCCTTTCTTATTAGCTAATCCTTTGAGTATAGCATCAATCTCATTCTGGCTAAATTCGCCGGGCAAATCTTATCCCCCCTTCCGGCGTAAATACCAACCGCAACGTCTGCAGCTTACTGCACCATAACATGCCAGAAATAAACCCCTCGCAACTTGCCCCGGTGCAACATGCCGTTAACTGTCTGAAAAATTTCCTCACGCAGGAGCTCTTTGCCTTCCGGAGTGTTTATATCTTCAATAGACTTCTCCCAGAGGATCTTTAGCACTGCATCCCTGATCTCCGGCATGCGCTTCTCCAACTCCTCTTCCAACTCGGGCTCATCATGTCCAAGGTAAAATTTAACACTTAGAAAACGATCTCGGCCATTAACGGAGATATTTACCAGGATTTCAGGAACATCACACATAAATTGAGGTTCCTGTTCGGAAAGGCTTTCAGAATTATCACCCATCATATTAACCAGCAGTTGCTTTGCATAACCCATTTTAACTGCAAATACTCCAGCCCCAACCGCTGCAAGGATAAAGAACAAAATCACCCCGCCAATAATCCAAAGCACTTTCTTGCTTCCCCTGCCAGGAGCTTCCACATTTTTCCCTTCTTTTTTTTCCTTATTATTCTCCATCGAAAACCCCCACTTCGCTTTTCTCCATTTCAATAATTGACAGAACAATAGTTACCCGCCGGTTTCTTGCCCGGCCTTCCGGAGTATCATTGGTATCTAAAGGATGGTACTCCCCGTAGCCGGTGGCAATAAAACGCTTCGGAGATAAATGATGCACCTCTACGAAATAACGCGCCACGCTAACGGAACGGGCTACGGAAAGCTCCCAGTTGCTGGGGTAGAGGAAAGTCCTGATGGGAACGTTATCGGTATGCCCTTCCACAATAACCTGGTTGTTTAATCCGGAGATCAGCTCGGCAAGCAGGTCCAGCGTATCTAAAACCTCTTCCTTCAATTCCGCCCGCCCTGTATCAAAAAGGATCTTTTCCGGCAGTTCCATTACTATTCCGCGTTCTTCCAAATGCAGCATGATCTCCTCATCCAGGCCTGCGTTCTGGAGAAAAACCCTCACTTTCTCATAGGTCTTTTCCAGCCGCTCCATCATCTCCAAAAGCGCCAGATCCTGCTCGCTCAGGTTCAGGTTAAAATCTCTGGAGGCATAATCAGAGATATCCAGCCTCTCCCCTGTTTCGTTCCCGGCCTCCGTAGACCCCATAAGAATACCCGTACGCCCCAAAAAAGAATGCTGTATAGCCGACATAACCTCCTGGAAGCGCTGTAAATCCACGGAGGAGAACGAGTAAAGAAAGATAAAGAAGGCTAGCAGCAAAGTAACCATATCGGAGTAGGTGGTCATCCAGGCAGGAGAGCCCTGAGAAGAATCGCTGCCCATTCTGCATTCTCTTTTAAACTTGCTCAATTAACCCACTTCCTTTAAAACTCCACCGCTTCTTCCGATGCCAGGCCATCCAGAGCAGACGCAGACGGCTTCTCCTCTTGCAGCAGTTCTCTCTCCTGCGGGGACAGGTATGCTTTGAGCTTTTCCTGCAAAATCCGCGGGTTTACCCCGGCCTGCAGGGCTAACACGGCATCTATGATGGCCACCTTCCGCGATACCTCCATTTCGCTGCGGATAGCCAGTTTCCCGGCAACAGGATTAAAAATTAGATAGGCCAAAAGCACCCCGTAAAAGGTGGTCAGTAGGGCCACGGCCATGCCGGGCCCAATAGCATCGGGATTATCAAGGGAAGAGAGCATCTGGACAAGGCCAATCAGCGTCCCGATCATACCAAAGGCCGGGGTAAGTGTGCCCCAGGTGCGATAAAGATTCTGACCCATCTGGTGACGCTGGATAAGGGTTTGAATCTCCGTATCCATAATATCCCGGATGGAATCCGGTTCAAAGCCGTCGATCACCATCTGCAACCCGTTACGCAAAAAGGGATCTTCGATTTCTTCCAGGTCGTCCTCCAGCGCCAGCAGGCCCTCCCTGCGGGCTTTTTGTGCCAGTTTTACAAAAAGCGGCCCCAGGGAGCTCACGTTCTGCTCCTTATCGAAGAGTACCTGCATGGTAATCTTTATCACCTGGCGGACCTGCCCCATCTCGAAATTAATGAGCATGGCCCCGAAAGAGCCCCCCAGGGTGATCATTATCCCGGGCAAATTAATAAATGCGCTCAGCTCACTTTCCATTAAAATCCCCCAGAGAACAAGCCCCAATCCGAAAACCACACCTGCAATCGTTAAAATGTCAAATCTTTTCATAATAAAACCTACCGTTTTATGTTAATTAACTCCACCAGCACTTCGTCCGAGGTGCTAATAACCCTGGTATTGGCCTGGAAAGCCCGGCTGGTGGTAATCATCTCTGTGAATTCGTTGGCCAGATCTACGTTGGACATCTCCAGAGCGCGCGACTGGAGCATCCCCCGCCCCTCGGTACCGGGGAGGCCGATATGCGCTTCACCGGAATTGGAGGAAATATCATAAAGATTGGAGCCCATTTTGACCAGTCCCATTGGATTGGCAAATGATGCAAGGGCAATCTGGGCGATCTCCCGTACCATTCCGTTGCTGTATGTGCCGGTAATCACCCCTGTTTCACCGATATTAAAAGTTGTAAGTACGCCCGGCGCAAAACCGTTCTGGTTTTTGGCAATAACACTGCTGGGATCAGCAAGCTGGGTAAGCGCGCTGAAATCGATAGTTATCTCCAGATCGGCAGCACCATTTCCGGGAGAGTAATCAATTGGATCCGGGTCATTACTATCGAAATCATATTTCCCGTCTTCAGTAAAGGTTACCGTGCCGGAACCAACTTCAGTGGAATTTCCATCTTCATCATAAGCGTAGAACTCGTAGTCCCACTCATTGTCACCGCTTTTGGTAAATTCAACGGTGAGTTCATGCCTGTTGCCGAGGGAATCGTAAATATAAAAGGGGAAACTGCTGGGATCACTTCCTGCTTCCGCACCGGAATCAAGGTTCCCCGTAAAAACAATCTCGCTCGTAGCCCCGGCGATCATCTCCTCCCCGAGGGGGATATTGATCTCGCCTGGAGGCCGGGTAGTATCGATCTCATCTCCATTACCGCTCACGCTCCAGCCCATCAACTTCATCCCGCCGGCATTTACCAGGATACCTGTAGCATCGCGGGTAAATGACCCGTCCCTGGTGTAGTAGTTCTGGAAACCATTGTTGACAACAAAAAACCCGTTCCCCTCAATCGCCAGGTCGGTCTCCACCCCGGTGCCGGTAATAGCGCCCCCGGAGTGGTTGGTATTAATTGATGAAAGCTCCATACCCAGCCCAACCTGCATGGGGTTTACCCCGCCCCGGCCCCCAAAAGGAGCGGTAGCCCCGCTTAACGTCTGGCTGAAAATATCCTGAAAGCGGGCTGACTGGCTTTTATAAGCCACCGTATTCACATTGGCAATGTTGTTGCCCACCACGTCCAGTTTGGTCTGGTGATTGCGCAACCCCGATATAGCCGAAGATAATGAACGTAACATTATTCATCAAACCTCCTGTTTTAAATGTTTTATTATTAGTTGATAATAGTTGCAGCCGTTTCAGTCGTTCCACGGCCCGGGGCTTCCTCTATCAGGAGGTCCGGCCCCTATTCCACTACAACTGCGCTGTCAATATTGGTAAAAACGTGCTCTTTCATGCTCTGCCCGTCCACAGCGGTAATAATAGTCCGGCTGGGCACCCCGGCTATAAAGGCCATCTCCCCGTAAAGCAACAGCGAGGAGCGGCACCCTTTGGCCGCGGCTTTTTCCACTGCCGACTCCAGCTTTCCCAGGTCCTCGGGCTGCAGGTTGATCCGGCGCGCCTCCAGGCGCTCACGGGCATGAGCGGAAAAACGCAGCTTCTGCATTCTCGCTTTTTCTAATACTCCCGCAAAATTTCCCTCTTTTCCCGCAGGGGTTTTAACCTTTTTTTGCGCCGCGTTTCCCTGTAACGGGGACGGGTAATAAGCTGGGTTTATCCGGTTATTCTCCATCAATTTCACCGCCTTCCACCGATTTCGGCTCTACCGCCGCCGGAAAAAAATACCCGGCAGGCCACCCCTTTTATTTTTCTGCAGAATCGCCGGCGGTCTCCACACTGATAATGTCTTGCAGGTAGTACTCCTTATCATTTACGCTGATCAGCGGGATCCCCCCCTCAAAGCGCACTTTGGAGGCCTCTCCGCGCCGGACCTCCCCGTTTTCATCCATTACCTCCACCGTCTTATTTAAAAGAGTCAGCGCCTTTACCGGAGCCTGGGAGGCAACATAATCTTCCAGGGTCTGCTGCAGTTTGATTACCCTTTCCAGCATTGTAAACTGGGCAACCTGGTTCATAAATTCCCCCATATCCTGGCCTCCGCTGAAAGGATCCTGGTAGCGCATCTGGGTTACCAGGAGCTGGAGGAAGGTATCCGTACCCAACTCTGTATTTTTCTTTGCGCCTGTGCTGCTACTGCCTCGGCTGCTGTGGGCACCGTAAGAATTTGCCGCTGCTACTTCTGTCATCTAAAAACCCTCCTTAAACCAGGTAATCCACCCGTCTATCCCCGCCAAAGTACCCGGAAACCGACACCTTTGCCCCTTCACCATCCGGCAACCTGTAATCCATCCCCGGGTGATGCAGGGGCTCTTCCCTGCGGGGTTCCCTTTCAAATGCGAAACCATTCTGGCCTCCATCTTTTAAAAGAACGTCAAAACGCTGCACATCCAGGTTCATCTGTTGAAAACGCCGGTGCAGCATATCAAGCTGCCCTTCGAGCATTTCCTTTACCGCCGGGTGGCTTGTAATTATTTCCGCCGATAGCACTCCCCGCATACGGCGCATGCGGATCAGAACCTCTCCGAGAAATTCAGGCTGCAGTTTGAGACGCAACTCCTGCCCGCCCTGTCGTACCAGGTAATCCATGCGCTGCAAAATCTGCTCCATAGTATCCCTGAAATTATGCTGCAGCAGCCCGGTTGACTGCGAGGGGACAAATGAAGAGGATGCATTCCCCATACCTTCCCCCGGCGCTCCTTCGACATAAAGAGTTGAAACTAAAGAGCTCCCTTTAAGCGTTCCTTCATCCGAAAAAGGCTCCCCGCCTCCCTGGGGCTGCCCTTCCAGGCCTCCGTCGGGAATTATTTCACCTGGTGGAGGGGTTTTCACGGCAATCGTTGCTTCCCGGCCGGAATCCATGAAAAACTCCTTTCCCGCACCGGTGTTCTGCTCCTTAAAATCCCCCGGATAAACCCCGGGAACACCTGCAGAATCCGCACCTTTCCCGGTGTCTCCTCCGCTGCCCTGCACCAAATTGCTCAAGAAAACCTCTTCTTCCGGTTTGCCCTTGCCCGTCAAACCCCCACGGTGATAGGCAACCCTGCCGGTTAATAGTTGCTCTTCGGTAACATTAAAAAATAACGCGCGCAGCCTCTCCTCCGCCGCACCGGAGCCCTGTTCCACGGCGTTACCCGGATAAATACCGGAAATCCCCTCTATATCCGCCGCTTTCCCGGTGTTTCCTCCAATACCCTGCACTAAATCCTCCAAGAATTTCCCCGCTTCAGGTTGGCCTGCCTCCGGGCGGCCGGTTCCGGCCCAAACAGCTAAAACCGCTTCTTCAATTAAGTAATTCCCGGCCGAAGAAACATCACCTCCAGGTTGAGGCTGTACCCCGGGGAATTCTCCCGCCAGGATGCTCAGGTACTGTTCTTTTAAAGGCGGAGGAAGTTCGTTCCACTGTATCAGGAACCCGGTGGTGGGAAAAACATCCCCAAGTAGCTCCCGCAGAACCCGCTGCAAGCGTTCCCTAAAAGGCCAACCCGCACCCTCTTTGCTCCAGGAATCCTCCCCCGGCTTCCCGCTTTCCTCCGGATCGGTAGACCCCGACCCCTTCATACCCCGGGAAGAGGCCCTCTCCTCCTTCAAAGAAACAGGGGCAGCTGAAAGCCCGGGAGTAAATATTTTGTTCAATAATGCTGAAAAGCCACCATTTGCACTGCTGCAACGGCCCGCCCCACCGCCTGGTGCTTTTCCCGGGTGTACAGCGCCGGAGGAAACGGCTTCAGTAAACATGCTTAATCACCCCCTTTCGGTCTCTTAATATAGCTGTAAAGGGAAATTTCATCATTAAGAAGCTGTTCCCGTTTAAGCTCCTCCCTGTTGTAACCGGAGAGGTCCTTCTCCTTGAGCTTTTCCAGCACCTGGCAGCGCTTCCAGTTTTCAACAACCTCCCGTCGCTGCTGTTCAACTTGATCTTCGCTCCGAAAAAGCTCCTGCTGCTTGCAACGAAAACGCTCCTGTAAAAACACACGGTAGCTTTCCACAGCCCTCAGGGCAAAAAGATTGAGCTTCTGCTCCTGTTCCTGTTGCCCGCGGCTAAGTTCCATCATCCTCTGCTCATCCTGCTGCAGCCTTTCCAGCTCTTTCTTGATCTCCAAAAGCTCCCGCTGTCTGCGCCCCAGTTCTTCCGCAGCCGTATTCTTCTCGTCCTCCCGGTAATCAAGAAGTTTTTGCAGCCTGAATTGAAAGGCCATACCTGTCCCTCACTTAATTATAGTATCCATTATATATTTCGCCCGAAATCTGCTTTTGTTAAGGAGCATGGTAATATTTTAGTTGCACTGCTTTTAAGGCAGATCATTAAAAAGACCCCTCAACGCCTTGCAGCTCTCTTCCCACGAAACGCCCGCGTTCATATCCTGCCGGAGAAAAGCCTCCATCCTGTCCCGGTAAGCGATGGCCATATCCACCCTGGAATTAGAACCTTTTACATAAGCTCCGATGTTGATCAAGTCCTCCGAATCCCTGTAAGCAGCCAGCAGATCCCTCACCCGTGAAGCGCGGTTTTTGTGCTCTTCATCAATAAGAAAGGGCATAAGCCTGCTGACACTGTTCAAAATATCAATGGCTGGAAAATGATTCTGCGCAGCCAGTTCCCTGGAAAGAACAATGTGACCGTCAAGTATTCCCCTTACGGCATCGGAAACGGGCTCGTTCAGGTCATCACCATCCACCAGGACAGTATAGAAACCCGTGATGGAACCGTGTTGTGATGTCCCGGAACGCTCCAGGAGCCTGGGCAAGCTGGCGAAAACCGAAGGGGTATATCCTTTAGTTGCCGGGGGCTCCCCGATCGCCAGCCCAATTTCCCGAAGAGCCATGGCAAAACGAGTAACAGAATCCATCATGAGAATAACCTTTAATCCCTGATCGCGAAAATATTCTGCAATGGTAGTAGATACGTAAGCAGCCTTGACCCTTTCCAGTGCAGGACGGTCCGAAGTTGAGACAACCACCACCGAACGCTTCAGCCCCTCAGGACCCAAATCGTTGTGGAGAAAATCACCTACTTCCCTTCCCCTTTCACCAACCAGGCCGATAACGCTGACGTCAGCACCGCTGTAACGGGCGATCATGCCCAGAAGGGTGCTCTTCCCCACACCGCTTCCGGAAAAAATGCCGATACGCTGCCCCTGTCCGCAGGTTAAGAGAGTATCAATAGCCCTGACCCCCGTTACCATGACCTCAGAGATCTGCATCCTTTCCAGGGGATTGGGGGGCTCATTTTCCACCGGCAAAGAGGTAAAATGTAAATCATCAATTTCAAAATCCTCGTGAAGCGGCCTTCCCAGCCCATCAAGAACCTTTCCCAGAAGACCGGAACCGGCTTTTACAAAAAAAGGCTCACCCAGCGCCTGAACGAAACAACCGGGGCCGACCCCCCTGGTGTCACCCAGGGGCATTAATAAAGCCCTCCCCTGGCGAAAACC
>JAAYOY010000126.1 GCA_012520035.1 Bacillota bacterium
CAAAAAGAGAAATTATTCTATGGCAGGTATGATACTCACCGCTATTTACGATATGTTTGCTACCGGCGAAGTGTGGTATCCAGGGATGTCAACTGTTTTCTTATCCCCGTAAATTAAATCTATATCCCCGCTACATAAGTCACAACCCTTTTTTTCCAGCACTATTTTACCATCACTGATCCCTACAATCTTTTTACCATAACGTTTTGCAAAATCGACAGCATGCATAGTAAATTCACCTTGCTCTATTTCCAAATTAACTCCACGTAAAGCAAAAAGAAAACTCCCGAAGTAAGTTTCTCGAATTTATCCAAGTTAAAATAAAACTGGAGGTCCAGGGATTACCCTTCAAAATCTTGTTATTCATCAAAATGATTTATAACCCATAATAATCAAATCTCTATATTTTATTTGGCGTTGAATAATTAAGGTATGCCAGGGGAAAATTATGAATAAACATATCCGAACATTCCCGTAATGCTTGTGAGGAACTAAAAAAATCCTGTTATAAAGAAAGTGACCCAATAATCCAGATTGGAGGTTATATTTTGGAAGCTGGAGTACGAAATATTTTAATCGGCGAAATCGAAAACATTAAAACAGACGAGATTATGGCCCAAGTAACTATGTGAGTAGGCGGGTGAACGGGTGATTCACCCAGACTCACGTCCGTGATGACGCGAGACAGTTTGGAAGATGCCGGGTTTAATAAAGGCGAAAAAGTACATGCCCTGGTAAAAGCCATTAACGTAGTTTTTGTAAAACATTAATTTCATTTAAACAAATAAGCTGGCAGTTATATTTACCTGCCAGCTTATTTGTTAGTCTTTTCGAAGGAAAATCAGCTTTCTAATCCCCTCCGCTATGCCGGATTATCCCGACGAATCAATCTGCCTATATGTCCCCTCTGTCCGTGGCACACAACCAGTCCCAAATGCCCAAAAACGGTTCTTGATCTTGCCCTTGGAGGCAAGATCAAGAACCGTCCCCGATCTTGCTTAAGCTGTAAAGGTAGGTTTCCAGACGGTTCATTCCTTCCTCTATATTTTCCAGGGAATTGGCATAGGAGAGCCGCAGGTAACCTTCCCCGATTTGGCCGAAATCTATCCCCGGGGTCACGGCAACCTTTGCTTTTTCCAGAATTTCAAAGGCAAAAGCAAGAGAATCCGTAGTATATTTGCGCACATCGGCGAGAACATAAAAAGCTCCCCTGGGATCTACGGGGGGTGCAATACCTGCTTTTTTCAAACGGTTAAGCAAATAGCGGCGGCGGCAATCGTAAACCTCCACCATTGAAGCTACATGCCGGTCGCAGCAGGTCAAAGCAGTAACGGCAGCCTCCTGGGCGAAAGATGCGGCACAGATAAAGAGGTTTTGCTGGAGTTTTTGCATGGGGCGGATATATTCAGGTGGCGCAATTACATAACCCAGGCGCCATCCGGTCATGGCATAAACCTTGGAAAACCCGCCGATAACGAAGGCTTTTTTTGTATATTCCAGAATGGTATGCTGCTCTTCCCCGTAAACAAGCCCTGCGTATATCTCGTCTGAGACGATTATCCGGTCTAACGCTGCCAGCTCTTGCAACTCACTGCTGTTATAGACAGAACCGGTGGGGTTGGCAGGGGAATTGAGCATTAGAAATGCCGTCCTGGCGTTGATCGCTTTTTTTATATCATCAGGGCGGTACTTAAAGCCGTTTTCTCCTTGCACCGGAATAAAAACAGGCTTGCCTTCGAGGTAACGTATAAAATTAGGATAGCAGGCGTAGTGTGGGTCAGGAAGGATTACCTCATCTCCGCGCTCTATTAACACAGAAAAAACGAGCAGCATTCCGGGGGAGGAACCGGAGGTAACGATGATTTGTTCCGGAGACAGCTCAACCCCGTATTTGCGCTTATAAAAGCCGGCAATAGCCTCCCGCAATACCGGTTTGCCCAAACTGTGGGTATAGTGGGTATCTCCCGCTTTCAATGCCTGCAAGGCGGCTTCTTTCACCGGCTGGGGGGTGTCAAAATCTGGTTCGCCAATTTCCAGGTGAATGATATCCTCGCCGCAGGCCTCCATTTCGTGTGCTTTTTCCAGTACATCCATGACGATGAAAGAGCTTACCTGCTTGGCCCTATCGGCACATTCGGCTTCTATTTTTTTCGGCAGCACAAACACCCCATTCTGTTATCTCTTATTTCTTCTTTTAATGATAATTCGCTTTACATCCCCTATTTACCTGCATGAGATCTATGAGCGACAATTCATGGCTGCGTATTTTTCCTGGCCTGCTCTCCCGATGGGAGTAAAAAGAACCTGACGGGAATATCTTTCCCAAATTTTTCTATCATTGTCGGGCATTTCAAAATCTCCCCTTATTAAATTAGTCGACACCCCCCGCACAAAAAATATCACTTCAAGATATTTGCATTCAGACATTGACTCTCAGGCTCCCGCGCTGCCCGGCCCTTAAAAATTAAATCCGGAGTTTTATTAATGACTTTCGTACCGGGCGGGACTGATTCGGTTAAGAAGACATTACTACCGATGACTACCCCCTTACCGATTACAGTCTCCCCGCCCAGAATAGAGGTTCCAGAATAAATGGTTACATCATCTTCAATAGTTGGATGGCGTTTTACCCCGCGCAGATTCTGGCCTTCGCGCGTGGATAGGGCACCCAGCGTTACACCCTGATAGATTTTTACATTATTGCCGATGACGGTGGTTTCACCGATAACAACTCCGGTACCGTGATCAATAAAAAAATGCTTGCCGATCGTTGCACCTGGGTGAATATCAATACCGGTAACGCTGTGGGCGTATTCAGTCATAATTCTAGGGATTAACGGAACAGAGAGCAACCACAACTCGTGGGCCAAGCGATAGACAAAAACTGCAAAAACACCCGGGTAAGAGAATACTATTTCATATTTGTCCGCTGCCGCGGGATCTCCTGTAAAGGCAGCTTCTACGTCAAGGGCAATTGTTTCACGAAGTTCAGGTATTTTGCTTAAAAAAGTATAAATAATTTCATCGGCTTTATTGGCAATGCCTTCTGTATCTGCATAATCATCCACTGCCCTGTGCTGAAGGGCACAGGTGATTTGTTCATGCAATTTTTCATGAATCTTAATTAACAGAGCACCAATATGATATTCAATGGTTGTGCCGATAAGATGCCGCTGGCCAAAATATTCCGGGAAAAGCAATTCCCTTAACATAAAAATAACTTTAATAATTACTTCCCTTTTAGGTACTGAAACAGAGCCAAAAGATA
>JAAYOY010000127.1 GCA_012520035.1 Bacillota bacterium
AGGATGAGGTCAACAGTTGACTGTGTTCCCTGTTATATCAAGCATATTATCTCTACGCTGCGGATAGCAGGGGTGGAGGAAGAAAAACAATATACCCTGATTCATAATCTGTTTCCCACGATCGCCGAGCTGGATCCTTTAAAATCTCCGGCGGAGAATTCTTCGCTGGTTCTTTTTGAAGTATATCGTTTATTAGGAGAAGACGACCCTTATAAAAAGGCCAAGGTAGCTTCCAACGAAGCGGCACGCAAATACCTTCCTATTTTGGAGAGGGTTGTCTCTGCCAGTAAGGATCCCCTTCTTACAGCCTTAAAAGTTTCCGTAGCCGGGAATGCGATCGATATGGGGATCAACCCTGATTATGATGTTGGTGCGAGTATCCGCCGGGAGCTGGACCGGGATTTTCGGCGCAGCGATATCGACTCCTTTCGGGAACTGTTAAGCCAGGGCGGCCCCCTGGTCATGATTGGTGACAACAGCGGGGAGGTCGTTTTTGATTCCCTGCTGATGGCTCAGCTGCGCAACTATACCGGCGAGCTTTATTACGTAGTCAAGGGAGGACCGATCCTCAACGATGCCACGGAAGCGGATGCAGAGGATGCGGGGATGGACTTTCTGGCAAAAGTAGTCACGACAGGAAGTAATTATCTTGGAACAATCCCGGAACATAGCGGGCAGGAACTATATCCTTTATTAGCCTCTGCCCGCATTGTTCTAGCCAAGGGTCAGGCCAATTACGAAACCCTGGAGGGGACGTCTTTTGCCGGCGAAAAAACCTTCTTTTTGCTGCAGGCCAAGTGCCCGGTGATCGCAGCACATTTGGAAGTTGATCTGGGCGATTCCGTATTGGTACGCAATAAGCAACTTTAGGGACGGTTCTTTTTCTTGCGCAATTTTAGGCAATTTGGGGGACGGTTCTTTGGCTTGCGCAAATTCATGGCCAACCGCAAAAAGCTTATTAGAGGGCAACTTGGACTTAGAATAATCTCATATAAGCCACTATCTTAAATGCGATTGTGCCGAAAAAAAGTTTTTAGGGCAAACCAGGGTTCACCTGTCACTGTCAGCAAAAGTTCCGGGCAATATTTAATCTTGGGCTCCCTAAAAAGGTAAAGAAAGATTTCCTTCTGCCAGCTGTTCTTTATGCCGTTGGGACAGAGGACGTCTGCTCATGATGAGGTTTGTGAGTACCCCTGCTTTGCGGTTTTCACCGATGGAAATATACCCAACAAGGAGATCTTCTTGAAAAACCAGCTTCAAATAGCACATCTCTTTCCCGGACCCTGTGGAATTTCTCGCCCGGCAGATCTCATATGGATGATCCGCGGCGCCCTCCTGCACTCTGCCCAGGCCTGCAGCGATAACGGGAAGCCCAAAAAATTCCGCCGCGTTCATTTTCATCGAACCCCTGTAAATAATCTGTTCCCCGCTCATGTTGGCACCGGCTATTTCCCCCTGTGCTGTGGCGTTGGGCCAGAGGGCGTTATTGGCAGGTTTTTCCAGCAACAGGTCCTTGCTGAGAACTACATCCCCGGCAGCATAAACGTCGGGCAGGTTAGTCTGCAGTTGTTCGTTTACCGGGATGCCGTTTTCTTCCTCAATCCCGCTTTCTTTAAGGAATGAGGTACACGGCTTAACCCCTTTGCCGACCACGATGAGGTCTGTTTTCAGCTTCCGGCCGTCGGCAAGGGTAACGCCGGTTACTCCCGAGCCGTTGCCATGTATTTCGGTTATATCGTTTTGAAAAACCATTTCCAGGCCTTTTTCAGCCAGGTGTCGGGCAACCATTTCAGCCCCTTCATTATCCAGCATTTGGGAGAGTATCCGGTCAGAAGCGATGACCAGGGTGGTTTCCAGGCCCAGTTTGTGCAGAGAGTAAGCCGTTTTGAGGCTGACCAGACCACCGCCCAGAAGCAGCGCTCTTTTGCGGCCTTTTGCTCTGGCAGCAATTTTTTCCGCATCATTAATGGTGCGAAGGTAATACACCCCGGGGGTATCTATTCCGGGGATATCCGGCTTCGACGGGGCAGCACCGGAAGCGATCAGCAGTTTTTCAAAGTGCAACCGGCAAGCGCAGTGAGCATTTTGAGTATCGGAGGCGGATTTTTCTTCCCCATTATTGGAGAGGGGGGTATAGGCCAGGATCTTTTCTTCTCCCTTTACCTCTGTGACTTTGCCGCTAATGAACTCGATCTTATGTCTGTGATAATATTCCTCTTCCCGCAGGAATATTTTTTCTTTAGGGACCAGATCAGCTATGCGGTAAGAGGTAAGGGGGCGGAAATAAGGAAGATATCCTTCCGCACCGATCATGACCAGCTTTCCCCCCGGGTCCCTTTTGCGGATGGCTTGTGCGGCATAAAAAGCAGCCGGGCCGCTGCCGATGATAGCGTACTTTGTACTGAACATCTTTATATCACTTCCCCTGTATTGCTGCTTCTTATTAAGAAAGCCCCAGCTTTGCACGTTTTTCGTTAATATGATTTTGAATCAGTTCCGCCGCTTTCAACGGGTCCCCTTCAACCGCGAAGGAAGCAC
>JAAYOY010000019.1 GCA_012520035.1 Bacillota bacterium
CATTGTATGGCAATAAACCAGATGCGATCCGTATTGTGACTCTTGAAGAAATATATTAATCGATAACTTATTTTATGAGTTCCGCCGGAGGCGTGTAATATCCTCATATGCAATAATGTGAGGATATTGTATAACGGCTCTGCTCACGGTCGTAAGCAGAGCCGATGATGATGATGATAAAGCTTATTTTAAACCTTATCTTTGCTGAGATTTACGAAATGGCGCTTAAGCATTAGCCGCTTCCAGGATAAGTTATCATGACTTCGCTAGACACAGGATCCCATTCTACGTCACACCCCAGATTTTCCGCTACAAACCGCAGAGGAATCAATGTCCTCCCCGGTGGCGCTATAAAAGGTGTTATTCTCGGATCGGCAGCGTCTATGGGGACTTCCTTGCCATTTGCAAAAGCGGTTTTCCGCCCTATCCAAAGCTCAATCAGAAGATCGCCATGTTTTACCGTTATTTTTGATTCCTTTCCATCCCATTCATTTAACGCTCCTATTGCCTCGGTCAAATACCTTATGGGTATGAAAGTCCTTCCGCTCTTTATTACGGGGACGGTGTCCATATTCAATATTGCGTCATTTACGTAATACAACGGTTCACCAATATAGAATTTTATGACAGTCTTGCCATTATCCTGGGGCGGTTGTACAACGGGACCAGGTGGCGGTGACGGAGCCGACTCCGCCGCAGGCTTAGGATCGGCAGTCTTCTCCCATACGTTATTTGAGTAAGCGGAGCACCCCAGGGAAGTAAAAGCTTTAACCCTATAATAATATATTTTGCCCGGCTCCAAACCCTTATCCTGGTACGAAGTAATGTTTGCCGGAACTTCCAGGTACGTAGGTTCTTCTTTTCCGTCTTCTCCCCGTTCTATAACAAATTTCTCTTCATTGTTGGAATTATCCGTCCAGGCAAGGTCGATTTGCGTATCCGACACTACTGTTGCCTTTAGTTCGGAAGGCGCATCGGGAAAATTCAGGGAAACATCTTCAAGCTGTCCGGCCCAAAAGTCATCAATTGAGCCGGGCTTACCGGGTAATATCGCCATTCTTATTTTTGTTGTCACCGGTGTTTCATTTGAGTAAACGCCGGCATTTTCAGTGTAGAAGTCTGGCCCCGAATATATGGCCCTGATCCTGTATGTGTACATGGTGGACGGTGAAAGACCCAGGTCGCAGTATTCGGTTGAGTCGGGATCTACTGCAGCTACTATTGAATAATTTCCCGATTTCTCCTTTCTTTCAATTTCATATCTTATCTCATTTTGTGCCCTGTCGGTCCATGTCAATTTGATTTCACTTTCGGACAACGCCTCTCCTTTCAGGTCAAAGGGCCCATCTGCAACAGCATCCGAGATCGTTACGGGGGGTTCAAGACCAAAGCGCTTATGTTCAGCAAGCAAAACGGTGAAATGTACCGCCGCTTCATCACCGTCTCCATCGTGGTCAAACCAATTGGTTTCGGTTTTTATAAGTTTTTTGGGTTTCAGGAAAGAAGCGGGCGTTCCTGAGATTACCCATGTTTTGGAGCCATAACCGGGGACTATGTCACAGTGGTCATCACCACCCCTAAGGCTGGGTATAAAGCCTCCCCCAGCTACATCTTCATCCCATATGTCATATTTTATAGTAATTTTTGAGACAGAAGGGGATATCGGGACCTGTGTAAACTAATTTGTCGGCTTGATAGAGTCCTGGTCTTCATGCATTGCTTCGCGATATTCTACTCCGTTGACTTGAATAACAGCGTAGAAATCCGCTTCTCCGGGCGAATCAATATCTCCTCCCAGCCACCAGTCGTCATCATATTGATAAACAGTTTGGGTTACTATCTCCAGCCACCTTTGTTGCTCAACCAGTTTGAAATTCAGTGATTCTGGAACGAAAAGATTAGGGTCGGGCTCTGCAGTTACGATGGGGCAGTATTGAACCCATTTGTCCAGTAGGTACGGTTTGCATTACCAGTATAATCCAGGCCGACGATGAACAGATCATCCTTGGATTCGCTGGACGGTCCTTTCCAATGGTTTCCGTACCATGAAAGATAAAATACATATTTTTTTTCCTTTTCGATACCCGGAGCAACTATGTTTTTCGCTTTTTACCAAAAGAGAGGGCTTACCCAATTTTCCACAAGCCTGATCCACTGCCAGCTTGTATAGAAAGCTTCCCTGTATGCATTTGAAAAGTAAAGAGTTCCTGCGTAATCCTTCTCAGGGATGCCTGCGGATTTAACCAGTTTAAATATTATTGGGCCCCTATTTAAGTTTTCTTTATGGAAAGGTATAATATAGGGCAAAGGGGACTGAAATTAAATGACCGACCGGGAGTTATTAGAACTTATTGCGGCTCAGGTTAATAATCTTACTAAAGAAGTAGATGAAATTAAAAATACTATGGCTACAAATCAGGACCTTACAGCCACAAAACAAGAACTTATGGTTACAAAACAAGAACTAAAACAAGAAATAGCCGAAGTCAAAGCTATTGTTGTTAAAATAGAAAACGACCATGGCCAAAAGCTGGGTGTACTATTCGATGGGTACAAGCTAAATTCAGAAAAGCTTGATCGCATTGAAGCTGCCGTAGCCAGGCACGAAGATATTATCGTAAAGAGGTTAAATAGCTGCAGTTGAGAATAGAAAAAATCCCAAAGGAAAAGGAGAGATAAGATGAAACCGGCAGTAATTATCACAGATATGGTCAACGATTTTATAAAATTGGACGGGCCATTGCCTGTCGGTGAAGAAGGTCTTAAGATTATTCCCAGACTGCAAGAATTAATCAGCGTTTGCCGTGAAAAAAGTGTACCCATTATTTATGCCAATGATGCCCTTATGCCGAATGATTTTATGTTTAAATCACGCATGAAACCACATGGAATCCGGGGCACAGCCGGGGTAGAAGTGATTGACGAGCTAAAACCGGAGAGCTCTGACTTGATTGTACACAAGCGCCGGCTTAGCGCCTTTTTCAAAACAGATCTTGATATTACCCTTAGAGAATGGAATGTTGATACAATTGCAGTAGGAGGGGTTGCTGCTGAAATCTGTGTGCTGTCAACGGCATATGACGGCATCTCCCATAATTTTAAAGTAATTGTCCTTGAAGACTGCTGCGCTTCACGTTTTAAAAATATACACAACCATATAATTACAGTATTGAAGGCAAGCCCTATGTATCCGCTGCTCCGCGTAATGACACTTGCAGAATTTATACAGGAATTATAGACTAAGGGATTTTATCCAAATAACAAATATCTCTAATGCTCAAAGATTTATTACTTCAATTACCACAAATTTGTATATTAAAGCCCTGACGGAATTAACGCCAGGGCTTGACGGGAAATAATAGTACCAGTAGTTGAACGTGCTTTCCCGTATTTTTTTGCTAAATAAGAAAGAGGAACCGGGATCCAGATAAATTAAAACTACAACAGGAATATGTTACAAAACCATTAAAAAATAACAGTTGATGGTTAATCTTCAATTTCTATAGCATCAGTAGGACAACCTTCAGCCGCTTCACGGCAACATTCCTCTTGCTCTTCAGGAACCTCATCCACTATAACCTCAGCTTTCTCCTCTCCCAGCTCAAAAACATCCGGGCAAGTATCGGCACAAAGGCCACACAGGATGCATTCCTCGTTAACATAAGCTTTCATCAGTCCCAACCCCTCCTTTTACTTCATTTCAACCAATACTTTGTAGTTGTTGCTCGCGACAATGGTTTTCTGCCAACGGCAGACCGGTTAGCAAAGTATTCAACATCCTGTTAACATAACCAGGACAAACATACTAATTATTATTAGTAGCGTTATAGCTTTTATTTTGACCAAAGGTGTTCCTCCGTTTCACCACAATTTAAAAACCTTTATATAACTTTATTACTGTTGGTTTCTCAGGCTTTTTCTATTATCATTCTTCCTGTAGATTTGTTACAGAAACACTCTGTTTAATGTTCGGGTTACTTAAACTATGTATTGTAGCTATTTGCTTTTCACGATCCACATGTTCAATATAAACAAGGTCCCCGTTATAGGTGACGTTTACCATAACCGGCGAATTAGCAATTTCCTGGGCTCTTAAAACGTCCATGTCGCATCTCCTCTATTTTTAATAGTTTTTGATAGTTATAGTATTTGTGTGAAATAACCTAAATATACGAAAGATGCCACTGTATAAGAGTTTATTTTTTCAAGTAATACCAAGAAAACCCACACGCTTTCCAGCTATTTGCTAAGAAAAAGTATGGGTTTCTTCAATTCTTGTAATGCAGGCACTGCAATTGTTCAGGGTCCAGTAATTATCAGATTAATCCCCAGATTAATCCCCGCCGAGCAGGTTTTTCAATCCTACATTGCCCAGCAGGCCACCTTCACCTTTGTTTTTTCCACTTCCCCTGCCTCCGGCTGCAATCATACGGTTGGCCAGGCGGCTGAAGGGAAGAGATTGCAGCCAGACTTGCCCGGGGCCCCTAAGGGTAGCCAAAAATAACCCTTCCCCGCCAAAGATAGCGCTCTTCAGGTTGCCGACAAATGCAACATCATAGTCTATTCCTGCTGTCATTGCTACCAGGCAGCCGGTATCAAGCTTGATTAGTTCTCCGGACTGTAGCTCTTTTTGTATTATGGTGCCGCCGGCATGAAGAAAAGCCAGGCCATCACCTACCAGGCGCTGCATGATAAAGCCCTCTCCGCCGAAAAACCCCGCTCCGATCTTTTTCTGAAATGCTATCTCAATGGCAATACCTTTAGCGGCACACAAAAAAGCATCCCGCTGGCAGATAATCTGCCCCCCGCAATCGGCAAGATC
This sequence comes from Bacillota bacterium, assembly GCA_012520035.1. GTDB lineage: Bacteria > Bacillota > Dethiobacteria > DTU022 > UBA8154 > DUQX01. The sequence goes on from JAAYOY010000019.1 coordinate 4,823, forward strand.
CATGGGAATTACTTTGCCCGGATAGGGGGCTGCAAAGGCTACCACATTTTTACCGGAGCCTTGATTGGTAAAAGTAGTCATAAAAAGGCTCTCCCCGGTCAGCACCCGTTTCCCGGCGCCCATCACCTTATCCATGAGGCCTTTGCCTTTATCCCTGTCGGAGCCGTCTCCAAATACCGTATCGGACTGGATTGAACCGTCCATATACATCATGGCCCCGGCTTCGGCAACAACAGTCTCTCCCGGATCAAGGCTTATCTCCACAAACTGCATATCATCTCCATAAATTTGGTAATCGATTTCATGAGCTCTGCGCATCGACAATTAACCTCCTTCATTTAATTAAACTTGCATTTCAAAACATCGAACACCCGGTTTATTTGATCTCAACCAGCTTCCACCGCTATATATGGATTTTAATGTCTTAATCGATCGCCTCCCAGAGGGGTTTATCTAAAAAATCCGCAAGCATAAGAGTGTCATCCCTGATTTTGTTTTTGTTAGAATGGGAAAGGACAGCAATACGTTTCCCGTTTTTCAAGACAAGGTTCAAATCATAACAAAGATAAGGTACTTTCCTATAGATGATTTTCGAAATAAGCTGGAGTGCATGAACGTTGTCAAAACCAATAATGTTTTTGGGGTTCTCCATGTCAGGCACCCGGTCTGCTCTCTTTCGTCCTTTTATAAATAGCCCACTCCTCCTGTCAAACACAATCGGTGCCGCTTGATAGTACAGCAGATAAAACCCCAGCAGTAAAAAGACAAGGCCTAACAGCAGAGGAAAAGCTTCCAAATGACCCGAGAATGTATGCAGTAGGAGCGCTATCCCGGCAAAAGGAAAAACGCCAAACAATACCAGGGTCTGCGGTGTTGGCTTGAAGGCTAAGCGATCGCTGTTTACTCTTGTCAGCCTGTAAGTGCAAAAGCTGGCACTATCATAGTTAAGAGGTTTCCAGTCGGTTCGAAGGGCTACGGGATCATCATAGATAGTAGGGTCAACCGGATGTGGTTCTATATAAATAGAGCCGGTATTATTTATTCTGGCACTGCTTTTTATCTTTGCCATTTTTACCCTCCCTTCGTTTCGACATTTTAGTATTTCAAGTCCTTTTTATTGGCTTTCTTTATTGCCAATAATCGTAAGTGATTTATCCTCACGAAAATATTGTACTACCGCCTTATACCCCTTACTGTTTTTTGCTTCAAACAGAAAGTATTCATCCGCTTCCATTTGTACGACATCCTCTGTAAAATCCTTACTAATTTTCTCTAAATAGCTCTGATAATCGTTTTCCTCTACATCCTCCATTATGATCATCACATTGCCTTCATTATCTTTAGCTGCACTGATAATCTCCCCGCCCTTAAACTCCGGGAGACCATCAACTGCTGGCCATTCAGTGCCACCCAGGCTGACCTCACCGCCATCTGCACCCTTGATTGTAATTGTATCTCCATCAATATCAACCTGGGTATTCTCGTCGCCGACCGCTTTTTCAATAATTGTTTCAGTAATTTTTTCGCCGACTTTCTTTTCGATATTTTGTTTTACTCCACCACAGCCTGCCAGTGTAAAAACAAGCGCTATTATCAGTGATAAAATCAGTATTTTTTTCATTTTCCCATTCCTCTCTTTCCCTTTCTTTAAAATCCGTTAAAGCTGCTTGATGGGGCGTGCCGGGGTCCCCGGCACCCATTTGAAAACCCGGCAAGCCTATTTGAAAATAGGCAACCCCGGTTCATCATACTTATTTCATCGCCTCATAGGTTTTCACGGTCATGATAATCGCAGCCTCACGCGTGGCCATTCCGTAACCGGTGCTCTCCTGTACGGTAGTTGTAGCTTTCGGCATAAAGTTCCCCTGCAAATCGCCTTTGATAATGCCCAGTTTGGACATGTACTTCGTTGCCTCTACCGCCCAAGCGGATATATGCTTCTGGTCGGGGAAATCCGGAACCCCGGCAATGCTGTAATCCGCATTAGGAGCCATGATCTTAATGGTGTTAAAAAGCATCGTCGCACACTGCTCCCGGTTGATTAAAACTTTGGGGGAAAAGGTGCTGGCGGAGGTTCCTTTTGTGATCCCCAGTGAAAAAGCCTTTAAAATCTGCGGATTGGAAGTATCGGTAAAGGGATTCGCAGAAGCCGGCTGTGCTGTTTTTCCGGTAGTTTTTTCATACAGCAAAAGAGCAAGCTCAGCAAACTCTTCCCGGTTAATGGGTCTGGTCATATCGGCACCCTTCAGGATATCAGGTATGAGCCCGTAGCCGGCCGCCTTGTCAAGTTCCGCCGTTGCCCAGCTGCTGGCGCCGCTGTAAAAGGCCGGGGTGCCTATCTCAATAACATTGGAGAAGGGGGATCGCACCCTTGTTCCATCAGGTTTTTGCAATTCAAAAAACATGCGGAAATAATACGTGTTCTCCTTAATGTTTATTTCGCCCCAGCCGCCTTCATCGATGGGGTCTATGTCCACATTATCAAACAGCATATGGTCAGCCTTTTCAAGCGGCAGACTCCCGCTTTCGGTCGCCCAACTGCCGCTGCCAATCTTCCAGTCCAGGGCGTTCCATACCTTGGTCAACTTGTTGGCTTCCTCAACACTTTCAGGGATATCGCAGGTGAAATGGAAATAGGGCTGGCCGTTTTCCCACTTTCCTAGTTCGCCGGTAAGATTCTGCGGCGCTTCCAGGCTGTCCGGAATCTGGGCGGCGGATGTCTTGCCAATGGATGCCACATCCGACCAGGGGGATACAATATGACTGTACCCATCCCCATCATCATATTCATAGACATACCTGAAGCGGAAAGAATAGGTATTATTCTGCAAATCAAAGGCATCCGACTCAAGAGATTCCGGGAAAACCCAACGGTCTATGGAGTTTCTTTCGTCATGGCCTATATTGCTTAAACAACCTTGGACGTCCCATAAATCATACGTGCTTTCGTAGTATTCAGCTAATGATACATCGCCGGATCTATCCCAGCTTTTGTTAAACTTCCACGGGCCGTCGTTAATCTTCCAGTCAAACTCATAATTAATGTAGTATTCGCCCTCATTCATCAGGTTCATTATGCTTTGCGGCTGAGTAAGCCTAAGCAGCAAATCACCGGCTTCATCGAGTCGGACAGACAGGCCGGCCGGCTTTTCCAGGCTGGCGGGGTGCTCCCCCTCGGCATACGCCAGTCCGGGCAATATTAGCATAAAGCAAAGTGCCAGTAAAACTGTTTTCTTAAACATTTTAAAGTCTCCTTTTGTTATTCCATTTAAAATGCTGCTCAGTCATTATTTAATAGAGCCATTTCTCTGACAGCAGTAGGCACAACAATTTTCTTCTTCGGAAAAATCGTCATCACAAACCCACCTGTTACAGACAGTGCAGCGGTTAAAATGAAGCATTCCTTCTCTGTTTGCTCTCTCAAAGGCGTCCTTGTGCTCTGCATTCCATAATGAGGTATACACCCCGAATAGTTTTTTAAAAAAACTCTTCCGTTCTCGCTGGCTAAATGGAATGGGCACGCTTTTCCAGGCTTTATCGCACACGTCGCAGTAGAATATAAACGCAAACTCATCTTCAGTTGACAGATCGGTATACTTTTTCGTAAATGATTGAAGCATAATTAACAGCCCCTTTGTTGCTTCCTAGCTTACAAAGCCAAATTGCACCCCCTCTCTTCCAATCCTTTAACCCAGAGCCCGGCTGCAAAAGCTCTATAATAAATAGCTCTGAAGTATATTGTGCAGGGTGGTTTTATTTTTGTAATCATCTTCAGGGTGATCTGAAGAAATATTAAAGGGTGATTTTGGGGTGATTTTGATTTTGAGTTGAAGAAGCAAGTTTGAGCAAGTTTGGGGACGGTTCTTGCTCTTGCCTTTTGCCGGTTCTAGGGCAAGTTGAGGCAAGTTGAGGGACGGTTCTTGTTCTTGCCTTTAATCTATTGAATAATCTTTTCTGAAAAATTACCTTACAAGTCAAAAACCGTCCCTGAACTTGAGAACTTGTATCTCGCCCCAAAAAACCGTATTCGCGCGTACTTTCTTACTTGTTATTGCTCTTGTTATCATAAGGCTTTTTCATTAGAAAGCAGATCGCCACTATTCGGCGGGAAAATTAGCGAGTGCTTAAATAAAATTACCTGCTCTAACGAACAGGATAACCTCTCTTTTTTGAGAATGTCCATTATGCAACCCTTGCTGGGTTATATAATGGACATTCACTGGGAAGGCCTGATGATGGATGGAACAAAATCTACCCGCTGGCTGCATACCGTGGGCTTTTTGCTGCCTGTCTGGCATTCCTCGCTGTCTGTCTTTTCCTTTTTGTTCATCAAGGAAACACATTGCCAAAATATGTTTATGATAATCTAAAAGTACCCCACTATAATAATTGAAAACTCCCCCACCATAGAATAAAATCTCCTATGTATGTAACTGGAAAATACATGGGAGGGCAGGGAGATGATTACACTGTTAGACAA
>JAAYOY010000128.1 GCA_012520035.1 Bacillota bacterium
ACCGAAGGTCAACTCCCCGGAATTAAAATTATTTAAGACCCCCATCTATAGCATTTTATTCTGATTTATTTGGGATTGATTCATTTATACTTTTCAATTTCCTAGATAATGAAATCCTCGCAACGAGCGCCAGCAGGACGAGTATTAATAATGGAGGAAGTCCGGTTATAAACATCTCCGGTGTATTGATTGCTTTTCCCATTTCCTTAAGTGAGAGACCTTCCAATAAATTTAAGAAGAAGTATGAATTAAGCCATTCGATTGCTACAAGTAATACAAAAGTAGTGAAAACAGCGATCGCGGACTGATTAATATTCAATTTAAAAAAATTATAAAAGAAGAATATCATTATAATCATGCTAATAATTGTGTGGATTCCAAATTTTATGGGGAGCATCCTGATGAGCATGATGATTATGCTATAAATTATGCTTAACGGTAGAATCTTGGATATGGGTAGTATTTTCTTTGCTGTACAACCTCCGATTATCAATAAACAACATGTTTCAACGGTATTCCTTAAAATAAGCAGAATCGAAAAAAACATTGGCTTTACCTTCCATTTTTTGGTTTGTTGAATTCGGGTCGAAGTACTGTAATATCAAGAATTGTTTAATAAAGAGAGCCACTCCCAAAGAGCAGCTCCCCTCTTTTTTTGCATTTTTGCTGGCACTGAAAATACTATTCGAGAAAAAGGAATAAAAATCCTTCTTGTATTCTCTTAACTTTTATACTTCCTATATAATTTTTTCTATATCTATAAAAAATGCTGCAGATTTGTCGATATTAATAATATAACTATGAAGAAGTTGGAGGAGATTTGATTATATGCACAGGATGGCAAATTTCTTGGGAAACTACATTGCTTCCAAACTTAGTTATGACGATGACAGGCGTGAAATCATTACGTACGGGACCTTCGTTCTGTTGCACAATCTTTCCATAATGATAATCATACTCTTGTTGGCGCTAATAACCGGCCTCTTGAAAGAAATTGCTATTGTAATGCTTGCATATGCACCTTTGCGCAGGTTTGGAGGAGGCCTGCACTTAAGCAAGCCGGTATTTTGTATGATTTCTTCCGTTATCATTTTTCCTTTACTGGGATTTACTTCTGTTGTTATGTCAGACTATCTTCTTTACTTAGCCCCTTTCGGGAGATATGTAGTTTTCCTGCTAATTATCGGTATTACATTGCCGGCTGTATTGTTGTATGCCCCCCGGGAGCACCCCAACCATCCTCTTTCTGAGAGCAGGCGTGTTTTTTTTAAGAGGCTGACCTTTATTGTGGCGCTTATTCTTTCGGTTCTGTTAATCAGCATTGTATCCTGCGGGGCGATCTATTTAAGGGAAGCTGCAGCTATAAGCATGGCGTTTGTCTTTCTTTCATTTAATTTGCTGCCGGTAGGTAAAGTGTGTCTGGAAAAGTTGGACAGGTTCTTTTCTTACTTTTTTCAAAAGGAGGCAAAAGACTTATGAAAAAAACAATGCTTCTTACAGCTGCCGCTACACTCTTAATGCTGCTGGCCAGCATCAGCGCTGCCGGGGCTTGTCATTGGATGATCTATCAACCGCCTACACCAAAAGCGCTGCGCAAAGCTTAAATGCAATAGTAATTAGATAAAGGATAATCGTATAATTATACTTCCTGCCGGCAGCAATTAAAATATTTAACAACGACCCGTTTCAACGGGTCGTTTTTTGGTTCTTCTGCTTGAATGATACTCTTATTCTCGGGCGAATTATGGTAATAAAGAATTCAGGATTGTTCAGTTAAAATAAATACTGCATATTTCGGTCTTTAGGATGCAGTATTATTTTTGTGTCAATTTTGAATATCTAATTGCCGAAAATGAAAAAATAACCGAATAATCTTTTCTCATAATTATTTGCGATCCCTTTATTAATCAAATGGTACAAATCTTGCTACATGAAATAGATAAGGAAGTAGAATCCACATTAGATTTTAACGGTGCTCAAATGTTTAGCATTCTGAATCAGCATACGATGGGGTGGTGGTATTTGGCGTTAATATCTATATTAAAAATATAATATTTAACGGGAGTAAAGGAGGTTATAATAACATGAAGAAATTGCTGATTGATTTGTCAATATTTGATAAGTTCAATTTTGAAAGAAAACCGGTAGGAGTAAAGTATTTGCTGGGGAAACCGGACGGGTTCAAACAACTGAACAAGAAACTTGCCCTTTGCGAAATGTTTAAAGAAGCGCAGGATGAAGGGCCTTTTTATGCAGCCCAGGAAGATTTTGAATGCGTAGTTGGCCCGTTAATTTTAGGTATGAAAGATCCTGATCCGATTTTTAAAAGCGGTCAAATTGGGGCAAAGCTTGGGGTATTTGACGATGCAAGGGCAAACAGGAGAATATATGATCAGATTTCTACTTTGGCAAAAAACAGCGTAAACTATGTTGCTTTTGCACCTTATGATCAATTATCATTTGCACCTGATATTTTGATCGTCACTGCAAATGTGGGGGATGCAGAAATAATTTTGAGAGCTTCGAGCTATACCAGCGGTGAAATGTGGAAAAGCAAAGGAACGACGGTGATTGGCTGTTCATGGCTGTATATCCATCCCTACGTCAGCGGAGAATTAAATATGATGATTACCGGCCTTTATCATGGAATGAAAGCAAGGCAAATATTCCCGGAAGGGCTAATCCTGCTCTCCATTCCCTTTGATCTCCTGCCAGGTATTGTGAACAATTTACAGCAGATGGAGTGGAAGTTGCCACAGTTCACTACCGGCAAAGAAGCCCACATTAAAAGAATGAAAAAGATTGCTCAAGATCTGGCGCAGGAACTTAAGCAATAATCCTGCATTATGAAAATGATGGAAATTATTAGTTGCAAGCCAGGGATGAAGTATCCTGTTTAAGTTTGTTGTTAGAATTGAATTTTAGGTCTAAATCGCTTGCCCTTTGGCTCTTTGGCGGTAACGCTAAACGTAGCCGGAGGGCTAATTTTTTGTAATATTGTGTTGAAGGATTTTATACTTAATAAAACGAATATACAAAAATAAAACTCAACTCTTTCGATTAAATCCTTTTTTCCTTGAGTATCAATTATTTGTTTTCAGGCATAATTGAAGGAATGGAGGTATAAGGGGTGGCAATGGTAAGCAGCCAGGAGTTGGAAACCATATTAAATCATTCTAGAGATGCCTTTCTTCTTGCTGACAATGAGGGCAGAATTTTATTTTTTAACTCCGCTATTGAAGAATTGTCGGGATTCAGTCTCAAAAAATACTTGGGTAAAAATTTAAAGCTTCTGGTTAATAAAGGATTAATCAGCTATTCTACGGCTCTAGAGGCTATAGAAAAAAAGCAAACAATTACCGGAAAAATTGAAACTTACAAAGGCAAAAAACAGCTGGTAACTTCAGTACCTGTAATTAATCGTTCAGGGAGTCTAGACCGGGTCGTATGTAATATCCGGGGCCTGTCTATTATTCAAGAGAAAGTGATGCAAAATAGCTTTAATACCGTCGATCTCGATACTATTAAGCTTAAAGAAAAGACAATTAATTACGGTATCAATAAATTCTACAACCTGATAGAAATTGAGGGTTGCGATGATGGGCTTGTTTACAAAGATAGGAGTATGGAAGAACTTGTAGATCTTGCCGTAAAGTTAGGCCGCGTCGAATCAACCGTTTTAATATACGGAGAAACGGGCTCAGGCAAAGAATTAATTGCACAGTTGATCCATAACTGTAGTTCAAGAGCTCTATCCGGTCCCTTTATTAAAGTCAACTGTGCGTCAATTCCCGTTAGCTTAATTGAATCAGAATTGTTTGGCTACGAACATGGTTCGTTTACCGGGGCTTTAAAACAAGGTAAAAAGGGATATTTTGAACTGGCTCACAAGGGAACGTTGCTGCTCGACGAAATAGCTGAACTTCCTTTGGAAGTTCAGGCGAAATTATTAAGGGCTTTGCAGGATAAAAGAATAAATAGAATAGGTGATTCAAAATCTGTTGCTGTTGATGTAAGAATTATTGCTGCAACAAACCGTAATTTGGAACAGATGGTCAAGGATGGAAGATTCCGGGAAGATTTATATTTTCGTCTTAACGTTGTTCCTATTGAAGTGCCCCCCCTGAGAAGCCGAATAAGTGAAATCCCTGCCCTCTTTCATTTTTTTACAGAAAAAATCTCTAAAAAGTACGGCATTTTCAATATTAGAATATTAGACGAAGTTGTTGATCATCTGCAAGGGTATCCCTGGCCCGGCAACGTAAGGGAACTGGCAAATTTAGTTGAAAGGTTGATAGTGACCAGCTCTTCAAATACTATTAGGTTATCTAATCTTTGCGAACCCTATCGAAGCCGTACATCACTATTAAACAAAGAAAAATTTTCAATTTACGGGTTATATCCTCTGAAAGAAATAGTAAATGAATTTGAACTTGCAGTAGTAAAAAAAGCTCTTGAACAAAGCAAAACATATGCAGAGGCGACAAAGAAACTTGACATAAGTCTTTCCAGTCTTATGAGGAAGATTAAAAAGATCAAACATAACCAAATGTAGTTTTTTTATCAATAATGAATACATAATTGCCAAAGGTGAATATTTTTTTGTAAGTATTCCATACACTATTAAGCATTTCCTTTAATGCAATTAATGGCATAAATCTTGCATTATAATTTAGTATCCATATACTAATTTCAATTAAATAAACTGACGGAATTGGAGGTGTAATAAATGATCTAAGATTAATATTTTTTTAAATTAATCTCAGAAAATTAAGTGCAAGGTAAAATTTTAAAAAACTCATTATAAAAGGGGGATCACTATGAAAAAGAGGGGTTTACTGTTAATAAGTGTTTTCTTATTGGTACTTTCAATTGCGTTGTTTACCGGTTGCGGTTCTCCAGCTTCCGATACTCCAGGCGGTCAGGCGACGGGCGATGCCGAAGGTAAATCGGGTGATATTATTGAACTGACTTTTGCCGGTTTTATGCCGGCGAACAGTCCCTTTGAAAAAGAGCTGATGCCTTACATAGTTGAGGAGATTGAAGCAGCTACTGATGGGCGGGTCAAAATTGTTGCTTATCCCGGTGGGACTTTACTGGAAGGTGGTAACATCTTCGATGGGGTAATGGAAGGAGTTGCCGATATGGGGCATGAATCGCTCTCCTGGGTGGAAGGGCGCCTTCCTGTAAGTGATATTTTTAAAAAATCCGGTGTTCCGTTTGAAAGCTCAAAGTCTGCAAGCCGTACTTTTTCAGAAGCCATGGAAATACTGCAGCCCGACGAATATAAAGATATAAAGGTTTTAATGTTTTTCTGCACAGGACCTGGTAACATACATTCCAATGTACCAATCCGGTGTTTGGAAGACTTCCAGGGATTAGAAGTACGCTGTATCGGTTCTGATTCGCCTGCAATTACTGCTCTTGGGGCAACACCGGTTACCATGACGCATGCTGAGAGTTATGAGGCATTACAAAAGGGAATTGTTAAGGCAAACCTTGCTTCTAATGAAACTCTTACAGCCTGGAACCTTGCCGAAGTTACGAAATATACGACGTTAACTCCTTTTTTGTATAATGGCCTGCAGGCCGTAGTAATGAACCTGGATGTTTGGAACTCCCTGCCGGCAGATATCCAGAATGCGATCGAGACAGCAAGTAAAAAGGTATGGGAAGAACATGCGATTGGTTTTTTTGATACGCAAAGCGATTTAGCTCTGCAGTACGCTATTGAAGAAACCGGCCAGGAGGTGATTACTCTTTCCGATGAAGAAGCAGCAAGATGGAAAGAAAAAATTGCCTTTATTATTGACGAGTATGCAGAGGAGTTAAACAGTAGAGGGTTACCGGGTACCGAAGTAAAAGAACTGGTATTTGAATTGGGAGAAAAATATAACGAGATGTACAGATAATAAATAATTAGTATAAGGTAATAACTTGTCTGGGAACTGCAATAAGCAGTTCCCAGACGTACAAACAGTGGAAAGGAGGCGTTAAAAATAGTATGGACAAAATTATCAGGTCGTACGAAAAAGTTTGTCAAAAATTTGATCTAATCGGTGCAATAATACTATTGGTGATTTGTTTAATCGTAGTGTTGAATATTATCCTGCGCGCAGTCTTTAACAACCCAATATACGGAGCTTATGAATACGTCTGTTATCTTTCTGTTGTGGTGATTAGTTTCGCTTTAGCCAATTGTGCAATTCAAGGCGGCCATACTAATGTTACATTCCTGCTGGAAAAATTTTCGCTTAAGACTCAAAGAATAATTACAATAATAACCGAGACCGTGATATTTGTTAATTTTTTATTAATTATGTGGAAACTTGCCGAGTATGCCCAAAAAACTTATCTTGCCGGGGATGTGTCATCTAATTTAAGAATACCGTTGCATTATGTTGTTGTAGTAATAGTGGCGGGGATATTTTTGTTAGCCCTGTTTAGCCTTTTGAAGATAATTGAAACAATTAAAAAACCTTCTTAGCCATAAATAACAAACT
>JAAYOY010000003.1 GCA_012520035.1 Bacillota bacterium
ACTATAACGGTTGCCCCCAGGGGCAGCAGATCGGTTTTGACCTTGATATCCCTGGTAAATTTGATCAACTCGACGCCCACCAGGAACATCATCGCACCGATGATAGCCATGGGAAAAGAGGCAAAAATATAAGCGATGGAGGAGGCGAAAAAAAGGCCCATGGCAATCTCGATTAACCCCTCCAGGATGTTGGCACCGCCTGTTCTCGCTCCAAAGAAATACTGGCCGGCCAGTCCCCCGGAACCGTGGCAGAGTGGCATACCGCCGAAAAAGGGGAAAACCAGGTTCATGATACCCATGTTTAAGGAAAGCTTTCTTTCGCTCACATACCGGTCAGGCCAATAAGTGCTAATCAGAGAAGAAGTAGAGATCACTGCGTTGGTGGCGGTAAGCGGTATCTGGGCAAACCCCGCCAGCAGCATCGCCTGCCAGACCTGCCGGGAAGTGAAAAGGGTTATCTCCGGAAATTTTATTGTCAATACTTTTAACCCCTGCAGGTCCCCCCGGTAAACCATGATTGCCAGCCCCAGGAGCACTAAAACAATGGCTCCGGGGGTATAGCGGTTTTGCCGCAGAAGCAGCACTACGGCCAGGGAGATAAGGCCCAGCAGCCACCAGGAAGAAAGCATTTTTAAAGCTTCCACAGCCAGCAGGACACCCAGGGATACCTGGATGCCGCGAATGACAGCATGGGGGGTAACTCTGGCTATCCAGTTCATAACACCGGTAATGGCAAAGAACAACCAGACAATCCCCATGGCAAAGCCTGAAGCGTAAACCATGGAGGGAGACCATTGCTGAGCAATGGCTACCACAGCCAGCACCTTCATTGGCTCTATAGGCATGGGGAGTCTGTAAACCAATCCGGTAGCAATATTGGCCAGGCCCATCATCACCAGCAGGCCGGCAGGATCAAGCCCGCAGACAGCGAAATATCCCACAGCCAGGGGAAGAAGCGTTCCCATATCCCCCATGGCACCGGAAAGCTCCCGCAGGTTAAATTCAAAGGATTTAATTTTCATCTGATGTTCCAACCCGATTTATTTAGGCGGTGGGGTATACCATGCCTTTTTTTTCATCATCATCATTATACACAAGATTTTCATCTATAGTATAGAGTTTATCCAGGTGCAATTCGATGCTTTGGGGAGCACGCGCTTTGTTGCCCGCCGGCCGGCTTTGGTTATTTCTCCGTGGCCCCGGATTATTTACGGAAGGAGAAGCTCCACCTTTTCTTTCTTTAAAGAATGCTTCCGCCACCTGAGGGAAAATAATGTAGGAAAGCAGATCTTCTTCCCTCTCCAGATAACCCTTCATTTCTTCCCTCGTTTTTTCCAGCTGCGGCTCAAGCAAGTCTGCAGGCCTGCCCTTGAAGGGTTCTTCATCTTTTAAGACCTTTTTCAAAAGGTCGGGGTCTACCTCTCCCGGAGGCCTGCCATATAGTCCTTTGAGGTAGTTTTTCACCTCGGTCAGGATAACCTTGTAGCGCCCGCCGGTAATGACATTCATTACAGCCTGTGTACCTACGATCTGGCTTGAAGGTGTCACCAGCGGAGGATAGCCCAGCTCTGCCCTCACACGGGGAACTTCTTGCAATACCTCGCCCAGCAGGTGGGAGGCATTCTGGCTGGCCAGCTGCGAGGTAAGGTTGGAAATCATCCCCCCGGGGATCTGGTAATTTAAAACAGCGGTATCAACACCCATGACCACATGCAGGGGAATTTCATAATTGCCGCGGATCTCCTTAAAATAGTCACCTATACGGGCAATACGCTCCAGGTCCAGACCGGTATCATAGGGAGTTCCCTTAAGAGCAGCCACCATGCTGTCGGTTGCCGGCTGCGAAGAACCCAGGGAAAGAGAGGAGATGGCGGTATCGATTACATCACAGCCCGCTTCAATTGCCTTCAGGTAAGACATATCGGCCATCCCGCTTGTAAAATGGCAGTGCAGCTGGACAGGTATATTCAGCTTCTCTTTAAGTTTCCCCACCAGTTCAGCAGCGTCGTAAGGGGAGATGAGGCCGGCCATATCCTTGATACAGATCGAATCGGCACCCATGTTCTCCATCGTTCCAGCCAGTTCCACAAAGTGGTCAATATTGTGTAGGGGGCTGATCGTGTAGCTTATTGTGGCCTGGACGTGGGCGCCGGCTTTTTTAGTCGCCTTAATTGCCGTATCCAGATTGCGGACATCGTTCAGGGCATCAAAAATACGAATAATATCGATACCGTTTTTTACGGCATGTTTAACAAAAGATTCCACCACGTCATCAGGGTAATGGCGGTATCCCACCAGGTTTTGGCCTCTTAAAAGCATCTGCAGCTTTGTTTTTTTGAAACGCTCCCTTAGAAGGCGCAGCCTTTCCCAGGGATCCTCTCCCAGGAAACGCATACACGTATCGAAGGTGGCCCCGCCCCATACTTCCAGGGAATGGTATCCCACCTCGTCAATTTCGGCTGCTATGGGGAGCATATCGCCAATGCGCATGCGGGTAGCCATTAATGATTGATGCGCATCTCTTAAAGTAGTGTCGGTAATACCAATTTTTTTCTTTTGAACCATGCCCATTCCTCCTTCGAATAAATCAATAACATGCAGGATGCAAAGCAGCGGAACCAGCCATAAACACGCAAATATAAGGGTGATGTAAAGCAAGTCCGGTGGTGCTTCCGCTTATCTAACGCTGTGCGTATTTGGCTGCCGCTTCACCGGTTTTTTTCGCGAAAAATAATGTTTCACTGAGGGGCATACCCGGCAGCATGGCCTTGCCATGAAGACCTCCGACTATTTCACCCGCTGCATATAAACCCTCGATTATCTTTCCATCCCTTTTAACTTCTCCAAAGGGAGTTGTTAAAATACCCCCCAGAGTATAGTCTATACCTGCTTTTAAATGCGCAATATAATAGGGCGGGGTTAAGCGCATACCGCTTAAAAAAGTTATTTCAGTCAAATCAGTTGCCTCTGCTAACAGCTCCAAATCTTCAAAACGAGTAAAAAAAGAATTATAAGCCAGGGCTTTTTCTTTGTATACCTTATCACCGGCCACCAGCATATATACTCCCGCCGGGGGTGACTGTGTAATAAAGTCAAATAAATTCTCCCTAGAAGCTTCGCTCCAGTTCAATAAATTGCCGTTAATATTAAAAAAATAGGTGCTCTCCCATGGTCCCGAAGGTAAAACACTGTATTCAGCTTTTATGGGATTATAAAGAAGGATTTTTTCTCCGAAGAAACCCATTTGTGCCAGATCTACGCCCATTTTTTCTGCCAGCTTGAGACCTTCCCCTGTTTGAGCAGGGCGTAAAATAATCATATTTTTATAGGGTAAATGTTCATGCCAGCGCTGAAGGTCTCCGCTATATCCTCCATCCGCAAGAACCACTGATTTAAAATAAATAGGATAAATCTCACCTGAAGAATTTTCTACCAGCAGCGCTTCCAGCACCCCTTCTGGAGAAAACAGAATTTCGCTTACCTTTTCTCTCTTTACAAGAACAGGCGACTTATTTAAATGTAACAGCAACTGTTTTTTAAATACGGAAGCACCCATCAGGTCGCTACTAAGATGCAGATAGGGTTTCAAAACAGGATCCGGAAGATAATCTAATGAAATCCCACAAAATGCCTTAAATTGAGGATAAAAAACCGGAGAAGCGTTCTTGAAGGATTCCAATAAAGAAGGGTTACTCAACCATCCCCCGCATTCACCAATATATTCGCCAAATAACTCAGGTGTTAGCTCTATCTCCAACTCTCCCTGGGGGGGCGTTAACGCTGCGGCAAGCCCTTCCTGAAACAAAAATGAGGCATCCTCCCCCAGTTCCTGCCCGTTTGGAAACAGGAAAACCTGTGCACCGTTTTCTGCCGCTTCCAGGGAGGTCAGCAGGGCAGCTGCAGTACCCCCCACAATTGCCACATCCGCTGCTTCCGGAATTTTAGAAACGGCAACATCCTGCCGGGTTTTTAGATTAAAGGCCATCTGCAAGAAAAAAAATGAAAATACCGCTAAAAACAGCAATAAAGTTACGACAGGGGAGTTTCCTCTTGACTGAGATTGAGCCATCATAAGCTCCTCCTGTCCCTTTATTCGCCGGTTACCAGCGCTATGTTGACAACCTTATCATCAGGGGCAAGGCGGATCATGGTAACGCCCCCGGCATACCGTCCCTGAACGGGAACCTCTGAGATCTTTGCCCTGATAATCTGTCCCCGTGCTGTAATAGTTATTAATTCTTCTTTTTTCAACACAGGTATAAAGTTTACTAAAGATCCCCAGTGCTTTCCTGATTTGACCGCTATAACTCCTTTTCCGCCCCTGTTCTGCAAGCGAAAGTTTGAAAGCTTTGTTCTCTTGGCATATCCCTTTTCAGTCACAAATAACAGATTTACTTTTTCCCTGGTCACAATATTCATTCCGACAACCTTATCATCTTCATCAAGGGCAATGCCCTTGACCCCCCTGGCCGTACGGCCAAGAGAACGCAATTGATCTGAAGGAAAGCGAATTAGAAGTCCTTTTGAAGTGGCCAGCAAAATATGATAATCCCCTGCAATACCGAAATCGTTATCGTTATCACCATTTTCCTCAACATCACAGCGCAATCGCTTCACAGAAATTAGTTCATCGCCTTCTGCAAGGAACAGGGCGATCAAGCCGGAGCGTCTGGCTGTCGTATATTCGCTTAACCGGGATTTTTTTATAATTCCCTTCTCTGTGGCCATAACGATATAGTCGTTTTCTCCATATTCCGCAAGTGAGAAAACAGAAGTAATCCGTTCTCCACTTTCCAGCGGTAAGAGATTAATAATGGCTGTTCCCTTGGCCTGACGCCCGGCAGGCGGTATTTCATATACTTTCAGAGGATATACTTTTCCGCTGGTGCTGAAAAATAGAAGTTTATCCCTGCTAGAGGAAACAAAAACCTGTTCTATAAAATCCCCTTCTCTGGTGGTATGGCCAATTATACCCTTTCCCCCGCGTCCCTGGCTTTGGTAGGTATCCAGCGGCAAACGCTTAATATAGCCCTGATGGGTAAGCGTAATCAACATTTTCTCTTCCGGTATCAGATCTTCCAGGTCAATTTCCCCCTCATCGGGGATAATTTTTGTGAGCCGCTCGTCTCCAAATTTTTTCTTTATTTCTTGAAGTTCTACCTTAACCTCTCTCAGAACAAGCCGTTCATCGGCCAGCAGCGCCTCAAGATAAGCTATTTCCTCTTGAAGTGAGCGATATTCTTCGTCTAATTTGTGCCTTTCCAGTGCGGTTAACCTCTGCAGGCGCATCTCCAAAATTGCCTGCGCCTGTTTTTCGCTCAAACCAAATTCGCTCATTAAACCTTCTTTAGCTGCGGGCGCGTCGGCAGAACCTCTTATAAGCGCGATTACCCGGTCAATATTATCCAGAGCAATACGCAACCCCTCAACAATATGGCTTCTTTCCTTTGCACGCCGCAACAAATATTGAGAGCGCCTGGTAACAATTTCCTTCTGGTGTTCCAGGTAGTTCTGTAGAAGTTCCCGCAGGGTTAGAATTTTTGGCCTGCCACCAACAAGTGCCAGAATGATAATGCCATAGCTCTGCTGCAGGGGGGTGAACTTATAGAGTTGATTTAAAACTACCTGGGGATTAAAACCCTTTTTAAACTCAATCACAATACGCACTCCATTGCGATCGGATTCATCCCTGAGCTCTCCAATACCGTTAATCTTTTTTTCCCTGACCAGTTCGGCTATTTTTTCAATCAACTTTGCCTTGTTTTGCTGATATGGAATTTCTGTTATAAGCAATCTTTCTTTATTATCGTCTGTTTTTTCAATACTCGTTCTTCCACGAATCTTAATTGTTCCCCTGCCGGTAAGGTAAGCCTGTTCGATCCCCTTGTAACCCAGGATAATACCGCCTGTTGGAAAATCGGGTCCCTTAACAGTTTTAAGCAGTTCTCTATCGGATGCCTCCGGTTTATCTATTAAAAGGATTAGAGCATTAATGGCTTCGGAAAGATTGTGCGGGGGAATATTGGTGGCCATTCCCACTGCAATCCCTGAAGAACCGTTAACCAGCAGGTTGGGAAAACGCGCCGGCAGCACTTCAGGTTCTTCGAGGGTTTCATCGAAATTTAATCTGAAGTCCACGGTTTCTTTATCCATATCCCGGAGCATTTCCAGGGCAAGATGTGATAACCTGGCCTCTGTATAACGCATAGCGGCGGCACCGTCACCATCCATGGAGCCAAAATTACCCTGGCCGTGCACCAGCGGATAGCGGATGGAAAAATCCTGCGCCAACCGAACCATGGCTTCATAAACAGCCTGGTCCCCGTGGGGGTGATATTTTCCCAGCACTTCTCCAACCAGCCTGGCCGATTTTTTATGCGGTTTATCCGGTGTCATCCCCAGTTCCTGCATAGCATAAAGAATTCTCCTGTGAACCGGCTTAAGGCCGTCTCTCACATCGGGTAATGCCCGGCTGACAATAACGCTCATTGCGTAGTCCATAAAAGAGCTTTTAACTTCTTCATGCAGGGGGACAGTTCTGATCCTATCTTCCTGTTGCATTTAAAATATTTTGGCCTCCTCTAGCTGACTCTAGTTCTAATTCTATCATATCTGAATAAAATTTGGCATACCAAATAAATATTTCTCGACAAAATTTTATCTCTAAAACATCTTAAAATAATAATAAAGCCCCCGGGCGGAGGCAGAAAACTTTCTACCAGCTAAATATCCAGGTTACGAACATCCCTCGCGTGATCTTCAATAAATTTGCGCCGTGGTTCTACTTTTTCTCCCATAAGCAAGGTAAAAATCTCATGCGCCTCAATCGCATCCTGCAGATCGACCTTAATTATTGTGCGGGTATCCGGGTTAAGCGTAGTCTCCCAGAGCTGCTCAGGGTTCATTTCCCCCAAACCTTTATACCTCTGAACGCTGGTTCCCTGACGGCCGATCTCTGACATTAACTTTTCCAGCTCTTCTTCACGGTAGAGATAATAAATTTTTTTATTCTTTGTCACCTTAAAAAGCGGCGGCTGGGCGATATAAATATTCCCATTGGCAATCAGCGGCTCCATATAGCGAAAGAAAAAGGTCAGCAGGAGCGTCCTGATATGAGAGCCGTCCACATCGGCATCGGTCATAATGATCACCCGGTGATAGCGTAATTTTTGGATATTAAAATCGTTACCTATTCCAGTACCGAGAGCGGTGATCAACGCGCGTATTTCTTCATTGTTAAGTATTTTGTCCAAACGGGCCTTTTCGACATTAATAATTTTGCCGCGCAACGGTAAAATCGCCTGAAAATGCCTGCTTCTTCCCTGTTTTGCGGATCCGCCGGCGGAATCGCCCTCAACCAGAAACAGCTCGCTTTCCGCAGGGTCTTTGGAAGCACAATCGGCAAGTTTTCCGGGAAGATTGCTAATTTCAAGGGCGTTTTTTCGCCTGGTAAGCTCCCTGGCCTTTCGCGCCGCCTCCCTTGCTCGGGCAGATTGAAGGGCTTTTTCGCAAATTTTCCTGGTAACAGGCGGATTTTGCTCAAAATAAGCTCCTAATCCATCCATTAAGATGTTTTCCACTATCCCTCTTACCTCAGGATTGCCCAGGCGTGTTTTGGTTTGCCCTTCAAACTGTGGATTAAGGATTTTCACACTAATAATCCCGGTCAACCCTTCGCGAATATCTTCACCCTGGAAGTTATCCTGATTTTCCTTTAATACGCCCAGCCTGCGTGCATGGTCGTTAATTAGTCTGGTTAAGGCGCTTTTAAAGGCTAATTCATGAGTTCCTCCTTCTTTTGTACGGATATTATTGGCATAAGAAAAAATCGCCTCACTATAACCGGTATTGTACTGCAGGGATGTTTCCACCCGGCAGTTATTCAACTCTTTTTCCAGATGAATCGGTTTTTTAGGATATACTTCCTTATTTTTATTTAAATATGATACAAAAGAGCTTATCCCACCATCATATTTAAATGTCTCTTCCCTGATTTCATTCAAACGGCGGTCTTCAATGACAATCTTTATTCCTTTATTTAAAAATGCCATTTCCCGAAGTCTCTGGTTAAGAATTTGAAAATCAAAATTTATTTCTTCAAAAATTTCCGGATCCGGATAAAAAGTAATCATTGTTCCCGTCTTAGCAGATTTACCTTTGCTTTGCAAAGGTGTAACAGGAACCCCTCTTTCGTAGCGCTGAAAAAACTTTTCTCCATCCCTGCTCACTGTAACCTCCAGCCAGGCTGACAGGGCATTGACAACCGAAAGCCCTACCCCATGGAGCCCTCCTGCAACTTTATAGCCGTCTCCTCCAAATTTTCCCCCTGCGTGCAGGATAGTTAGCACTACTTCTAGTGCAGATTTTTTTTGCTGAGGGTGTTCTTTTACGGGTATCCCCCGTCCGTTATCTTTGACGGTAACACTGTTGTCACTGTTAATAGTTACCCTTATATTGTCACAGTAGCCGGCCATTGCCTCGTCAATACTGTTATCAACTACTTCAAAAACAAGATGATGCAAACCCTGGCTCCCCGTAGAGCCAATATACATACTGGGCCGCCTTCTCACTGCTTCCAGGCCTTCTAATACCTGAATTTGTTGTGCATCATAAACACCGGAATTTTTTTCGTTCATTTTTTCATCTCCAAACCATTATCCAGCTCTATACAATTATATTATTCCCAATTTTTCTCAATCCTTTTTTGTAATGTCAGGGGTGAAATAGGGGAATAATAGATTTTTTCCCTGGTAATGACAAAAGAGTTTGCTGTTTTTTCCTCTTTTTGGTGAATATTGTTGCGATAATTACTCTCCAAAAACTGTGTATTAACCTGGTTATGCTTGATTTCTAAATTGAATATCCCGATAAGATCTTCTAAGGATACAACGCGTGAATTACCGATATGTAAAAACAATTATTTTTCCCCCTTTAAAAAAACTCATTTTCTGTTAAAAGTATCCCGGGAAGTTAAATCTGCATTAATAAATCTAATTTCCGTAATAATAACTGAGCGGGCCTCCATATTAAACTCTTTTATTATTTTGTCCTTGAGCATTGTTAAATGATATAGCCAATTACTGTCATTTACTTCAACAATCAGCTTTTTTTTATTAATGGTGAGGGGCTTTGAATACTGTGCAATCTTAGCTCCTACTATTTTTTCCCAAATTGAAAGATATTTTCTCGCCTGCAGCTGTTCCTTTAATCCATATTTCTCTAAAAGTCCGTCAATAGAAGAGCCGATCGTTTCCATTCTCTTTAATCTCCGTTATTGAACCATTTTGAACATGAAAAAAAGAAAAGCAGGAAAATTTTTTAAAGATAGGATCAAGATATTTTTCTTTTTTGGTTATGGACAAAAAGATCTGTTCTGCCTTGGCTAAAAGTTCAAAACACTGCTCTCTTCTCTTCTCATCAAGCTCCGAAAAAATATCGTCCAGGATAAAAAGGGGTTTTTCTTCCTGTTGATGGTAATATTGAATTTGCGCCGCTTTCAAGGCGATAACAGCACTTCTCTGCTGCCCGTGGGATGCAAAACGCTTTGCATCGCATCCATTAATTAAAAAGGCCAGATCATCCCGGTGTGGGCCTACAATGGAGAACCCTCTTATGTACTCTTCTTCTTCTTTTGCGGCTATTTCAATGCTAAAAAGCAACTCAATTTCACTAAGATCCCCTGTTAGCAGATCTTTTTGTAAAAAACTCTTATAGGATATTTTCAACTGCTGCTCGTTTTCAAAAAGCAAGCCAAAATTTCGGCTTGCAAGCTCGCTCCAGGCGGAGATATAATAAGCCCTTTTTTGTAAGATACGGCTTCCAAAATGAATAATCTGCGCATTCCATGCTTTTATTAAGTTTTTTAGAGATTCTCTGGATAATTTTTTTTCCTTTAAAGCGCGGTTTTTTTGATAAATTACCCGGTTATAACGGCTTAAATATTCACCATAGAGTGGAGCTATCTGGCTTATCTCACGATCCAAAAATCGTCTTCTTTCCTCCGGACCTCTTCTGATAAGTTCCAAATCCTCAGGAACAAAAAATACAACAGGACACCTGCCCGCCAGAGAGTTGCTCCTATCTTTTCTACCGTTTATTTTAAAAATTTTTCTTTTTTTTTCTATCTCATAACCAACTTCAACTTTGTAGCAACGCTGCTGCAGATATATTGTACCTTGGAGATAATAATAGGGGGTACCCCGGTAGACCAGATCAATTTCCTTAAAACCCCTGAAAGGACGGCCAAAACATAAATTGTAAACAGACTCCAAAAAATTGCTTTTCCCCTGACCGTTCGCTCCTTGAATTATGTTTATACCCGGTGACAGCTGAAGATCCTGCTTTTTATAATTGCGGTAGTTTTTAAGAAATATACTGCTAATATACACCAGGTAGCCTCCAAGCCGCGTTTATAGGTCTTTTTTATCTATCTTTATCGGTAATACCAAATAGCGATAATTAAGCAGGCCATTTTCCATGGTTTCCTGATAGTTAAAGATACAGGGACCATAAGCCCCGTTGAACTCTATTTCTACATATTCATCATCAATAACTCTTAAAGGATCCGAAAAATAGCGGACATTTAACATAATCTCCGGCAGATCATCCCCTTCTTTAGCACTTAGTGGCAGTTTTTCATTCATTCTTCCTACTTCTGATCCGGAATATATTTCAAGCGCATCCTCAGTAATTTGTAGAGAAATCATATGATTGTAACCCCCGGCCAGCAGGGAGGCTCTGGAAACAGCTTTTTCTAAAAGGCGAGTATTTATTTTTATTTTTGTCGCGCATGTAGAAGGGAAAATATTGTTCAAATTTGGAAACCTATTTTCCATTAATCTGCTATAAATAATGAATTGCCGGTAATAAAAAACAATATCGCTGCCTGTGAAAGTACATTCAACTGTATCATGGCTATCATCTATTATTTTCATAATTTCATTCAAGGATTTTCCCGGTATAAGCATGCGAAGGGGTTGAAGATCTTTATTATTCAGGGTTGTTTTTAAATGCGCCAGGCGGTATGTATCTGATGCTATAAAAAAAATATTATTATCTTCATCAATTTCAAATAAAACGCCTTTGAAGGACGGTTTGCTGTCATCCTGGGATACAGCAAAGGTAATCTTTTTAAGCATGTTTTTTAATTCTTGTGCAGAGTAATCTATCCTTTCCCTGTCAGTGTTCTTTTCAAAACCAACCAGAGGAAAATCTTCGGGATTCATGCCGTAAAGGATAAAATTAGCCTGTCCACTTATTATTTCTGTACGAAAATCGTCTTCGCTTATTTTAATTTCTATATTTTCATCAGGAGCCTGTTTCAATATCTCTATAAATTCTACAGGTAAGACAACTTCACCTTCCTTAAAAATTTGTATATCATTGGAAATTGCTTTTATACTCATCTCCAGGTTATTACCAACCATGATCAGTTCTTCGCCTTTTACAATGATGAGTATTCCTTTTATTGTTGAAATGGTAGTTTTAAGCGGAATACTCTTTTGTACGATATTTAAATTTTCAAGAAGAACATTTTTGTTTGCTAAAATATGCATTTATTTCTCCTTTTATTCAGATATATGATTATTATATTTTTATTATTTTTATAACAGCATTAATAATAGGGATTGTGGATATGTGGATAAAGTATTATAAGCGAGCAAGAATCAATGTTTTTTTATTATTTTTTTGTTGATATCTAGTGAAGAACTTTCCACATCATCCACAGAAAAAATAAATTAATAAAAAATTACTTCTTTATCAACAGAAAAAAAGAACTTTCAACATATAATTCTATAACTTGTCCACAGATATTGCAAATTTAATAATTAAAGAGCATGCCTTTTATTTCTTTTATGCGTCTCTGCAGAGTTTCGTCTTTTAGAATAGCAGATGAAATTTTTTTATGCGCATGAATAACTGTTGTATGATCTTTACCTCCAAATTCTTCACCAATCTTTGGAAGGGAGCTGTCTGTAAGTTCGCGAATGAGGTACATGGCAATTTGTCTGGGTAAAGAAACATTTTGTGTTCTTTTTTTCGATTTAATATCCTGTAAAGATATATTAAAATACGAGGCGGTTGTAGAGATTATTTGATCAACATCAACATTTTTTCGCTTCTGAGAGAGAAAATCTTTTAATGCCTCTTCTGCAAGTTTTAATGTAATTTCTTTGTCCTCAAGTGAGGCATAGGCGATGATACGTGTTAGCGCTCCTTCTAATTCCCTGATATTATTTTCATTTTTTTGTGCAATAAACATTAGGACATCATCCGGAATAAATATGCCTTCGAGAAAGCTCTTTTTGCGTAAAATGGCCACTCTCGTTTCAAGATCGGGGGGTTGAATGTCGGTAATTAGACCCCATTCAAAACGTGAACGCAGGCGATCTTCAAGTGTTGGTATTTCTTTTGGAGGACGGTCGCTGGAGATCACTATTTGTTTGCTGTTTTCATGAAGTGCGTTGAAAGTATGGAAAAATTCTTCCTGAGTTTGCTCTTTGCCGGCAAGAAATTGTATATCGTCAATTAGCAAAATATCAATATTACGGTATTTATTGCGAAATTCCTCTGTCTTATTATCTCTGATGGCATTAATAAATTGATTTGTAAATTTTTCAGAAGAGAGATAGTCAACCTTTTCACTGCTATTGCGGGAGATCACAAAGTGGCCGATAGCATGCATGAGGTGGGTTTTGCCCAGTCCTACACCACCATAAATAAATAAAGGGTTATACGCTTTAGAAGGTGTTTCAGCTACCGCAAGGGATGCTGCATGAGCCAGACGATTGCTGCCGCCGATAACGAAACTATCGAAAGTATATTTAGGATTTAACCACTTACAGGTACCCGTATAGTTATTTTTCCTGTTTGTTACGGAGCTGGAGGGTGTTGGCACATCAGGATTATTCGGCGGGTTAAAATTGGTATGTGGCTGTGGAAAATCAATATTTTGTGGCGTAACAAATTGTATATAATATTTAGAATTGGTTATCTTGTATAAAATTTGAGACAATGTATTATAATAGTGATTTTGAAGCCATTTTTTGGTAAAATCATTTGGGACTTCAATTATGATCGTATCTTTTTTTATCGATAATGGTGTGGTTGATTTTAGCCATGTTTCAAAGCTAGGTTTGCTTAAGATGTTTTCCATTTCTGAAAGAACCAGACGCCAGATTTCGGATAAGCTTTCTTGCATTATCTAAAAACCCCCATTAGTTATCCACATATACCGTAAGTTTTCCACAATAACTGTGGAAAACTGGTTTTAGAAGATATATTTAACACTCTTTTGCCAGCATTATAATATCAGAATAATTTAGACACTGCAATAAATAATAATGGGCTTTATAAGCCTGTCTTGAATAAAAAAATGCTGAGAACTGGAAATTTCTCTTTTTAACTCAGGCTTAAAGATTATCTTTAGTTAGCTTTCCCCTCAAATGTTGCAAGTTCTTAAAATATCAGTTATAATGAATTCCAGAGTTTTACTGCAAAATTATTATATTTTTGTTTGCAAAGAGAGGTACTGTTTATGAAAAGGACATATCAACCGAAAGTAAGAAAACGTAGCAAAAACCATGGTTTTAGAAAAAGAATGAGAACTGTTGCCGGGCGCAAAGTGTTAAAGAGAAGAAGAAGAAAAGAAAGAAAACAACTTTCTGCTTGATAAGTGATGACTAATAGTACTAATAACGGGAATAAATCCTATCGAAAAAATGAAAAGCTCCGTAAGAACTACCAGTTCCAGAGGGTATACAGGCATGGAAGATCGTTAGCTACAAAGAATACGGTATTGTATATCAGAAAAAATAGCAAAGGATATAACAGACTGGGAGTTTCCGTGAGCAAGAAAGTAGGTAAAAGTGTTGTAAGACACCGGTTGAAAAGGTTGTATATAGAAGCTTTTCGTAACTTAAAAGGACATATCGTAAAAGAAGGATTTGATCTGGTTATTATCGGCAGAAAAGATGCAGGGAATCTGAAATATAAAGAGGTTTATAATGATATTGAAAAATTATTGTCCTGGGGAAAATTATTGAAATGATATTAAAGGAGATTGTATTAAAACTAATAGCACTATATCAACGTTTTATCTCTCCCCTTTTAGCTCCAAGGTGTCGTTTTTATCCATCCTGCTCGCAATATTGCTATGAAGCGGTTGAGCAGTATGGTATAATAAAGGGGTTATTTTTGGGCTTAAAAAGGATTTTCCGCTGTCATCCTTTCAATGAGGGAGGATATGATCCCGTGCCTCCCCCTACTACCCCTACTAAAAGTTAGAGAATAAAAAATTAAGGAGGTCGTTGGATGCAGGTTTTGACCGAATATGTAAATATAGTACTTACTTTTTTTTATAATATTACCGGAAATTATGGACTGGCAATAATTTTACTTACAGCATTAGTAAATATTATAACTTTTCCCTTAACCAGAAAACAAATTCAGTCCTCAAGAAAATTGCAGGAGATTCAACCGGAATTAAAGAGGATCCAGGAAAAATATAAGCACGATAAAGAAAAGTATAATCAAGCTACGATGGAATATATGAGAGATAAAAAAATAAACCCCCTGGGCGGTTGTCTCCCCTTAATAATTCAATTTCCAATAATAATTGCTGTATTTACATTACTTCGGGAACCTGATTTAATTCAAAATTCCATAGAAAATTTTAATCCTTATTTTTTAGGGCTTAATTTAATGAATTCTCCAAATGATGTTAAGGAAATATATGGTTTTTTAAATCCTTACTATATTTTACCTGTACTGGCTGCAGCCGCTACTTTTTTTCACCAAAAGCTGGTTTTAACCGATCCGAAACAAAAAATGATGCTTTATATATTTCCTGTAATGATTTTGGTAATCAGTGTTGGTTTCCCTTCCGGCTTGGTATTATATTGGTTAACGAACTCCATATTTTCCGTTGGGAATCATTTTCTGATGCCAGGAACAGAAAAAAAGAAAAAAGTTGTTTTTAATAAAAATAATGAGCAGGAAAGAATAAGTAATAACGATGTTCAAAAAAAAGATAATATAAGTAAAGGAGAAAAAAAAGAAAAAGAATCAAAGGTAAAGGTCCAAACTGGGAGCCCCAAAAACAAAAAGAAAAAACCCAAGAAAAAAAAGAAGGGGGCTAAATAATCGTGAAAACTTTAGAAGTAACTGCCAAAACGGTCGAAGAAGCGCTGGAAGAAGGAATTAAAGAATTAGGTGTGAAAAAAAATAATGTAAGAGTGGAAATAATAAACGAACCATCACAAGGGTTATTGAAGTTTCTTAGTTCGAAAAATGCTAAAATCAAATTGACGGTGCTTAAAGAACCTGAAGAATATGTTAAAGAATTTTTGGAAAAGCTTTTGCATATTATTCAACTTAATGGAAAAGTTATTGTTGAACGCGAGAATGATGGAGATTTGCATTTTAATATTAGCGGAAAAGATTTGGGGCTATTAATCGGCAAACGTGGAAATACGCTTAATGCGTTGCAGTATCTTTTGAATGTAATCTTACACAGACAATTTGCATTAATAGAAGGCAGAGTAATTGTTGACATAGAGAATTACCGGGAAAAAAGAAAGATTACACTTGAACAGCTTGCGAAAAATTTAGCGTCGAAGGTAATGAGAACAAAAAAAGAAGTTGTTCTGGAACCGATGACACCCCAGGAAAGACGCATTATTCATATTGCCTTAAAAAATAACAAGCATGTTGTTACTTATAGTCATGGAGATGACCCTCATCGTAAAGTTATTATTTCGCCTCGATGACGTTATTTTTGTATGAGTCGCATGGTCCATTTTTTGGGCAATGCGACTTTTTTTATATAAAAAGTTTTTATAAAAAAGCGGTGTAATTTGCAATAGGGATGGTGCTATAATGGATAACGACACAATAGTAGCAATTTCGACCCCTCCCGGAGAAGGAGGAATAGGTATAATCCGTTTAAGCGGCAAGGAGTCTTTGTCTATCGGCACGCGGATATTTGTTCCTTCGGTTTATTTAAAAAAGAATATCGATAAAAAAGAAAAATTTAGCCCGCTTGGAAGGAGGCTTTATCATGGGTTTATTATCGATGAAGAAGGGCGAAAGGTTGATGAAGTGCTTTTTTGTTATATGAAGGCTCCTTATACTTACACCAGGGAAGATATAGTGGAAATAAACGCTCATGGAGGAATTGTTTGTTTAAATACTATATTAAATTTGATCCTGAGAAAAGGTGCGCGATTGGCTGAACCGGGAGAATTTACTAAAAGGGCTTTTTATAACGGAAGAATTGATTTGGTGCAGGCGGAAAGCGTGCTTTCTCTAATCCGGGCTAAAACTGAAAAAGGGTTAAAAGCAGCCATGGGCGGCTTGCAAGGTTATTTATCCGAAGAAGTCCGAAAGCTGCGCGATGACCTGGCTGATATTCTCTCTGAAATTGAGGTGAATGTTGATTTTGCATATGAAGATCAGGATCTAGAAGAGGGTTCTTATTATGACATTAAAAAAAGGTTAATTAATTTAAACAATAGTATGCTTAAATTATTGCAGAAGAGAAGGCAGGGTAAAATATTACAGGATGGTTTGAAAACTGTTATTTTAGGAAAACCAAATGTTGGGAAATCTTCGTTATATAATTACTTTTTAAAAGAAGAAAGGGCTATAGTTACAGAAATTCCCGGTACAACGAGAGATCTGCTTATTGATTATGTTAATTTAAAAGGTGTACCCTTAAAAATATTCGATACTGCCGGTTTCCGTAAAGAAGGTGACCGGGTGGAAAAAATAGGGATGAAGTTTTCGAAAAAAGCTATTGAAGAAGCTGATTTACTTTTGTTTATGCTTGACGCTTCTGCTGGTATTACCGAAGAAGATAGATGGATTTATAGTAAAATTAATAATAAGAAGGAGCAAAAAATAATTATTTTGCTTAATAAAATAGATCTTGCAAAAAAAATTTGCGGAAACGAATTAAAATATATTTTCAATTGTGATAAAGTGATTGAAATATCTTTGTTAAATGGTGATGGTCTTGAAGAATTAGAGAGGGCGATAAATGAAATGTTTTCTGCAGGAGATTTGTACAGTGAGGAAAGCGTGTTAGTTCTTGAAGTTAGGCAGGGAGAGCTGATTAAAAAGTGTGCTGATCATATCCAGGAGGCATTGAATGCAATAAGCAGCGGATTTCCATTAGATATTATTAGTATAGATCTGCGTAGCGCCATTGATAGTCTGGATGAGGTTATCGGGGAAAATTTAGCTGAGGATATTTTAGATTTGATTTTTAGCAGATTCTGTATAGGGAAGTAGCCTGGAGTGGAATATGTTGTTGATTAATGATATCATTCGAGAATTTAAAAAATGTGATATTCCTATAGATAAACAGAAAGCCGCTATGTTCATGCTATACTATCGGCTTCTTGTTCAGGAGAATAAAAAGTATAATTTGACGCGCATCATTTCTCCGGAAAATGTTTTGGAAGAGCATTTTTTGGATTCTCTAATTGGTTTTCAAAAAACATCAAATAAAACAGATGAGGAGTTATTGGACCTTGGCAGCGGAGCAGGCTTTCCTGGGATACCTCTAAAAATTTTTCTGCCGGATTTAAAACTGACAATTGTCGATGCCTCTCAAAAGAAGATAAACTTCTTGCGTCTTCTTGTTAGAGAATTAGAACTTAATCAAATTACCTTGAAGCACAAAAGGGCAGAGGATCTGGGAAGAGGAAAGGGAAGAGAAAGTTATTCCTGGGTTACTGCACGTGCGCTCGCACCTCTCACTGTAGCTGCAGAACTTGCTCTGCCTTTATTGAAAGAAGGAGGTTATTTTTGGGCTTTTAAAGGGCCGAACGCTTCGAGTGAATTGCAGAGAGCGGAAGAAATTATCGAACGCTGTGGTGGAAAGCTTATAAATACTATAAATTATAGTTTGCCAAATTCCAAAAAGGAGCGGATAATATTAATTTTTAAAA
The DNA here is from genome assembly GCA_012520035.1 of Bacillota bacterium. GTDB lineage: Bacteria > Bacillota > Dethiobacteria > DTU022 > UBA8154 > DUQX01. Next base: position 17,958 of record JAAYOY010000003.1, read on the forward strand.
AAATCAAGAAGGCTGATAAGCTATTCCCGCGTAAGGCGGGGATACCACAAAAAAGGCCATTGGAGAAAAAAATAATTTTTTAGCGAGCAGGAAAAATATTCCCTATGTCGAATAATTACATTAATTAATATTATTTATGAAAATGAATTTATAAACATCGAAAATGAGGTGTGTTTATGAATGAAAATTGGAGTAATAAAAAGATAAGGTTTTTCAATAAAGAAGGAAACAAAGAAGAAGTAAAATTAATTAAAATAGAAAAAATTAAAGTAAATCCTTATCAGCCCAGAAAAACAATTGAAGAAATAAAGTTGCAGGAACTTGCACAATCTATAAAAACTTATGGATTGCTGCAGCCCATTATTGTCACTGAGATAGAAGACGAATACCAGATAGTTGCAGGAGAGCGCAGATTTTTGGCCTGCCAATCTTTGGGCTGGGATGAAATTCCTGCATTAGTACGTGATTATAACGACAGCTCGGTGGCTGCGGTAGCGCTTATTGAAAATTTACAAAGAGAAAATCTTAATTATATTGAAGAAGCTTACGGTTATAAAAGGCTTATTGAGGAATTCAACCTGACGCAGGAGGTTTTAGCTCAGAGATTGGGAAAGAGTCAATCCACCATTGCTAATAAATTACGCTTATTAAAACTTCCGGATAATATTAAGAACCTCCTGCAGGAAGAAAAACTCACAGAAAGACATGCACGTGCTTTATTAAAATTGGATTCTGAAAAGAAACAGCAGACTGCTGTAGAGATAATGATCAATATGGATTTAAATGTTAAAGAAGCTGAAGAACTGGTGCAGCAATTAAATAAAGAACCTAAGAGTGAAGATAATTCCAAAAAGCATCAACGAAGGGTGATAATCAGGGATTTGAGAATTTTTTTGAATACAATCAGGCAGGCTGTCAGCATTATCCGAAAAGCCGGTTTAGAGCCGTTGGTGGAAGAGAATGATATGAAGGATTACTGGGAAATTCGTATCAGGTTGCCTAAAAAAAGTAAGAATAAAAAATATGCCGTAAAATAGCAAGAAAAGTGTAGTAATTTGTAAATCAGTAATAGTTTTAAAAGAAAAATGCCAGGTTATCCCGGCATTTTTCTTTTATCCATTTCTTTTTATTGAAGGAACTAAATTCATTTCCTCGAATATATAAATATAGTAAAATAATACTAAGACGTTCTAGAGCGTTATTGTTTGTTATTTGAGGTGAAATAATGTATGCCACGATTATTGCAGTAACCAATCAAAAAGGAGGGGTGGGTAAAACAACCACCGCTGTAAATCTAAGCGCTTGTTTAGCGGACATGGGAAAAAACGTTCTACTAGTTGATATAGATCCTCAAGGAAATGCTACCAGCGGGGTCGGGCTTGATAAAAATAAGATAAAAACCTGCATCTATGATGCTTTAATTAATGATTTTTCTGTTGAAAAGGTTATATATAGCTGCAGTATAAGCAATCTTTCTGTTATTCCGGCCACTATTCAACTGGCAGGAGCTGAAATTGAACTTGTTCCTACTCTTTCACGTGAGATAAGATTAAAAAGGGTCCTTAAGCCTGTAAGAGATAAATTTGAATATATTATCATTGATTGTCCCCCATCACTGGGCTTGCTGACGGTTAATTCCTTGACTGCGGCTGACTCTGTACTGGTTCCTATTCAGTGTGAATATTATGCGCTTGAAGGTCTTAGTCAACTTGTAAATACAATAAATTTAGTTAAAAAACATTTAAATAGCCGGCTTAAAATAGGGGGAGTTTTACTGACTATGTTTGATTCCAGGACTAACCTATCAAGCCAGGTGGCAGAAGAAGTGAAAAAATATTTTGGTGAGATTGTATTTAAAACAGTGATTCCACGAAATGTAAGGTTGAGTGAGGCTCCAAGTTATGGAAAATCCATAATAGATTATGATCCTCGAAGTAAAGGTGCAGAAGTATATAAAAAATTAGCTGAGGAGGTTTTATTTTTGTGAATAAAAAAAGACTTGGCAAAGGACTCGAAGCTTTAATACCTAAAGATGAGGCTATAGGAGGTAACGATGAAATAAATGAAATTCCTTTGGATAAAATAAAACCTAATCCTTTGCAGCCACGGAACGAATTTAAGATGGAAAAGTTAGAAGAGCTTGCGGATACCATTCGAGAATATGGAATTATACAGCCTATTATAGTGCAGAAAGAGAAGGACGATTATATTCTGGTAGCCGGGGAGAGGCGTTTTAGAGCCGCAAAAATTGCCGGATTAAAAACAATACCAGCAATAATAAAAGAATATGAAAAAAGACAGCTGATGGAGATCACACTTGTCGAAAATTTGCAGAGAGAGGATCTTAACCCTATAGAAGAAGCTAAAGCTTATAAAAGATTGGTAGAGGAATTTGCTTTAAGTCAGGAAGAAATAGGAAAAAAATTAGGAAGAAGCCGTTCTGCGATTACAAATTCAATCAGGTTGCTGTCGCTTTGCGATGAAGTAAAGAATTTGCTTATAGAGGGTGGGCTTACAGTTGGCCAGGCAAGACCGTTGTTAGCTTTAGAGAAGGAAGAGGACCAATTAAATTTTGCTAATAGAATTATTAAAAATAAAATGACTGCTCGACAAGTAGAAGATCAGATAAAAGAATATAAAAATAAAAAAAATAAGGAGCAGTTTAAAGTTGAAGAGGAAGTTTTGGAGATAGAAAATAATAAAAAGCTTAAGGAATACTATATTAAAGATCTAGAGGATAACTTAAGAAAGGCATATGGGACAAAAGTAAGCATAAAAAATGGCGCTCATGAAGGGAAAGTAACTCTTTTTTATTACGGTGACGAGGACCTGGAACGCCTTATTTCATTACTGCTTGATCGTGAAGAAGAATCAGTAAAGTAGATATTTAAAATAATATCACTTGCTAGGTGATGAATTGTATAAATGATTATGCCGGATGTTTCACGTGAAACATTTTGACCAAAAAAAGACTATATAATAAGAACATATTTTGTGTATATATAAGCAAGTTGTGAAAATGCAGTTTTTATAAAGATTGTGTTTCTTGAAAAGTTGGTTGTAATTGAGATAATAAAAGTAATAATAAATATAAAAAAAGAATAATAATTAGCATTACAAATAAAATATTAGTAATTGTTGTTGGCCCAATTAGAAACAGCCAGAAACATCCCCCAAGCAATAAACCGTGCAAGTGGAAACACGATGCCGAGCCGGGTGCTTTGGAGGACCATTAGTTCCATATATCCCCCTATGTTTACAATGCCAGTGACAAATAAGTTGCCTATTGGGGGAATTCTTTTTTTTACAGCAGCACCTGGTAGAAGACTTCCCTTGCCTACTTCGAGATGACCTACCATCTGTTTTTGCCCCAAACATGCATCAACTGCCAATATCGCATGCGATGCATATTTATCTTCGAGATATTCTTTGGTCTCCCTTAGATTAAGGGCATGCACAGGATTTTCCAAAGTTCCATATACTGGTATACCGTCCAACCGAAGATTTGTGAGCATACTACCCACCAGCGGACCAAGGGAATCACCTGTTGAGCGATCGCTGCCTATACAGAGTATGATCAGCTGGGAATATGTACTTCTTAGCTCTTCTAAAAAAGAAAATAAAATATCAACATAATTATTCAGCGAACCAGGTGCCTGTGGGTTAATGGAAACAATAGAACGATTTCTGGGGATGGCAAGGTTTTTTAGACTTGAAGCGCACATCCTTCAATAATTCCTTTCAAGTGTGATCATGACTCTTTCAGTATGACCATAAATTAGGAAAATATGTGTATAGGAGAAGGATTATTTTATCCAAGAAGAGAATACTAGCATTGCCAACAAAAAATATAAATTGTATAATGTTTGCAGAATATTCTATATAATAGATTAAATTAATATATATATGATTAAGTGTTTTTAAAAAAATAGTTTGACCCCGAATTTATGGAGGAGTGAAGAATATGTTTGTAGTTCTAATGGGACCGCCTGGAGCCGGCAAGGGGACTCAAGCGGAAAAATTGTGCAAGGAATTTGGCTTAATCCATGTTGCTACCGGAGATATTTTTCGTAATGCAGTAAAAGAAGGCACAGAGATGGGTAAAAAAGCAAAAGCATACATGGATAAAGGCGAGCTTGTTCCAGACGAGATCGTGCTGGGTATAGTAAAAGAAAGGCTGTCAAAGGCAGACTGTGCTAATGGTGTTGTACTTGACGGTTTTCCTCGCACGATACAACAGGCGGAAGCTCTGGACCAGGTACTGGAAGATCTGAAAATGAAAATAAACATGGTCATTATTCTCGATATTAATGAAGACGAAGTAATTGACAGGCTGACTGGTAGAAGAGTATGCAGTAATTGCGGAGCAACCTATCATATAAAATATAATCCGCCAAAAGTCAGGAATATTTGTGATTACTGCAGTGGTGAACTGCAGCAAAGAAGTGATGACACAATTGAAACGGTAAAAGATAGGATCAAAATTTATAACAATCTAATTCCCCCGCTGATTGATTATTACGAGCAAAAAGGATTGTTTCAAAAAGCAAATGGATCAAATCTTATTGATTGCGTTTTTGCAGAAATTGATTCGTTTTTGCAGAAAAAAGTATATATAGAATAAGAAACTTGAATATGTTCCGGCTACTAAGATTCAGGAAGGCCTTAATTAGAATCATATTAAGGAGAGGAGTCATTATGTATAAAGTAGGACAAATAGTCAAAATGAGAAAAGGCCATCCTTGTGGTGGGGATTTATGGCGTATTATCAGGGTAGGCATGGATTTTCGCATAAAATGCATAAAATGCGGTAGAAGTGTTCTCTTGCCACGGCAAAGGTTTGAGCGTAAAGTAAAGGAGATAGTCCATGAACCTGAAGATAATACGGGGGGGAATTAAATCATGGGTTTTAAATGTGGATTGGTAGGTTTGCCTAACGTGGGCAAATCTACTCTTTTTACTGCCCTTTCTAACCTGCCGGTTGAAAGGGCAAAATATCCATTTTCGACTGTAGAACCTAATAAAGGGGTTATTCCCGTAAGGGATGAACGTCTTTATAAAGTAGCTGTGCTGGCCGGATTAGAAAAGATTACCCCGGCAACATTAACAATTGTGGACATTGCGGGGTTAATTAAAGGCGCGAGCAAAGGTGAAGGTTTGGGTAACCGGTTTTTAGCCCATATCAGGGAGATGGATCTCCTCCTGCATGTTATCAGGGGCTTTAAGGCAACGGATGTTCCCCACCTTGCAGGGGAACCAGATCCACAGCGGGACATTGAAATAATAAATTTAGAATTAATTCTGGCAGATATTGCTTTTCTTGAAAAAAGAAGGGAAAAGATATTGCGTAACGCAAAAAGCAATACTCCAGAAGCCCAGTTGGAAAAAAACCTGGTAGAAAAAATATATGCCCATCTGAATAACGGAAAGACCGCTAGAACCCTCTTGCTTTCCGCTGAAGAGAAAGCTATAGCTGAGGGATGGGAGCTTTTAACGATGAAACCGGAGATCTATGTTGTAAATTTAGACGAAAATGAACTTGGCGGGAAGGATCCTGAAACCGTGCTTTCGATCAGCCAAATAGCAAAAGAAACACAAACACCGGTGATCGGTATCTGCGCATCGTTGGAAGAGGAACTGGGGGAAATGGAAGAAGATGAAAGAAAAGCATTTATGGACGAGTATGGTCTTCCAGAGACCGGGCTGGATCGTTTAATTAAATTAGGTTACGATTACCTGGGCCTAATTACCTTTTTTACCATTAAAGGTAAGGAAGCCAGGGCCTGGGCAGTAGAAAGGGGAGTTAACGCCCGCAAAGCAGCCGGTAAAATTCATAGCGATATGGAAAGGGGGTTCATAGCGGCAGAGGTTATCGGGTGGGAAGAACTGCTAAACGCAGGTTCACTGACCACAGCGAAAGAAAAAGGTATTGTAAGGCTGGAAGGTAGGGATTATACTATAAAAGATGGCGAAGTCATTTTGTTTCGTTTTAAAGTATAGCCATCAACAACCTGTAGAGGTGTATTTCGGTTAAGGAAAGGCAGTCTAATTAGATGCTGGATAACGATACGAGAAAAATCATAAAAATAGTATTCGTGGTGGCTCTATTAATCGTGTTTTTCGTGTTTTTGTATCATATTTCCTGGGTAATAGAGCTGACCTTAATCAGTATATTGATCGTATATATTCTTTCGCCCATTGCCGAATATCTAAAAAGGCGTTTGAAATTTTCACATTTCCTTGCTGTAGCTGCATCTTTTTTACTATTTCTTCTTTCAATTATCATTCTAATCAGTTTAATTGTTCCTGTTGTTCAGAATGAGATCCAGGGTATTTTAAAAGATCTGCCGCATTATATCAGGCAAATTCATTTGATAGCTGAAGATCTTTCCGAAAAATTGATGGACTATGAGCTTAGTGCGGAATTTACTGAATTAATTCCGGATCTTTCCTCTAATTTAAGATCTGTATTGGAAAATGTTGCGAACATCAGCATTTCCGTGGTTGGCAGTATAGTAGATATGTTTATGATTGCCTTTATAGTATTATTCTTGCTCTATGATTTTCAAAATATCCGTAACTCCATCTTAAAGTTTATGCCTGTAAAGTATAAGCAATATGCTATCGATATCTTCCAGATAATTGACCAAAATTTTGGAGGATATATCCGGGGAAATATTTTACGCTGTACCATCGTAGGTTTGGCAACGGGTATAGCATTATCTATTGCCGGGATGCCTTACGCCCTGTTGCTGGGTATTATAGCGGGAGTACTTAATGTTATATTATATATCGGCCCTTATATTGCGGCAGTGCCTGCAATACTAATTAGCGTATCTCCTCATACTCCCTCAACGGCAGTCACAATTATAATTTACCTTTTGGTCCAGGCGATTGATGGTACTGTACTGGCCCCTTTGCTGTTGGGAAGGTTTGTAAAGCTTAAACCCATAACCGTGATCATTTGTCTTCTAATCGGAGGGGAGCTTGCAGGTTTTATGGGGGTTCTTTTGTCCATTCCGTTGGCTGGAATAATCAAAAGCTTGATCGAGTATTTCAGCGAAGGAGAGAAGAATATCCAAATAAATGACTAATG
>JAAYOY010000129.1 GCA_012520035.1 Bacillota bacterium
GCTATTTCAAAAATGCCGGGTTTTCCACCTTTCTTTGCTCCGGTAAAAGCTCCCTCTTCGTAACCGAAAAGCTCACTTTCAAGCAAATTATCCGGAAGGGCCTGACAGTTAATCGCGACAAAGGGACGCTTTGATCTACTGCTGGCATTATGGATACCCTGGGCAAACAACTCTTTCCCTGTTCCAGATTCTCCAATTATTAATACAGTAGATTCACTCTGGGCATAAAGTAAAGCCTTTCTTTTAGCTTCGCTTATCTGCTCGCTGTTTCCCAATATATCATCCAGATAAAACTTGGCGACAAGGCCTTTTTCATATGTTTTTTTTCTAATTTTTTCTTCTGCCTCTTGGATCGCGCTGACATCCTTAAAAGTAGCCACAGCACCGGCTACCTCGTTATTAACAATAAGGGGAACCATATTGGTAACAACTTTAACTTCCCTAATTGCATGTATCTGGTTTATTTCGGGCTTTCCGCTTTGGAGAACTTTAGAAATACCATCATTCGGCAATACTTTTTCGATGGGGCACCCAATAGCCGCTTTTCGTGATACTTTGGTAATTTTTTCGGCTTGTGGATTTATTACTGTTACTATCCCGTTTTTATCGGTAGCCACAATTCCTTCATGTGCGAAGTCCATGATAATGCGAAACCTTTCCGCTCTTTCAGATTCCTTTTTTTTGGATAGAGCGATACTAATCGCGGTTGCCAACGCTCTATTTACCCCATCTTCTGAGTATATCAGCGTAGCATGCATCCCCAATTTATTTGCAATCTCAAAAACAAGTCCGGGTCCGATAATATTGTCAACACCCTCTTTAAACAATTTATTTAATATTTTTTCCGCTTCAAAAGGATTATTATAGCTTAACTGTTTAACGGAAACCGTTAACATATCCTGAATCTCGTGGAGATATTGGATTTTATTATTATTATGGGTTACAATACTTATCTCATTTGAATATTTTCGGGCTTTTTTTAACGCTAAAAGTATATCGTAACCTGTTACTTTTATTTCAACAATAGGACTGGATAGAGGATACGACAAGGAAGAAAAATTTCCCGAACAAATAAAAACATCTGCTTCACCGTTTTTTTCCATTTTCTCTGCAATTTTTATTGCATCGTCGATAAGCTTATTTATTATCTTGATATCTGCTGAGTCAAAAAATTTGTATTTATTTTTTTCAATTAAAGAAGTTAGTTTACCATAGCTCATACAAGCAATAACCGGCTTCATTTATATACCCCCTAAAGCATTGGAATATAAACTTGTATCTTTTGTACCTTTTACCTTAGTACTATAAATTTGCATAGAAGGCCTGTATTTCCTGCCGGTAAATTTGGGAAGCGCTGCATTAAAAGGACAAGATGATGATCCCCTTGATCGTTATAACCTTGTGCTTTGAACCCAAGAGCAGACGAACCTCAGAAGAACGGTACACAATAACAGATTGTTGCAATTAGGCAAACACAGTGATCGATTAGCTGCAATTTTACAAATAATCCTCGCCTTCTCTTTTTACCAGGGCAAAAATCAACTCACCGGAGGCGACAAGCTTTTTATCTACCCAGGCCCGGCCTTTGCCCCGTCCGACAACGCCTTTTAATCCGGTCAGGGTAACCTCAATAGTGAGCGTGTCCCCGGGGCGAACGACTTCTCGAAAGCGAAGCTTATCTATCCCCCTGAAGAGGGCAAGCTTCCCCTTGAATTCATCCCGGCTGAGCAGTGCAACTGCCCCCACCTGTGCCATCGCTTCTACAATCAGTACGCCCGGCATGACAGGATTTCCCGGGAAGTGTCCCTGAAAATAAGGTTCGTTCATGGATACATTCTTTATACCCACCGCCTTCTCACCAGAAACAACCTCCAGGATCCTGTCGACCATTAAAAATGGATAGCGGTGGGGTATAATTTCCTGAATTTCACCAGCCGTTAACGTTTTTTTCATTCGATGATAAACCTCCCTTGCAACACAGCTTGCTAACCCCGCCCCTGACCCTATTTATAATTTTTCAGTTGAAACCTTCATCATTTTTCAGGTGAAAGTCTTCATCCGAAGAATCGCCGTTTTGCGCAGATGAAGGTCCAAAATACCGCGGGGGGGTAACCATTACTCTGGCTTCCTGCTCCAGCAAGCGAAGGATAAAGCCCAGCCGCTCCTCCAGAGAAAGCAGCAACGCAGGGTCATTTTCCTCCTCAAGATATGAAGAAAGCCGAAGCTTAAATAAGGAATTGGCCTCCTCCCACGTATTTAAAATCTGCTGGGCCTTGAGGCGTGCCGATAACTCCAGTGAAGGTTCCAGCTCGCGCCCCAGGGGCATTAAAGAGATCTCTTCCAGATAAGACGGTATATAAACATTAATATTAAACCGCTCCCTGAGCAGGCCGGCCAGGTGCTCCTGAGCTTCTTCTTCCCCGTGAACCAGGATAATCTGAGAGGGTTTCTGCTTAAATTTGCTTACCCATTTAATCAGTTCCTCCTGATCGGCGTGAGCGGAAAAACCCCCAATAGAGGCAATCCGCGCCCGCACGGCAATATCCTCTCCGAAAATAACAACGTTTTTCGCCCCATCCAGCAAACGCCTTCCCAGAGTGCCTTCAGCCTGGTAACCCACAAATAATATTGTCGATTCCGGGCGCCAGAGGTTATGTTTGAGATGGTGCTTGATACGCCCGGCGTCACACATTCCGCTGGCGGAAATTATCATGGCTCCCCCGGGGATCTCGTTTATTTTTCTTGATTCTTCTACGCTCCGGGAAAAATAAGCCTCAGGAAAATGCAGCGGGCAAGCGCCGTGAACAAGAAACGCCCTCATCTCCAGATCAAAACATTCTGTATGGCGTATAAAGAGATCCGTAGCCTCTATCGCCATGGGGCTGTCGATGTATATCGGCAAAGGAGGTATCTCGCCTTTATCAATGAGATCGTTGAGAATGTAAAGCAGCTCCTGGGTACGCCCGACGGCAAATGAGGGAACTACGATATTCCCCCCCCTTTTCAGGGTAGAATTAATAATATCCGCCAGAAGCTCGCTCTTTTCAGCCTCCCCTTCGTGAAACCTCTTCCCGTAAGTAGATTCAAGAATTAAAAAGTCAGCTTCCTCTATAACGTCAGGATCAGGGATTATCGGCTGCTTTTCTCTTCCCAGGTCTCCGCTGAAAACAAACTTCCGGCGGTTTCCATCATCATTCACCCAGAGCTCCAGCAGGGCTGACCCCAGGATGTGTCCCGAGTTCTGCAACCGGAAGGATATATCTTCATTTAGGTTTACGGTTTCATGATATTTGACTTCTTGAAAAAATTGCAGCGAATTAATGGCGTCTTCAACGGTATACAGGGGAGGGGTTTCGGCTGCTCCCGCCCTTCTCGCTTTACGGTTGAGCCACTCGGCCTCTGTTTCCTGGATATGGCCGCTGTCGGGAAGCATGATCCCGCAGAGGGCAATTGTAGCCCTGGTAGTATAGATCTTCCCCTTGAAGCCTTCCTTGACCAGTTTGGGAATAAGACCGCTGTGGTCTATGTGCGCATGCGTCAGAAAAAGGCATTCAATTTCAGCAGGGTTAAAGGGAAAATTCATCGCATTTCGCCGGCGTAAAGCCTTCCCCCCCTGGAACATGCCACAATCTATTAAATATTTTTTCCCCTCAACCTCCAGCAAAAAACAGGAGCCTGTTACCGTACGGGCCCCCCCGCAAAACTTTAGTTTTAGCACTCCCTTCACTCTCCCAATTATTTTAAGCGCGTTACTGCGTTGTTTTTTTGACGGTGCCGCAGACAAAGCACTGCTTTTTTTTATAGAACACCGCTTTTTCTTATTATCTGTAAACCGCTAAACCGTTACAAAACTTAAAAAGTGCTTATTCTTCCCCCATTAAACTTATAGCAGCTTCCTTAACCGTGCCCGGTTTTTATGACTGTACCCGGGTTGTATGGGCCAAAATCAAGATCAGAATAATAGAGCAAGGAGATAGTTTGTACTTTAAAGCTGAAGCTTTTGTGCAATTGCTGCTACGGCCTGAACAGCCGGAGAGTCGTCCGGGAGTTGAAAAAGGGGCCTGTCGTTCAAATCGAACTCTACAACCATATCATCGGCCGGGACAGTGCCCAGAAGCTCCAGCCCCGTTTTTTCGATTTCATCTTCTAAGGCGCTAATCTCTCCGTTTGGAGTTTTTGTCACAACAAGGAAGATTTTACCGGCGTTGATTTTTAAAGTTTTGATAATATTATAAGCTCTCCCGGCAGAGCGCAACCCGCGGGCAGTAGCATCGCTGGTAATAATGATGTAATCCACATTGTTAATGATCCGGCGGCTTAAGTGCTCCATCCCGGCCTCGTTATCAACCGCTACAAAATCGTAATTGACGCGAAGCTGCTCTAAATATTTCCGCAGCAGGTCGTTGGGATAACAGTAACAGCCGGGGCCCTCGGGATTGCCCATAACAAGCAGATCGATCTGATCAGATTCCACCATGGCTTGACTGATACGCATTTCCATAAAAATATCTTTGGTCATCCCCGAGGGTACACGCCGCGGATCCTTTATATCGTCCAGGGCCATCGAAATAGTTTCCTCTACTTCCAAACCGAGAGCTTCATTTAAATTTGCATTGGCATCGGCATCCACTGCCAGGATGGCCTTGTCCCTGTACCTGTTCGTAAGGTAACGCAGCAACAGGGCTGTAAAAGTAGTCTTTCCCGTGCCGCCTTTGCCAGCTACTGCGATTACTTTTTCCTTTGCCATGCTTTATCCGGAACCCCATAAATGCTCCCTTTTGGAGACGCTTTTTTCCAAAAAAGACGCTGTTATGAGAACCGGACACTCACCTCCTTGTTTTATGCTAAAAAATCAATGCTTATGCCGGTGGATAAAGGTTTTTGGAAAATAAAGCTTTCAATATTTTTTCCCGCAGTATTTTATATACAACTATATTATACAGAAGTACGGCAAAAAAAACACCTTTTTGGGTTCAGCTTACTGATACACTATTTTTTAAATATATTTTTCATGCTATAATGATAGTGTAGTTATTTTCTTACATAGGATTAATTTACAGAGGTGAGCGTTCTAATGCCAAAAATTACCTTCCTGGGTCATGCTTGTTTTTTATTGGAGGATGAAGGAAAAGAAACCCTGGTTTTTGATCCTTTTTTAAAGGAAAACCCTCTTGCAGCTCTTAAAGCGGAACAGGTTAAGGCAAATTATGTTCTTGTTTCCCACGCCCATTCCGATCATCTAGGAGAAGCCTACGATATAGCCGAAGCTAACGGGGCTACTATTATCTCTACTGCGGAAATTTCTTCTTCCGCACAGGGGAAGGGACTCAATGCCCATCCTTTGAATATCGGCGGAAAGTACAATTTTCCTTTCGGGTGGGTTAAAGCCACCCTTGCCTTTCACAGTGCAGGGATTGCAGGCGGTACTCCCTGCGGGTTTGTAGTGAACTATTATGGAAAAAATATTTATTTTGCAGGGGATACCGGGCTTTTCAGCGATATGAAACTTATCGGCGAACTCACCAAACCCGACCTGGCCCTGCTTCCAATCGGAGATAACTTTACCATGGGCATAGATGACGCCGTTATAGCCGCATCATTTGTCAACGCACCGGTAGTAATACCCTATCATTACAACACCTGGCCTCTGGTTGAAGCCGACCCCGGGGAATTTAAAAAGAAGGTGGAAGAAAAGACAAATTCACAGTGCATTATCATCGCTCCGGGCGAAAGCTACAATTTTTAAACCGTTTATTAAACTACAAAGTAATAAAAATATTGCCCAAAAACACCCGTTCAGAGATATTCTGAAATTTTTTTGGGGTAATAATTAAAAAATAAGATTGGAGGAAATTTTTATGAGTTCTTTACCACTGTATCCGAGGCATAAAAATCCACTGCTGGGAAAAAGCGAGAGGCCCCTGCCGCGGGAGGTTGCGGTTATCGGAGCCGGAAATATCGGCCCTGACATAGCATATTACCTGAAAACCTCTTTGCCTGACAGCCGCCTTATTTTGGTGGATGTTGTGGAGAAGCAGTTGAAAAAAGCCGAGGAGAGATTTAAGGGCTATGTTCAAAAATCTATCGACAAGAAAAAGATGAAGCCAGAAAAAGCAAATTCCGTGCTAGAAAATATTTTATATACCTCCGATTATTCCAACCTCAAAAATGCAGATCTGGTTATTGAAGCGGCAACCGAGGATCTGGTTATTAAAAAGAAGATCGTCGCCATGATTGAAGATGCGGTGCGGGATGATACCATAATTACATCCAATACGAGCTCGATCCCGGCAGAAAGGATTTTTAATGATGCCAAGATTCCTTCCAGGACGACTATTACACACTTCTTTGGTCCTGCCTGGCGCAACCCGGCTGTGGAGGTCATTACCTGGAGCGGGGTGGACCAGAATATCGTTGATTACTTAAGATGGATGTTCTGCATGACCGGCAAAGTCCCATTTGTCTCCGCAGACAGGCTCTGTTTTATTTTGAACCGCGTTTTTGAGAACTGGTGCAACGATGCTGTTTTTCTCCTTGATGAAGAAATTACAACCAGGATGGTAGATCATGTTGCCCAGGAGTTCGTTGCTGCCGGACCTTTCTTTGTCTTAAACATGACCAGCGGTAATCTTATTATCGCGAAAACAAATACACAGAAAGCGATTGAAGAAGGCGAGCACTACAAGCCCGCTAATCTGATGCGTTCGGTTGACACCTGGTTTGCCCTGAAACCCGGGGAGAAAGAAGAAGTCGCGCCGGAAACCGCCGAGAAGATACGCAACCGGCTTCTGGGAGTCCTCTTCTCCCAATCCTTTGATATCATCAACAAAGGAATCGGGACACTGGAGGACCTCAACCTGGGTTGCATACTTGGCCTCGGCTTCCGCAAAGGCCCCTTTGATATTATGAAAGAGCTGGGAGAAGAAAAAGTTAAAAACATCATTTCCCTCTTCCAGCAACAACGGCCGGGAATGCCCGGTATCGAGGGAGACTACGGAAAATACCAGGATTTTTACAGGAACATTCTCGTTGACGATATAGATGGCGTAAAAATCATTACTATCAGACGCCCTCAATTTATGAATGCCATCAGCGATGAAGTCAATATGGAGATCCTAAATGTCTTGAAAGAATTTGAATCCGATCCTTCCGTGAAGGGCTTTGTTATTACCGGTTATGGAGATAGGGCTTTTTGTGCCGGTGCAGAAATAGGGAAGTTTCCACAAGTGTTGGGAGATTTTGAAGCCTCGGTACAGTATTCACGTGACTGTTCGTTGTTGCTCCGCTACCTTGACTCATGTTCCAAACCTGTAGTCGCTGCCGTCAACGGAATGGCCCTGGGCGGCGGTTTTGAGCTGGCGATGCGCTGCCATAAGCTTGTAGCAGCGGAAAGCGCATGGTTCCAGCTTCCGGAGGTAACGCTCGGTATTGTTCCTGGAATCGGAGGACTTGTAGTCCCCTACCGTAGATGGCCAAATGCATCCGGCACTTTCCATAACATGATTCGTCAGGCTGCCAGGTTGACAGCAAAAGAAGCTTTTGATCTGGGAATTGTTTCCGGTTTGGAGAGCGATTACTACAGCCTGATCCAGAAGGCCGTCCAGGAGGTTAAAGAACTGGCAGGCAAACCCATTCCAAGGATCCCTGATGCTCCTGTGGAGATAGCTCCCCTTGAACCCCTGGAAAATCCCATGGCAGGAAAACTTGCCCTAAGCAAAGAGGTCGTTGGTATAATTGACAAGGCCATTAAGGAAGCGGCAGCCAAACCATCCTTCGAGGAGGCGCTGGAAACTGGTTACAAAGCTTCCGGCGAAGTTGTCTGCACTAAAGATGCCAGGGAAGGCATTACCGCTTTTTTAGAAAAAAGAACTCCTGAGTTTAATAAATAAAATAAAGTATTAGGCAAGCATAACACAAAAGAAAATGCCGGTTGCGGGCACGCAAAGATCCCGCAACCGGCGATTTTAAAGAAAACTTGATTTAGCCGCCGTTTATGTTATAATATTTTTGCAGGCCGGCATAGCTCAATTGGTAGAGCAGCGGAATCGTAATCCGCTTGTTGGGGGTTCGAGTCCTCTTGCCGGCTCCAAGTTGGTTGGCGAGGATGCCCACTTTATCGCACTTTGTGGGTATCCTCTTTTTTTGTGGATTCCCGCTTTATAGCGATCTCCCTCTGAGTACAGCCAAAGTACAGCCATTTTTTCTATATAAGTCGAAGTGCTTCTTTTTCGGCTCTTATCTGGGCTTCCTTGGAGAACGTTTTTTGAGTGGAAGCCTTAATCGAATAAGCAATATTAGACCTAGCAGAATATTTACTGCTGATGAAAACATTATATTATAAGCTGGCAACCTTAAAAGGAATAAAGTAGATGAGGTTTTGGAAGTAGTAGTTAATTTGTTTCGTTAATAATTATTCGGCAAAGGGCAAATTTTCCTCCCGGGAGTACTTACGGAGTTTAGTTTCAGCTTCTCTATCTAAATTGCAGCTTGCATAGATTTTTTGAAAATACTGTTCAGAAACTAGAGCTTTAGCAGCCACCGTTTTTAAGCAAAAACCGATCTCAATTACTTTTGAAAAGATAGATACCTATAACAACGGTTATTATTATTAAAATAATTGGCACGGCAGACACAGGGGGGCCACCCCATGATAAACTTCCTCCGCCCCCTCCTGATATTGTGAGTGCAATAAATGCAGAGGAATTCTTTCCAGTATATACTCGCGCCGGTCTTAAAAGCTGGCGTGATAAAAAACAGCTTCCTGCCTGGTTTGACAGGAAGCATAGGTGCGGGCATTTTATCACAGGGCAGGCATATTTTTAGGCTGCTTCGCAGGCTGTTTACCCGGAAGCCTGAAAAAATAGACGGCCAGGGCAAACACCAGCGGGATAATCGTCAGGTTGAACATCAGTTTGTACCCAGTTGCAGCAGCAACCATGCCCCACAGCACAGATCCCAGTGCCACGCCGATATCATACCCGGCCCAAAAAGTGGCATTGGCCGCTCCTCTTTTTTCGGGCGAAACATTGCTAATAGCAAGGGTCAGCATTAAGGGCTGAAGAAATCCGAAGCCGACACCATAAAATATCCCTCCCGCAACCAGATAAAGCAGCGTCGCAGCCTCTGCCAGAAAAGGTACAGCGATAATGCTGGCCACAGTCCCGATTAAAGCGCAGATGTCGTATCCTTTACGACCGCAGCGATCGACAATTATTCCGGAGAGAGGACGGCTTATAAGGCTTGTTAACGCAAAGGCAGTAAAATACAACCCTGCCGTGGATAGACCCTGTTCAGCTGCATGGAGGGCGAGAAAAGACAGCGGCGCACAGTAGCTCATTGTAACAAAAAAAATAACCATAGCCGGGCGAAGTGCCGATTTTTCTATAAAAACCGGCCGCAGAACCATATCTGAACGGGTTTCGATTTTTGTGTATTTAATAAAAAGAGCGAGGGCTATAGAAAGCAGGAGCAAAAGCGAACAGATGTGAAAAAGGATAGGAAAGGGGTAGGAATTTATCAACCACAGGCCCAGTGCGGGCGCAGCAGCCATGGAAATACCCAGAGTTAGGCTGAAAAAACCCATTCCTTCGCCCAGCCTTTCGCGGGGCACAATATCTGAGGCCACTGTCATCGATCCCGTATTGCCTACCCCCCAGGCCAGACCCTGAAAAAACCGCAACAAGATTAAAACAACAACAGGAATCATCCAAGCATAAATAATCATCGGCAACAAAAAAAATAATAGCCCCCCGATAAAAATCTTTTTGCGCCCGTATTTATCCAGGCACCAGCCGGCAAACGGCCTGCTGATCACAGCAGCCAAAGTCAGTGCGGATAGCGCCAGGCCAGCGGCCCCGGTTGTCCCTCCGAATCGCTCAATATAAACCGGTAAGGTGGGAATAAGGCTGTGAAAAGAAATATACATCGCCAACGTAGACAAGCATATTAAAATATAATCCCGCGTCCAGAGCGGGGGCTTTCCCTGGTTCGGGAGGGCTGCCTTTATTTGTTCCCAATTTTCTTCCTGCACTCAATATCAATCCCTTTCAATATCTTCAAAATTATTTTGCCTGAATAAATTATACCATTTCTTACTCCGTAACGTAAAGCATTTCTGGGAAGATATTCAATTACGGGCACTCGTATGAATATTCCAGTTAGAAATTTTTGTGACGGCGGTAAATTCTCTATAGTTAAAGGATAATTTCGTTAGCATAGGAGCTTATCCCTCACATGTAAAGAGGAAAACAAATAGCGCAAGACGAATATTTACTTTTGAGTGAATAGTTTTTACGAGGAAGGGGAGATAAAAATGGAGATTAAAACGGGGTTAAAAGGGGAATCGATGACAGTTGTAAGGGACGGGAACACAGCAATGGACTTTGGCAGCGGGAACGTCCCTGTCCTGGCTACCCCCATGCTGATTGCTTTGATGGAAGGTGCAGCCATAAATGCTGTGGAAAGATTTCTTCCCGATGGTAAAGCTACTGTGGGCACACTAATTGAATGCCGCCACCTTGCCGCCACTCCCAAGGGGATGACCGTAACAGCCAGGGCCGAGTTGGTGGAGGTTGATAAGCGCCGCCTTCTTTTCAAAGTTGAAGCTTATGATGAAAAAGAAAAAGTGGGCGAAGGCAAACATGAGCGTTTCATCATCGATTTGAACAAATTTCTGGAGCGCTGCAGGGATAAAAATAAATGAGAAAAAATATCACCGGGCGTATTAACTCTTTATTTCCACGGGGCTGCCCCAATTGGAATAAGTATCATCGTGGGCTATGATCATAAACTGCCGTTCCAGCACTTGCTGCTGTAATATCCGGCGGATATTTTCCTTGCGGTTGGCGTCGGTGCTGGTAAACGAGTCATCAAGTATTAACGGCAGCTTAATCTCTTCGGCCAGCAGATCGGCCACGGCAAAACGGAGGGCAAGGTAAAGCTGGTCCCGAGCTCCCTTGCTCAAATACTCTACTGAAAGCAGACGCCCGCCTTCCCGTACACTTATATTAAAATTCTCGTCAAATTCAACGTACCTTCCAGGCACATCTGAAATAGCACGGCAGTAATCTGAGGCAAGCTTCTCCAGGCGCTCCTTGTAAGTTTGACGGTATTCGTTGATGGCTTCTTCCAGTTCTTTGTACGCCATTTCCAGGGCGTCGGCCTCCAATAACTTTCTTTCTTTTTGCCGCTGCAATTCAGCAAGTTCGATTTCCGCCGCAGCAATATTCAGCGGAGATTCCCCTTCCAAAGAGGCCAGCCTCCTGAGCAGCTTATCCCGTGTTTGCTCCAGCATATTTATCGCTGAACCAAGCTCTTTTATCTCCCTTTCCATGACCTCCAGATAATTGTTTATCTGCTCCAGATCGTCAGCCTGTTCGATTCCAGGCAGCCCCGGATGCCGATCGATATGTTCCTTCCACCCGAGCAGGCGCACGGTAACGCTGTCTTCTTTTTTAAGCAACATGCTTTGCAGTGCATCCACATCCTTCACACCGTTGTTCTGCAAGATCGCTGCCAGCTGCAGCCCTGCAGCCTCTTTGTTTTTAATAATCTGCTGCATCTCTTTCCAACGTTCCAGGGCAACGGCAGCGCTGCCCCCGTATTTTTTTTCTACCATCTCCCGGATATTATCGTCAACCCGGCCTTTTTGACTTAACAAGTTATGTTCTTTCTCTTGCATTTCAGCCAGCCGGCCGTTATTAATATTTAACTTATAACCGAGGTCGTCGATAGCTTTCTTAATTTCAGCCAGCCCGGCGGCTTTTTCTTCCTGCTGCCGCCACCATTCCCCGGATAAACCTTCAAGCTGCTCCAGCATGCCGGCAACGTTTTCCCACACATGCCCACCCGCAGCCACCTGTAAAAACCGGGCCACCTCCTGCCAGTGCTCCGCTACATCCGCAAATAGTGGATCGACCCCGGCAGCAGTTTCTGCTGTACAACCCCAGATTTCACAGGCCAGAGATTGCAGATCGTTTTCCAGCTTTTTCTTCCTCTCCAAATGGGAACGCCACTGGTTCAGCGCGGTTGAAACGTCATCATACGCCCCGGTAAAGGGGCTCATAGTACGGTCAAACCGGTCTTTTTCTTCGGTAGCCTTTTCCCATTCCAGGCGCAGCCTTTCCAGCCCGGCTTCCGATATCTTTCTGCCCTCTTCCTCATAACGGCGTTTTTCCTCTGCATACTGATAGAGGCGCTGTAGCAGACGCCCCAGTTCCGCCTCACCGGCTGTTGCAAACGGCCCGAGTTTGTTGTTTAAGATATTAATGCTTTCCTTGCAACGGCGCAGCTCTTCCCGGGTCCGGGCCAGTTCCCGGCGCTTGCCGGCGCTAACCAGGGAATAGATAAAACCGCCTGCAAAGTAACCGGCCAGGGCAGCGACAATGACAAACGCAACCAGAACCGGAATACTGGCTGTCCCCGACAGGATGCCGGCCAGCCCTGCCAGCAAGGCCATAACGCCAAACCGCAACCCCGCCGGAGCTATGAGTTTCCTGGAAAGCTTTTTCTCAGATTCTTCAAGTTCCTTCATTTTCTTTATTGCGGAGAGCTTTTCATTTACAATCCCCTCAATATCTTCCGGCAAGTCAAGAAGATCGCTGTAACTGCTCTCAAAGGCAGCTTTGGCCTCCTCGTATCTTTTTTTCTGTTCTTCAGCGCTTTCCAGTGCCTCTTTGGCTTTAGCTGCAGCGTTGTTCAGTTCGGCGCGGTAGCGATCGTAATGCCCGGCCAGCTCCAGTGTTTCTTTAGAAGCATCTTCAAAATGGATAAAACGGTTCTCCAGCTCGCCGTTTATTGCCCTTAATTCCGCCTCATCCTGTTGAAATTGATGCCACTGCCTTCTACAGGTTTCCGCATTTCTATGTATTGTTTTAACCCTGGTAACGGGATCTGCACCCAGCCAGTCCCAGCCGGCATATTTATTATTTTCTTCGTTTTTAAGCAGGGCAAGTTTTTCGCCGTCCGCCTGCAAAGACTCTTTTAGCTTGCGGATTGTAGCATCGTTCTCCTTCAGCTGCCTGTCAAGCCATACCAGCTCTTCCAGGGCTTCACCTGTCTCCGGGGGCAAACCGTTAAACTCACGATAACCCCGCTCCAGCTCCTCTCCCAGCAGCTGCAGCTTTTCCTGTAATTTCCGCACCTCTGCTTCCGTTTGCTTTAGTTTATCACGTTCCCGGGCAGCGTTGAGGTATTCATTCCGTAATAGCTGCCAGTTGGACCAGGCCTGGCGAGTTTTTTCCTTTTTCCTCAGCTCATCCTTTTTTTTATTGCCTTCCCTTTCTATGGAAACCAGCTGTTCCTGAACTTCCTCCAGTGAGTCCGCCACCAGCTTACCGTCCTCAATACGCTGCTCCAATTTGGCTATTTTATCCTCAATCTGCTCCAGCAAACCGTCTTTGCCCATATTGCGGGCAGTAATCCCCCGGGCATTGGGGCCGGTAAATTTGGTGAGCAATTTTAAAGCATCCCCCAGCCTTTTCAATGCATCATGAAAGGCTGTGCCTTTGCCGCCGGAAAGCAACCCCTGTAATTCAGCACTGATGTTTTTAGGTTCCGGCAGCGGTTGTTGCACGCAAAATGTATCGCTGAACAGTTCCTGGCTGCTTATCCCCAGCAGTTCCTGCAGTTTTTCCTCGTATGCTTTAAGCCGCCTTGTTGCTCCCGGATTATGTGTACCTTCCAGCAATAACTCTTTCCTGGTAAAATCCTCTTCGGTTAACCACAGTTCAACCCGGTGGGTATCGAAGTCACGGACAACCTGGTAGTGTTGCTCACCGGCAGCAAAAAATACTTCTCCACGGCAGCGGGACGGGTTGTCCCAGTTGCGGAAGCGTTCCAGAGTAAAGGGTATAGTAGCCTTTTGCCGGTGTCTGAGGCCGAATAACGTCGCAATCAGACCGGCCACCATTGTACTTTTACCGCTTTCATTACCGGCCACGTAGCAGCTTATTCCCTCCGAAAAATCAAACGCGGTAAGCTCCCGGTAAAGGCCGAAACCTTCCAGAGTCAATCTTTTAAAGGTAACCCTGTGCCCGCTCATAGCAAATCACTTCCTTCCAAAGCAGAGAGGCCCTTCAACAAAGCCTGCTCCAGCACTTTTTTCTCCCGTTTTGTCGTGGCTTCCTTTTGCCTTTCCCGCATACGGCGGACATATATCCCCCGCACAGTGGGCTCCCCGGCAATACTGTCCAGAAAACTTTCCGCAAAGAAATGGGCGGAGCTCTCTATCTCCAGATGAAAAAAATAATTCTCAAGTTCAGCGGTTAGCGTTTCCACATTAACCGGAAAACAAGGCGTACCCGTCAAGTTCAGCTTCATCATCACTTCCGGGTCCGCAAATTGAAGGCATACCTGGCGGAGTTCCTCCGGGCCGGCAAGGGCAGAGAGATCCAGCTTTTGAAATTGATGCCGGCGCACTGCGATAGGTGCAGTTTCTATTTTGAAATGGGTAGCGGTGTACTCTGCTATTGTAACAAAGCCTGTCCCCGGATCGTTGAAGCTTTTAAAATCCACAGAACCGGGATACACGGCTATACCGGCGCCAACTTTTCTCTCCATATAGCGGTGGTAATGCCCAAGGGCTATATAGTCATACCCGGCATCGGCCAAAAGAGAGGAATCAAGCGGTAAACTTCTGTCTGCAAGTCCTTCCCGGTCCAAAGACCCGTGAAAAGCACCGATATGTATACCGGGAGCATCACTGCGGGGAAAAGATTCAATGGAACCCGGGCGGGTTACACCCCCGGTATACGCCAGGGAATAGATATGAACCCCGGTACCTTTTACTTCACCTGAAAAAGACAGCGCCGGCATGGGATTGCGAACCAGATAGCCGGGCCAGTTGTCACCGTACCGGCGATAAACCGACTCCCGGTAGGTTATTTCATCATGATTGCCCGGTATCGTAACCACAAGCATCCCGGCTTTGCTCAGGCGGGCTATTTGCTCCATGGCTTGCGTCACCAGGGCTCCATCAGGACAATAATGTTCAAACAGATCGCCCACAATCAATACTGCGTGAATATTATTCTGCGGGGAAAGGGCATAATCAACAGCCTTTTCCAGAAGTTGATCCCGCTCCCGGCGCCGAAGCTTACTTTTCTCTTCAGGCAAGTACGCCGGCTCCCAACCCAGATGCAGATCTGCCAAATGTAATATTCGTGGCATAACCTCACCCCTATTACAGATATAGATCTAATGCCTGTTTACCAATAAGTTCAGTGTTTTCCCGGAAGAACTACAAAACGTTGGGGCAATATTATTTATTTAGCATCAATTTTCCTCACTGTTTAGCTGTTTGTTAATCCCCTGCAGCCCTTCCAGCGCTCCACAAGGAATTGATATATGCGGTGGAGAAATTCTATAATCCCGCGGATTGATGCGAATTATTAATGCCTTGTGATGCTTCCCCAGGCTTTCGCTCATATTGCGTATGGTGGATATGGCAGTACCCGCTCCCATCTCAACCACGACCATGGGAGGAGTATATTTTTTTAAGAAGGAACCATAGTTCCTACTTTGTTCATCGGAGCGTTCGCTGAGCCAGGTAAAATCCCCGAACATGAGTACATTTGGCCTGGAGACATTACCACAATGAGGGCAACGCAAGATCTTTTTAGCCCGCATAGTAGACAAATCTACCGGAATATCCTCTTTATTTTCCCAGATAGCACTGCTGCAGGGTCTGGTACACTGCAAATAATGAATAGAACCGTGGACTTCGTAAACTTTTTCCGAAGAAAAACCGGCCTTCTGAAACTGCCCGTCCACATTGGAAGTAATCACGAAATGATCCATCTCAAAGCGGCTTATCCACTTCAGCAACAATTGAAATCCCTGATGAGGGGTAGTCTTACGGTAAAGATCAATGCGATGGGCATAAAAACCCCAGCCAAAGGCGGGATCTTCTTCAAAGTGCATGGGATTGGCAGCATCATAGTAGTTTAAACCCAGGGGTTCGTACATCGGATAACATTTCCAAAAACCTTTTTCCCCGCGGTAATCCGGTAGCCCTGAATCCACCCCCATACCTGCACCCGCTGTAATGACTAAGGTACGGGCATTTTTAATTGCCCTTGCTGCGTCTTGAAAGCTTTGCCTAATACCAACATCCATTCTCTTTAACCTCCTCCCCCGGATAATATTCTGAGCCTTAATTAAGCTGTAATAATTCAAGACTAATTTGCCGGCCGATAAGTCATTATTTTTGTATTTTCCCCCGGCCTTTAAGCAGCTTCCCTTTTCTAAGATCGTACCCCATTTGTAGCCGGAACTCAGCAGAAGTCTATATCTGGAAATGATTTGATCGTATCTTTATTTTAACGTAAAAACGTTAATAAGCCAAACGTTACCAAGCAAACTAAGCAATACCTTTGCTTGACTTTACTGGATCGGTTTAGTACAATTTTATCAAAGAAGCAAGCCCAAAACCAGCATTCTCTGCCTGCACGGTTAGCGATCCCTAAAGTAATAGGGATAATCGCGCGGCTGTGAGAGGGGGCAAAGCCCGTGTTCATTAATTTCCTTTATGAGTTAAAAAGGTCAGGAGTCCCGGTTTCTCTGACCGAGTGGATGACTTTAATGGAGGCCCTCAACAAAGGTCTGGCTCATTCGAGCTTGACCAGTTTTTATTATCTTGCCCGGGCGGTGCTGGTTAAGAGCGAGGTATATTTCGATAACTATGACCAGGCCTTCTATAACTATTTTAGTTGTCTGGAATCCCCGGCAGATGCATTTAAAGAAAACTTGCAATCGCTGGAAAGCAGGCAGCTCTACCAGTTAATGCCCCCGGAAGGGGAAGAATTTTTGCAAGAGCACAATCTAAAAAAATTGCGCTTCAAAATGGGTAAAATAGAAATCCCTGGCGAAGGGCAGAAGCCTAATTCGGTAGCCATTGCTAAAGGGGGATCAGGCGGGGCAAAATCCGGGCAAGGAGGCTACAACCCAAAAGGGGGAGTGCGCGTTGGAGGGAGGTCCAGCGGCGGCTCAGCTGTTCAAGTGGCGGGCGGGCGGCTTTACCGGGGCTACCGCAACGATGAGGTTATTGGGGTAAGAAGGTTTGAAGCCGCACTGCGGATTTTGCGACAGCTGGCCCGCAATGACGATCCGAAGGATGAATTTGATCTTGAAGGGACTATCGATGCTACCTGCCGGAATGCCGGCAAACTCAAAATAGTCTGGGATCGCCCGCGCAAAAACAAGATGAAGATCTTGCTGGTGATGGACTCCGGCGGCTCAATGGACACTTATATCAACCTTTGCAGCCAGTTGTTTACTGCCGTTAAACGTTCGACTCATTTTAAAGAGCTGAAATATTACTATTTTCATAATTGTATTTATGAAGATATCTACGTTAAACCGGCTTGCATCGAAAGCAATGCTATAAAAACATATGATTTCCTGCAAAAGCATGATCCCGATTGGCGTCTCATTATCGTGGGCGACGCCAGTATGGCCCCCTTTGAACTTACCAACGTAGGCGGAGCTATTGATATGGAACATCACAATACTGAACCGGGGCTGGTCTGGTTGGAGCGCGTTATCAAGCATTTTGAGCACGCGATCTGGCTCAATCCCATACCCGCCCGAAGCTGGGATGAGCGTTTTAATTACAGGGCGCAAAGCATCGCGATGATCCGTAATCTTATCCCCATGTATGAACTGACCCTTGACGGGCTGACGCAGGCGGTCAAAAAGCTAAAGGTTCGCTATTAAAGAGGGCTTTGAGGACGCCCGACCCCTGTCCCTTAGGGAACGTGGTAAGATCACTTTTTCCCCCGTGAGAATCAAAAGTATTTGTTGTAAAGCGGAACCGGCCAGGGAAGGTAATACCGCCAACCGGGCGCATATTAACCCGCCCGGTAATCACTGCAGAGGTTATTACCGGGACGTCATCGCCATAAATACGGCTGTAAAAACGCTCAACCGGCGGCGGCAAACCCTCCGGCAGGGGGACAAACTCGATCCGGCCTTCCTGCCCTAAAAATATAAGCTAAACGATCCAAAAGCCAATTTTGCCTTCTTAAGCGATTATAAGGAAACAATACTAAATATGTTTTACAGTTTTCTTTTAAGAATTTTCCCGGTAGCGCTTTTAGGCAGCTCTTCACAAAACTCGATAATCCGCGGCACTTTATATGCAGCAAGCCTTTCCTTACAGAATGAAATCATCTCTTCCGAACTGGTGCTCTTCCCCGGTTTTAATACAACAAAAGCTTTGGGGATTTCCCCTTTCGCCTTATCGGGAATCCCGATGACGGCAGCCTCTAAAACAGCGGGATGAGTAAAAAGAAGCTCTTCAATCTCACGGGGATAGATGTTGTAGCCACCACAGATAATTAAATCTTTCTTGCGATCGACAATAAAGATATAACCATCTTCATCCCTACGTGCAAGGTCACCGGTATGGAACCATCCATCAGTAAAAGCGGCGGAGGTTGCTTCGGGCATTTGCCAGTACTCTTTGAAAATCCCCGGCCCCTTGAGGGTAATTTCACCAACTTCGCCTGTCGGCACCTCCCGGTTTTCATCATCAACGATTCTTACCTGCCAGGTGTGTGCCGGTAACCCTATTGAACCGGGCTTTCTATGCCCCAAACGTTCATATGAACAGGCAGCGCTGGTTTCGGTAGCTCCATAACATTCACAGTAACCCACCCCGAAATTGGCTTCGATCTGGATTATATTTTCTGCGGGCATGGCCGAACCGGCTGATTGGGCAAATCTCCAGTGGCTAAGGTCGTATTTCTCCCTGTTTTCTTGATAATGCTGCAGCATATAAATATACATAGTTGGAACCCCGCAAAAATGTGTTACTTTGAATTTGCTAATCAGCTCCAATGCTTTTTCCGGATAAAAACGCGGCATGGTTACTACTGCCGCACCTTTAAATACCGGCCCTAAAACAGTGGTAATAAAGAAAATATGACAGAAGGGAGCACCGGTGAGAATACGATCCTGGTCGTTTATGTGTAAAACGTAACAGCCATTTAAATCAGCTTGTTCCCAAAAATTATAATGCGTTAACACTGCCCCTTTGGGGACACCGGTAGTACCGGAAGTATACATAATCGTCACAGGATCATCCGGCAAGCAATCCGTGATCTCTAAAGTATCATCTTCCGAATCCAGTAACCGGGAAAAAACATGGGCACCTTCTACAGCCTCTTCGCCTGTAACGATCACGTGTTTTAATGTAGTAAATTGCTCCCTGATGCTGAGCACGTTATCCCTGGCTTCTTTCGCTGCAGCAATAAGGACGTCCGCCCCTGAATTGTTTATAATATACGTTATCTCCGCGCTCTTATACATGATATTAAATGGAACAGCCACAGCGCCAATGCGGGCGATTGCAAAATATGAAATCAGGTATTCCGGGGAATTTGGCAGGTACAGGGCCACGCGATCGCCTTTTTTTATTCCCAAATTGCGCAAGGCGTTACCAAGCCGGTTAATGCACTTGTTAAATTCTTCCCAGGATAGTGTTAAATCCTCTGACACAACTGCATCCCAACCGGGATTGCGCCGGGCATGTTCTTCAACCATACTTGATATATTCATAGCTGAGACCTCCAATATATTGAAATAATTTTAACAATAGTTATATATTGCAAATCCTGTACCATTTTTTTATTTTACGAAGAGTAAGACTTTTATAACAGGTAAAATATCGAAATAATGTTTTATTTTCTAATTTTTTCTGTGTAAGGCATTAACATATTGGAAAATGTAAAACAGATAATATGTTCTGATTATATACATTATTTATCCGTAAAACAGATAATACAGATGGATTTTTGCCCGTCAATGATAGAAAGCAATAAGCAATAGTAGTATAGGGTTAGAAAGGATCTTTCTGCCAGATTTTTCGTGGACCCAACCGCCAGAAATATATACATATGCGTTTCGCTTGCCGTGCCATTGAGGGGCAAGTGCATAAGAATATGCGAATATAAAATTATATTTTTCAGGCAGGAAATGGTGTAAAGAAGTAGAATATTAAGGTAGAATATTAGTAACATGTTTTTTATTTTTATAACACCGGGAGGAGACAATCACAGATGTGTACCGAGAAAACATTATGGGAGAAGGTAGTGGATTTCCACGGTCACGCATGCACCGGGCTGGCAACAGGGTTCCGTGTTGCCGAGGCAGCTTTATCTGCCCTGCAGGGCGACCGCGACATAGATGAAGAGATGGTAGCCATCGCCGAAAACGACAGCTGTGCTGTTGATGCCATCCAGGTTATTACGGGATGTACCTATGGAAAGGGAAACCTCATTATTCGCGATTACGGCAAGCAGGCCTACACTTTTATTTTGAGAAAAAACGGCAAAGCAGTGCGGATAACGCCCAAAAAATCAGATAAGGAAAAACAGGATGATGAGATGGCTGAGCTGCGGAAAAAAGTGTTCAGCGGCAGGGCAGACGAGGAAGAAAAAAAACTATTCCAATCCAAAACAAAAGACTTAATCAATGAAATGCTTTCCAGGCCACTGGATGAGGTATGCCGGGTGGAAGAGATAACCTGTGAGATTCCTGCAAAAGCCAGGATCTTTTCCTCCGTCATCTGTTCTTACTGCGGTGAAATGGTTATGGAGCCGCGGGCACGAATTATTGGAGGCCGGACGGCCTGCATCCCCTGTTTAGAGAAGCTTACCGGCTTGGATTAGGATAAACCGGTAATCCATACCGGGCAAGCCATGCATTAA
>JAAYOY010000020.1 GCA_012520035.1 Bacillota bacterium
CTGCCGGTAATATGGTCCAGCAGTTCCTGCATTATAGGGACGTTGGAAAGGGTATAATCATGGAGAAGCTCCTCCGTTTCAAGCAGTTTCGGCCCCAGTGTTTCCTGAATCCTCGACCATAATTCCTCTTCATCTATTTTGACCCCGGCCACCGGCAACTGCTGCGGGCTATTTATCTCATGAGTTAATTTATCCAAAGTGCACCGTGCCTTTCATCACATTTTAAATATTCCTTCCTCCAGCCTGGGATTCAACTCAATTTCATGAAACAGTATCCTCTGCCGCAGCTGGTTAGAGCCGTCAAAAATATATATCTGTCTGGGAAGAAAAGATTTCGTCTCCAACCACACCATTTCCCGGGCATGCCTTTGTGCTGGAGATTGGGGAGTCACATTTAAAATATAAAAATTCCCCTCTTCTGTTTTTTCTACATCCATTAATTTGACTTCCTGTACCTGTGCAAGGCCTTGCATAAAAACCACCGGAGAATATGGATAAGGTGGAAAACCGCTAATAAAATTGCTTAACTCAAAGGAGTCGCCAATATGGGGATTAAACATCCAGCTCTTTTCTCCATCAGATACAATAATCTGCTCGGGGCTGTCTCCCTCACCGGGAGAAGAGGAAAAGACCTCTACACGATAGCAATCCGGAAACTTGAACCATATTTTAGCATAAAAATTGCCGGCAGATTCGCCCTGGTTTGTAATTATCTCCAGCAGCACGTGATAACCGGTAATTTTTTCTGCTTTTTGCAGAGTTTTCTTAATAATACCTTCTGCATCCAAGCTTCGCGAAGAAAAAAGGTAAATAGCAAAACCCAAAGCAATTACCCCTGTTATCAGTAAAACGGGAACAATTTTGGGGTGTATTTTCATCATTAACCATCCCCATTTATAAAAAACATATTCATCAATTATTTATACGTCATAAAATATTTTTTAAAACTCACTGATGACAGGAATGCTATAATTATTCATTTTCCCCCAACCCTTTGCCGTCTCCCTGATAATATCCTGGAGCCGTATGAAATTCATCGGCTTATTTGGTAAAGCTCACCGGGCTGTGCGCCTGGCAGTTCTACCGTCTCCCTGAAAGCTGCGGGGAAAAGGTCCAGGACATCCCCTGCTTTAAAGCCTCTGTCCCCGGAACGCTTTACAAGCAGATCCGCCGCCAGGCCGTGCAGATAAGCTCCGCAAAGAGCAGCACTTCCCGGAGAAAGCCCCTGAGCGCAGAAAGCGGTGATCAGACCGGTGAGCAAGTCACCTGTCCCCGCCGAAGATAGAACGGGGTTTCCCGTCGGATTGATATATAACTCCCCCTCCGGGAAGGCAATAACCGTATAAGCCCCTTTGAGAACTACGACGGCATTCCACTCGACGGCTTTTTGCGAAGCCAGCTCCCACCGCTGTTTTTGCACCTCTTTTGTGTTGGCACCCAGCATTCTGGCCATTTCACCCGGGTGGGGAGTAAATATAAACGAGGCCTTTCTTTCCCCCAATTGCGTTAAATAGCCGGGCTCCAGGGCCAGCGCGCTCAATCCTCCCGCATCGATCACAAAAGGAAGGGATACCTCCCGGGCAAGGCCTTTGAGCAGGTTGAGCGTTTCCCGGCCGGGTTTAAGGCCTGGTCCCAGCGCCAGCGCATCGCAGCCGGAGGCATGTTCCACAATTTCAGGGAGACTCTCTCTCGTCAGGTTCCCTTCGCCGTCCCCTGCAAAGCCCAGTACAATCACCTCTTTTAATTTTGCCTCCAGCGCCGCGCGCAGCTCTCCGGCAACGCCCGCATAAACCAGGCCGGCGCCGCCGCGCAAAGCGGCCTCCCCGGCCAGCGCCGCAGCCCCGGTCATCCCCGGTGAACCGGCAAGAAGCAGCACCCGCCCGTATGTACCTTTATGGCTCTCCAAAACCCGCGGCGGCAGCTGGGAGCGAATAAAATCCCCCGTGAGCAGGTTCTCTTGAATATCCGCGGACGAGGTGAGTGCTTCGGGTATGCCGATATCCGCAACAAACAGCCTGCCGGTGCAGCCGGCGCCGGGAAAACGCAGCAGACCCCTTTTGGGGAGAGCAAAAGTAACCGTGTTATCCGCACGCACCGCCGTTCCCATCACTTCACCGGAGTCGGCGGAGATCCCGGAGGGGATGTCGACGGAGACCACCGAAGCGGAGCTGCCATTGATTGCCTCGATAAGCCCCTTATAAATCCCGCTGACATTTCGCCCGATACCGGTGCCTAAAAGGGCATCTACAATAAGGTCGGAGCTATTCAGGTCTTTCAAGCGGGCCAGCGGGTCTTTTTCACCAACCAACTTCACTTCACAGCCGGTGTTGAGTAAAATCCGGTAATTTACAGCAGCGTCCCCCTGGTAATCGGAAACAGGGGCCACAGCCCAGGTTTCCACGCGATAACCCACGCGCATTAGATGCCTGGCGATAACAAAACCATCGCCCCCGTTGTTGCCCTTTCCACATAATATTATTATGCTGCCGTTTCCACGATCCGGCCGCAGCTTCCGGATCAATCCAACCACCTGCATCCCGGCATTCTCCATCAGGATAAGGCCGGGGATGCCATAGCGAGTCATGGCTTCCCGGTCTATCTCGCCCATTTTTTTCCCGGATACAATCTTCAACGCTACCCCTCCCATATATAAATTATTTCCATTGCCTTAAATTATATCATTATTTTAAGGCCCGAAGGATGATAGTACACCCCTGAGGGATGGAAAGGTTAAAAATGGATGTAAAATTTAAATACGGGCCGAATGAACCGGATAAAACGCTTCCTTGTCTGCTCATGCCGACAGTGCTATAATTGAGGAAAAAGAATATTTGGTTTTGATGGGAAAATACGGTTATAATATTAATATAACAGAAACCTGTAGGTGATTTCAGTTGATTTCCTTGCCTTTTTCTCAGGATATGCCCGAAGAAGTAGCCATGTTGTTTTGGGATGTTGATTTCGCTACGCTGGATTTAGAGAACCATAAAATCTTTA
>JAAYOY010000130.1 GCA_012520035.1 Bacillota bacterium
AGTTGCGTCCTGTTGATTTTGGCACAGAGGGTGTTTATCTTTGCGGAATGGCCCATTATCCCAAGTTTATCTCGGAAGCGGTTAGCCAGGCTTATGGGGCTGCCGGCCGGGCCTTAACGCTTCTTTCCCATGATACGGTTACCGCCTCCGGTTCCGTTTGCGAGGTGGATGAGAATAAATGTATTTCCTGTGGGGCGTGTATCTCAGTATGCAAGTACGGTGCTATAGAGTTTCACGAAACACCTCAAGGCAGAAAGGCCAGGGTTATACCTGTCCTCTGTAAAGGAGACGGACTTTGCAACAGAAAATGCCCGACAGGCGCCATACAGCTCAAGCATTTTACTGATAAAGAGATTTTGAGCGAGATTGACGTGGCGTTTTCCGAGGAAGAGATTATGAAACAAATTGAGGCGATGATTTGAGATGTGCAGAAATCTACGTATGGAATATAGCCGGAATTACAAAAAAGGAGGTGGGAACAAATGAGTGCGGCACTTGATTTTCAACCGAAAGTACTGGGTTTTGTATGCCACTGGTGAGGGTACGGGGCTGCTGACCTGGCTGGAGTTTCCAGACTGCAATATACAACTGAAATGAAAATAATTCGTGTCATGTGCACCGGTAGAGTAGACCCGGGACACGTGCTCAGAGCTTTCTCCAAAGGAACGGACGGGGTGTTGATTGCCGGTTGCCATTTAGGTGAGTGTAATTATATCACTCACGGCAATTATCATGCTCTGAATATGGTGCTGTTGCTTAGAAAGATACTGGAGCACATTGGACTAAACCCCGAAAGGTTAAGAATTGCATTTATGTCCGGGGCTGAAGGAAATTTGTATGCAGAGGTTGTTAATAATTTTGTGAACAAGGTGAAAGAGTTAGGGCCGCTAGGCAAAGGCGAAGGAATTGAAGACGAAAGCGAATTAACGCTGAAGCTTAAAGCAATTACCAGGCTGGTTCCCTATCTCAGGCTGGTGGAAAATGAGCGGCTCAGGGCACATTTTGAAACGTTGGAAGAATACCAGGAATTCTATTCCAGTAAGGAGTTTGAAAAAATATTTGAGGAATTGATCGCAGACAAATTGGCAATTAGTCAGATAATCTTACTTTTGCAGGAAAGGCCTCTTTCAACTGCAGAAATCTCTGAGATTATCGGTCTAACTCCTTCAGAAATATCCAGACACCTCAATAACTCGTCAAAGCAGGGGTTGGTTAAGTATGAGGTAAACCAGAAGCGTTTTGTTCTTGCCTGAGGTAAATAGCGGAACGGAAGATTGGGGGAAAAAGGAGGTTAAAAAAACAGGGCTATGGATATCGCGAGAGTAGATCAGATTATTGATAAACATAATAGCGAAGCCAGTTCACTGATTCAAATTTTACTGGATATTCAAAGCGAAAATCATTGGCTTCCTAAAGAAGCATTGGAACGTATCAGTGAAAGATTACAGGTTCCATATACCCGGATACAGCATATAGCAACATTTTATAAAGCCTTTAGTTTAGTCCCCAAAGGGCGTCATCAAGTTCATATTTGCATGGGTACAGCCTGCCATGTGCGTGGGGCCCAGCGTGTCCTCGATACGTTGCAAGACCTGACCGGGATTAAACCGGGTGAAACGGATTTGGACTTAAAGTATAGCCTGGAGACCGTTAACTGCCTTGGTTGTTGTGCTTTAGGCCCGGTGATAGAAATTGACGGGAAAATTCACGGTGAAATGTCGCCGACAAGGACAGCAGACACGTTAAAAAAATATGAGTGAGGGAAGATTATGGCAAGGATAAAAACACCTGAGGAGTTAGAACAAGTCAGACAAGGAATATTATCCCAAAGAGATCCAAATAAGCCCTGCATTTCAGTATGTGTCGGCGCCGGTTGTGTTGCCTCTGGTGCGGATGAAGTTCTGGCTGCCTTTAAAGCAGAGATTGAAAAACAAGGTCTAAGAGCAGAGGTGGATACCAAAGGAACCGGGTGCCCCGGGTTTTGTCAGCGAGGCCCTGTAGTAGTTATTTTTCCTGAGGAGACATGCTATCTTCAGGTAAAACCTGAAGATGTCCCCGAGATAGTCTCTGCCATAAAGGAGAAGAAGATTGTAGAACGCCTGCTATTTGTTGATCCGTCTACAGGCGAAAAAGCAATCCGGGAATCCGATATTTCTTTCTACAAAAATCAAAAACGTATTAATATCAGCACTAATATAAAAATCGACCCTAAGACTATTGATGACTATTTATCGATCGGCGGTTATTCTGCTTTATCCAAGGTACTTTTTCAAATGAGCCCCGAGCAGGTATTGGAGGAAGTTAAAAAATCTAATCTCAGGGGAAGAGGGGGCGCAGGTTTCCCCACGGGGATAAAGTGGGAAGGATCCCGCAATGCCCCTGAACCGGTAAAATATGTAATCGTCAACGCCGATGAGGGTGACCCGGGGGCGTTTATGGACAGGGCGCTGCTTGAAGGGAATCCCCATTCAATCCTTGAAGGCCTGGCGATCGGAGCTTATGCCATCGGGGCACATGAGGGCTTTATTTACGTTCGGCAGGAATACCCCCTGGCAGTGGAGAATATTGGTATTGCGATCAGGCAAGCTGAGGAATATGGTTTGCTTGGTGAAAATATCCTTGGCTCAGGCTTTGATTTTAAAGTAACGGTGCACCAGGGTGCAGGAGCTTTTGTTTGCGGTGAATCTACTGCTCTGATGACAGCGCTGGAAGGAAGGGCTGGAGAGCCCAGACCGAAATATATCCGCTCCAATATTAAGGGTCTTTGGGAGAAACCCACAGTGTTAAACAACGTTGAAACATGGGCAAATGTACCGCTTATTATCAATAAAGGCGCTGACTGGTTCACCCAAATGGGGACCGAAGGGAGCAAAGGTACAAAAATCTTTTCCCTGGTCGGCAAGATTAATAATACCGGCCTTGTGGAAGTGCCCATGGGGATGACATTAAGAGACATTATCTACAAGATCGGAGGTGGAATCCCCGAAGATAAAAAATTCAAAGCGGTGCAGACCGGGG
The DNA here is from genome assembly GCA_012520035.1 of Bacillota bacterium. Classification (GTDB taxonomy): domain Bacteria; phylum Bacillota; class Dethiobacteria; order DTU022; family UBA8154; genus DUQX01. Next base: position 3,019 of record JAAYOY010000130.1, read on the forward strand.
GACCGTCCGGGGGATGTTTGCCAGAGGAACTACTGGATTTAGAAGTTGGTTTTGATGAACTCACCAAGGCAGGTTCAATGATGGGTTCAGGTGGGATGATTGTCATGGACGAGGATACCTGTATGGTTGATGTTGCCAGGTACTTCCTTGAATTTCTTACCGATGAATCATGCGGCAAGTGTGTGCCGTGCCGTGAAGGTGTCAGGCAGATGCTTAAAATCCTCACCAATATCACCCAAGGCAAGGGAAAAGAGGGCGATATCGAGCTATTGGAGGAGATCGCCGGGGTGGTAAAAGATGCGGCACTTTGTGCTTTGGGGAAAAGTGCCCCTAACCCTGTTTTGAGCACTATAAAGTACTTTAGAGATGAGTACAAGGCGCATATCAAGGAAAAGAGGTGTCCGGCCCTTTCATGTAAAGAACTTATCGCTTATCATATTGATCCGGATACCTGCCGGGCATGTATGGCCTGTCTCAAGAAATGTCCTTCCGAGGCAATTAATGGTGGCAAAAAACTGATTCATGTTATTGAACAGGAGAAATGTACCAAGTGTGGAACTTGCTTTGAGGTTTGCCGCTTTGGTGCGGTGAAGAAGATATCCGGTGAGCCTGTTCCGCCTCCTATCCCTGAAGAAGCAAGAATTATTGACAAAGGGAGTAAAGAAAGATGAATGAAATCCTTTTAAAAATTGATGGGAGAGAAGTGGAAGCAAAAGAAGGTATGACCATTTTGGAGGCAGCACAAAATGCAGGGATATACATCCCGACTCTTTGTCATCATGAAAAGCTGGAACCTTACGGGGCCTGCCGGATTTGCACTGTAGAAGCAGAGAGCCGTGGTCAGACAAGACTTGTTGCTGCCTGTCTCTACCCGGTAGAAAAAAATTTAGTGGTAAGAACCAGATCAGAGAAAGTAGACAAAATACGTAAAATGATTTTGGAGCTTTTGCTGGCACACGCTCCGGATTCAAGGGGATTGCAGGATTTGGTAGAAGAATATGGTGCTGATAAAGATCGTTTTGAAAAAGAGGCTTCTTTTTGTGTTCATTGTGGCCTGTGTGTAAGATACTGTGCTGAAGTGAAGAAGAAATTTGCGGTGGGGTTTGTGAACAGGGGAGCAAGGCGGGAGATCAGTTTCGTTCCGGAAATTGCTTCAAAGGAATGCTGGAACTGTAAGGAATGTTTTCCGCTTTGTCCTACAGAGGCATTACAGGCAGCTTATGTATATACAGAAGCACTAATATCTTCATTACCCCGACTGGGACGGCAGATGCTTTAATTATACGTATGAGGGATTCCATTTCAATAAAATAAAGAAATGTACCTAGTAATATGATTTGCCGGTTACATCATTATAGTCTTTGCTAAAAAAGAAAAAAGGTGACCTGGCAAAGAGGACATTTAATTTTTTGCCAGGACGTTACAGAGCGCTCTGGCCTTTTCATTTTTCTTAGAAGGAAAGGCAGGGGAAGATGCCGAATGTTTTCCATAGGCTTGTTTATTAGAAAATTAAACAAAAGGTGCTGAAAAAGAGGTGTTAAAAAATGAGGTATGCAGAGACAGGGTTTAATTTAGAAATTGACTTATCCAGCGGAAATATCGAGAAGGTAGAAACTGACCCGAAACTGACCGAACTCCATCTGGGGGGTTTAGGTACTAATGCCAAGATAATGTGGGATCGGGTACCTCCTGAAGTTGAACCATTTTCACCTGAAAATCTTCTCATATTCAGTTCAGGACTTTTAGGGGGTACGCCTGCTCCTGCCGCTAACAGAACCATAGTCACCACTATTTCTCCCCAGACGAGACTAATGGCTTATTCCATGATGGGGGGGTTTTTTGCCCCGGAGTTGAAGTTTGCCGGTTATGACAAAATAATCATTCGCGGCAAGTCTCCAAGCCTGGTTTACCTATGGATAAAGGATGACAAAGTGGAAATTCGCGATGCCTCTCATCTGCAGGGTAAGGGCTCTCTGGAAACTTCAGAAATCATTAAACAGGAGTTAAATGAGCCGAAAGCCCAGGTAGCTTCTATTGGATTAGCCGGGGAGAACAGGGTATTTTTCTCTTCCATTGAGCATGGCCGATCCAGCGCTAGCCGCGGAGGCCTGGGTGCCGTCATGGGAGACAAAAACTTAAAAGCGATCGCTGTTCGCGGAACAAAGGATATCAATATAGCGCGGCCGGAGGAATTTATTAAGCTTTGCAACGAGGTGTTGCAATATATACAATGGCGGGCAGATAACCCAATTAAACATGTGCCGCCTATTTTAGCCGGGCTTGGCTCACCGCAGGAGATGGCCATACATGATGAGCAGTGGCATACCACCGCTTTTTCCTGGGGTAATGCCCGTTACAGAAGAAAAGATTTCTGGACCGAGGAAGTTGAAAAGGAGTGGACCAAGGTTCAGGATGGAGCTGTGGAGCGTTTAATAAGCTGCTACAACTGCCCGATGAAATGTGGAGCAGTTATTTCCTATCCGACACAGGAGCTTTCAAAATACATGATGAAGTGTTACTCGAAACTCACCTATGTCATGGGAGCCATGGCAGATGATCTGGAATTCGGCTTTAGAATTGCCGGACTTGCTCAGGGGTATGGCATTGACGGTTTCTCGGGTCCGCAGGTTATGGCTTTTGCTATTGAGCTTTACGAAAACGGTATTTTAACCGATGAGGATCTGCCGGGCTTCCCCTCCGATAACGAAGGGAGATTTTTCTACCTTCTTGAGAAAATTGTCCGGCGTGAAGGTATCGGGGATGTTTTAGCCAATGGTGTTTACTGGGCTGCCCGCCAGATTGGCAAAGGGGCTGAAGAGTACGACCATAATACCATTAAAAAACACGAACAGATCCCCATCAAACTGGGGATGTTGAACCCCATATTTTTTCTTTTACTATCTACCGGGGAAAAGATCAATATTACCCAGATTGAAGGGCAGCTTCCGCAGGCTCCTTTCCCTAACCCGGAGGATAGAAAGGAATTTGTCAAGGACTGGATCCAGGTTCCCAGCGACACTATCAAGGAGTTTTTCTTAAAGTGGGAACCGCGCGGAGAATATGCATTTCCATTTTACCCGGATTTCCAGACAGCCTGCGAGCTTGTTGAGTGGCAGGAGACAATGCATTATATTGACGATGCCGTCGGTTTATGTGCGGGATTATCATCATTTCCTATAAAGCCTCCGTACCATATAAATAACTTACCGCAGATAATTTCCGCGGCGACCGGGCTAGATATCGATAGAGATGAACTCTGGCATAAAATTATCAAAAGGAATCGCAACCTGATCAGGGCTAATAATGTTCGCAGAGGTTTAAGAAGAAAAGATGATAAGCCGCCGCAAGACCATTGGAAAAAAAGATTCCCCGAGTATGAGGCCAAGCTGTTGGATGAGTACTATAAATTTAAAGGGTGGAATGCAGAGGGTATCCCCACAAAAGAGACTTTAGAAGGGTTGGGTATAGGTTATGTTGGCGAAGATTTAGAAAAGAGAGGGATCTATAATAATGAGCAAAGTGAAGAAAACAATTAAGGTAATTAAGATCAATGCCGACCTGTGCAATGGTTGCCGGGCATGTGAGGTGATCTGCTCTGCATTTCACGCTTCGCCAAAATATAGTATAAATAATCCGGCAAGGGCCAGGATCCGGGTGGTTTTTGATCCTGTAAAAAACGTATATGTTCCAGTATATGCGGGCGGGTATATGGCGGCGGAATGTATGGGCAGAGATAAGTATGTGATCGACGGAAAGGAATATGAAGAGTGCGCTTTCTGCAGGTCTGCCTGCCCTTCCAGGGATGCCTTTAAAGAGCCCGATTCCGCTCTTCCCCTAAAATGTGATATGTGTGAGGATGATCCTCCACAGGAAGAGCCCCTGTGTGTTCAATGGTGCTTAGCCGATGCGCTGACTTATGAAGAGAGGGAAGAGGAAGTGGAAGAAACAGAAGAGCTGGATGATTTGGAAACAGGGCTGAAAGCACTGGCAGATAAACATGGATTCCAGAATATCGTGGATTCTGTTGCCCGTATGTTGCAGAAAGAAGAAGTATAAAGAAGAATTATCATGAGTTTTTGTAAGGCATTAGCTTTGCTTCTAACAGATGTACGTATAGCCCGGGATTGATAAGAGTGTCCATAGAGGAAGGAGCAAAATATGCAAGATGCGATTGGTAGATCCGGCCAGGATATGAAAGGTGTGGCTGCGAAGGTAGCCTGCGAACGTTATTCGGACGAGGGGTGGGTCAGAACTTCAGTTTACGTACCCAGTGAGATGGAGCTGAAAATTTATGTAAACCGGCAGGAACTGGTTACCATCCTTTGTACTCCAATCAAGCTGAATTACCTTGTTCTCGGATTCCTGTACAGAGAAGAAATAATATCCGGTATTAATGACGTGGAAATGCTACAGGTGTATGAGGATGATTCACTGGCCGATGTAAAGCTGAACAATTCGGCGTATCAATTGCCAACGTTGCGGACACTTGGATGCAGCGGCGGCACAGTTTTCAAAACTTATGGGCAGAAGGTTAATTCGGACCTCGTTGCTACGCCGGCGGAAGTGCTGTCACTGATGGAGCAGTTGCTGGAGAAAATGGAACTCTATCGGTTAAGTGGCGGTGTTCACACTTCTGCTTTATCTGATACCAGGAAGCTGCTGGTGGTGGCAGAAGATATCGGACGGCACAATACCCTTGACAAAATCCAGGGCGAATGTCTGGCGAGGGGCTTACAGACCAGAGACTTACTGCTTTTAACTACGGGCCGTATTTCTTCGGAGATGCTTTACAAGGCTGCAAAAATGCAGGTGCCTTTTATTGTTTCGCGACACTCGCCGACGAAAAATGCCATATCACTTGCCTGTGATCTGGGTATTACCCTGGTTGGCCATGCGCGTGGCGGAAGCCTGCTGGTGTATTCTCATCCGGAACGACTAAGCCGTCCAATAAATAATGCAGGTGTACCGTCAGAAACCGGACAATAGGCACATAAACCTGATGAGGTGATAGAAAGTGGAAAAAGTACTTATGGAAAAAGAACTGGAGAGAATTAAAGGACAGCTTGCAAAAAGTCTTGCAGGCAGTAACTTTGGCGATGTAATGGTTGTCGGTGGAGGGATTAGCGGTATCCAGGCATCTCTTGATCTTGCAGCAGCAGGTTTCAAGGTTTACCTGGTTGATAAAGCACCTGCTATTGGCGGGCATATGGCCCAGCTTGATAAGACCTTTCCTACCAATGAGTGTTCCATATGAATACTTTCACCTAAACTGGTCGAGGTCGGCCGGCACGCCAATATAGAAGTTCTAACCTATACTGAAGTTGACAGTGTTGAAGGGGAAGCGGGAAACTTCGCCGTAACGCTGACGAAAAAACCCAGATATGTCCTGGAGAGCAAATGCACGGGTTGTACTACCTGTGTGGAATACTGTCCCGTAGTCTACCCCGATGTATTTAATCAGGAATTATCCAAAAACAAAGCGATCCATATCTTTTATTCTCAGGCGGTCCCCCTTGTCGCCTATATTGATGAAAGCTGTCTTTATCTAAAAGAGGATAAATGCCGTATTTGTGAATCTGTATGTCAGAATAAAGCCATAGATTTTAGCCAAACGGAAGAGAAAGTAAAAGTTAAAGTAGGGGCTGTTATACTGGCTCCTGGCTTTGAGCCGTTTGATCCCAAATTAAGGGCTGATTATGGCTACGGAAAATATGAAAACGTAGTAACGAGTATGGACTTTGAGCGACTGTTGTCATCTACAGGTCCGTACGAAGGCGAGGTGCTGCGCACCTCCGATAAGAAGCATCCCAATAAGATAGCCTGGA
>JAAYOY010000131.1 GCA_012520035.1 Bacillota bacterium
TATTGAGCATTATGGAGAATTTTTTTGCTCTAAATTGGAAAAAATAAATATTATGAATTCATAATAATCAGCAGGGAGGAATATTTCTTCTACATGTACTGTCCGGTTTGTATGAGCGTAAATACAGGAAAAATAGGGTCTGATACATATTACTGTTCCGACTGCCTCCTGGAATTTGCCTGCAACGGTAACGAGATAACAATATATTACATCGATCCGGAAGGGGTTTCCTATGCTTTAAAGGACAGGGGAGAGGCTAAAAAGCTGGTAGATTCAATCCGGCAGGGCGATGAACTGCTCCTGCAGGAAACACTGCAGGAATTGACCGGCAAATGTTGATGCCGCAGTGCTAACATGCATAACATTCAAATGCTTTTTACCGCAGAGCCAGATGCAGGTGCTTTTTTTCGCAGCGCTACATGCAGGGGGGAGAGATAAATGGGGATCCAGGGAATTCTAATTTTCCCTTTGCTTATCGCCATACTTGTAACTTATCTTCTTAGCCCGCTGGTAAACTATCTGGAAAAACAAAAACTTCGCCGGGCTAAAGGAATAGCCATTGTTTATATCTTTTTTTTGACGCTTTTTACGGTTATTGGGTTTAGTATCGTTCCTGTTTTGATCCGGGAAATGCAGGAACTGGTGCTGTCTCTGCCAGAATTTACTGAAAAGTTAATGCTCCTGGTCGAGGAACTGGAAAGCGTCTACCGGCGCTTTAATTTTCCAGTAGCTATTCGTGAAGCCCTTGATGAGAACATCGCGGAGCTGCAGAATCTATTAACTTTAAACCTGGAGGCGTTTACGCAATTTTTGGTGGCCCTTTTCAGCCAGACCTTTGCCCTTTTTCTCGTCCCTCTATTCGCCTATTATATTCTTCGCGATAGCGCTTTCTTTAAAAAACGTTTCCTGCGGCTTATTCCCCCCGGTTACCGTTTAAATATGGAGAACACCCTGCATGAAATAAACCTGACCCTGGGGGCATACCTGCGTGGAATCTTCATCAATTCCCTATCGGTCGGTGTGATGATGTACCTTGGGCTGCTGATTCTGGGTGTGAGGTTTGCCCTGTTTCTGGGCATTTTTAACGCTTTAACGAACGTCATTCCCTATTTTGGGCCGCTAATCGGGGTTGTTCCCGTCGTGATCATCGCCTTTTTACAGGACCCCTTGCTCGTTTGGAAGGTAATTGTTTTAGCCGTTGTAGCCCAGCAGGTAGAAAGCCAGCTTATTGCACCGCAGGTTTTTGGGCGCAGCCTGGATCTGCATCCTTTAACGGTGATCATTGCCCTGCTTCTGGGGGGCCTTTACCTTGGTTTTTTAGGCCTTATTGTCGTTATACCGCTGCTTGCCATCCTGCGTATATTTATCCGGCACTTTTATCCGGCTGTCGCTCTGGCACTAAAGGAAAAGGGGCAGCAGGCAATAAATAAAGCTGAAATAAAAAAAGATGATTTGCATGATTAAAAAATCGATCCTAAGATTTCCTTTTAATTGACATGCTTGATGATTGCCGATATAATTGTTTTGATCATATTTAGGAGGCAGTTTATGAAAAGCAGCCAAATTCGAGCTATTTTTTTGGATTATTTTCGGGAAAAAGATCATCTCGTTCTCCCAAGTTTTTCACTTGTTCCCCAGAATGACCCCACCCTGTTGTTGATCGGCGCTGGAATGGCTCCTTTTAAGCCTTACTTTACCGGGGAAAAAGTTCCCCCGCACCCACGGGCGGCGACATGCCAGAAATGCGTTCGCACCCCGGATATTGATAAAGTAGGGATCACTTCGCGCCATGCTACCTTTTTTGAGATGCTTGGCAACTTTTCATTTGGAGATTATTTTAAAGAGGAAGCCATCACCTGGGCGTGGGAACTGATCACGCAGGTCTACAAACTCCCGGAAGACCGCCTCTATGTTAGTATATACGAGCAGGATGATGAAGCTTTTTATATCTGGAGGGATAAGGTCGGCCTTCCGGAATCGAAGATTTACCGGCTGGGCAAGGAAGATAACTTTTGGGAAATAGGGCCGGGGCCCTGCGGTCCCTGTTCGGAGATATATTATGACCTGGGACTCGAGCATGGTTGTGGCCGTCCCAACTGCGAGGTAGGCTGCGATTGCGACCGTTTCCTGGAGGTTTGGAACCTCGTCTTTACACAGTACAATAAAGAGGCTGACGGAAGTTATAAACCACTGGAGAGAAAAAATATCGATACTGGAGCAGGCCTGGAGAGGCTGGCCATGGTCCTTCAGGGGGTAAACAACCTTTTTGAAATAGATACCGTAAGGCCGCTGCTTGACCATTTTGCAGCAAAGGCAGGGATCAGCTACGGCAAGGGGGGGCAAAACGATGTCTCCCTGCGCGTCATCACTGAGCACCTGCGGGGAATCACGTTTATGGTTGCGGACGGGATCATGCCCTCCAATGAAGGGCGGGGGTACGTTCTCAGGCGTATCCTGCGCAGGGCTGTAAGGCACGGCAAGCTCCTGCAGATGGAGGGATCCTTCCTCAGCGATGCTGTTTCGCTGGTCGTGGAGCTGATGGGGGATGCCTACCCCGAAATCGCCGAGAAGTATGATTATATCGTACGCATTGTCGGCCTTGAAGAAGAACGTTTTAAAGAAACCCTGGATCAGGGGATGGAAATATTGACGAAGCATATCGTTTCCCTCACTGCAGAGGGTAAGAACAGCCTGACGGGTGAGGTAGCCTTCAAGCTCTACGATACCTACGGTTTCCCCCTTGATTTGACAAAAGAGATCCTGGGAGAAAAGGGTTTGTCCGTGGATGAAAAAGATTTTAACCGCTGCCTTGAGCAGCAAAGGGAGAGGGCCAGAGCCGCCCTGAACAGCCGGGATGCCGGGCGGAACGATGCCCTCCTTTCTTCGCTGGTAAAGGGAATGGTTACCGAATTTACCGGTTATGATAGTTTAAGCGCTGAAGGGATGCTCACAGCCATAGTGAATCTTTCCGGGGGTGAGCTTCTCCACGAAGTAAGTTCGGAAAACACTGGCGGAGAACTATACCTTGTCCTTGACCGGAGCCCTTTTTATCCGGAAAAAGGTGGACAGGTGGGGGATACCGGTACAATCAGCACTGACAATGGAACCGCCCGTGTTATTAACACACTCCCCGGCCCCGGAGAACAAATATTACACCTGGTGCAGATAGAGGAGGGGCATTTAAAAGTAGGGGAGAAGGTTAACTCCCAAGTTGATGAAAAACGCAGATTTGACATTGCCAGGAATCATACCTCCACGCATCTTCTTCACCGGGCATTGAAAGATTTCCTCGGCGAACACGTTAACCAGGCCGGCTCGCTTGTAGCACCTGACCGGCTGCGTTTTGACTTTACCCATTTTAGCGGGCTGAAAGCGGAGGAAATTGAAGAAATTGAAAATAACGTCAACGCCCGGCTACGGGACAATCTGCTGGTGGAAACATCCTACACGGACCTGGATAAAGCTCTGGAGATGGGCGCTGTCGCCCTCTTTGACGAAAAATATTCCGGCAGGGTAAGGGTTGTGCGTATTGGCAATTATTCGCTGGAGCTTTGCGGCGGGACGCATGTAAGACAAACCGGAGAAATAGGGATCTTTAAAATATTATCCGAGGGTGGGGTTGGAGCCGGCGTGCGCCGTATCGAAGCCCTTACCGGGGATGCCGCGTATCGTTATTTTGCCGGACGGGATGATCTTCTTAAAAGCGCGTCCGCCCTGCTCAAAGCATCGCCGGAAAACCTTCACGAAAAACTTGTTGAGTTGCTGGAGTCCCATAAGGAACTGCAGAGAAAAATAAAATCTCTTTCGCAAAAGCTGGTTAAACATCAGGTTGAGGCCATTTTGCAGCAAACGGATCATTCCCTTGGTATTCCTGTGCTGAGCGCCCAGGTAGAGGCCCAGAGCATGGAGGAACTAAGAGAATATCTGGACAGGTTACGGGACAAAATGGGTAGTGGTATTATCCTGCTGGGCACCCGGACAGACGGCAAAGTGCTCCTCGCCGCTGCTGTAACGCAGGATCTGGTGAAAAAGGGATTTCATGCCGGCAAACTAATCGGAGAAGCAGCCAGGATAACGGGAGGGGGTGGCGGCGGCCGCCCCGATATGGCACAGGCCGGGGGTAAAAATCCCCAGCAGCTTCCGGAGGCTCTTTCCAGGGTGGTTTCCCTGGTCCAGCATCAACAGGGGAGGTTAGATAACAATGGCAGAGGGTAATAGATTTAACCATACCATGAAGTTCAATGTGAAGGCAGAAGAAGAGGCGAACGAGGCCAGGCTTGTTTTGAAAGAAGTATATGAAGCGCTAAAGGAAAAAGGATATAATCCCATTAATCAGCTTGTCGGTTATCTCTTATCCGGGGATCCCGCATTTATCACCAGCTATAAGAATGCCCGCAGTACAATCAGGAAATTGGAACGGGACGAACTGCTTGAGGAAATGGTGCGGGTTTACCTGATCAGCGAGTTGGAGAAGGAAAGGTGAGTTTTTTTGGAGCACCGGTTTCTGGGGAAAACCGGCCTGAGGGTATCCAGGCTTTGTTTCGGCACTTTAACACTGAGTCCTCTCCAGGCTGCGCTTCCCCCGGAAGAAGGGGCTGAACTTTTAAGCGAGGCTTACAGCTACGGTATAAACTTCTGGGACACGGCAGAGCTTTATGCGAACTATGAGACACTGCGACTGGCGATCAAGAAAATCGGGGAATTGCCGGTTTTAGCTACCAAAACATATGCCTATACCAGGGAAGACGCCAGGGCTTCCCTGGAAAAAGCGCGCCGGGAACTGGATCTGGATCTCATTCCAATCTTTCTTTTACACGAACAGGAATCAGCATTGACTTTACAGGGTCATAAGGATGCCCTGGATTTTTTTTGCGAGGCAAAAGCCAGGGGAGTTATCAGGGCGGTGGGGTTCTCCTGCCATACCGTTGCTGCAGCCAGGGCAGCCACGCAATTTGAGGAAATTGACGTTATCCACCCCATTGTTAACTATAAGGGGATCGGCATCAAAGACGGCACGGTTGATGAAATGCTGGAGGCAATTGACCGCGCTGCAGCAGCCGGCATCGGGGTTTATGGCATGAAGCCCCTTGGCGGGGGACATCTGCTGGCCGATGTGGAAAAAGCAATACATTTTGTAAAGGGTATAGAACAGCTTGATTCCTTTGCCATAGGCATTGCCAGCTCCGAGGAGCTTGAGGCGGACCTGCATTATCTCAGGGGGACAAAACCCCCGCCGGCGATCGCAGAAAAACTCGCCGTCAAAAAAAGGAGACTGCAGATAGAAGACTGGTGTGCCGGTTGCGGGACATGCGTGCAGAGCTGCCCCCAGGGGGCGCTTTCCCTGAAGGATACAGCGGGTCAGTATCGGGCTGCTGTAGATGTTTCGCGCTGTATTTTATGCGGATACTGCGGTGCAAGCTGCCCGGAATTTTGCTTAAAGATTTTTTGACTTTGAAGATATATTCAGCTATTATTGTTAAGTGAGCAAAAAAAGATGTGGTTATTAGAAAGATGTGGGTATTAGAATGAGAATTTTATGCCTCGATTATGGTGAAAAATATATCGGGGTGGCCGTAAGCGACCCCCTGGGTATAACTGCGCAGGGGGTGGGGGTTATCAAACGACAGAATCTAAAGCAAGATCTTTCACAAATTCGGAGATATATTGTGGAATATGATGTCGAAGAAGTAGTCCTGGGCTTTCCACGAAATATGGACGGAACGATTGGCAGCAAAGCCCGGGAAATTTTATCTTTTCAGGAAACCCTTGCTGCTACAATTGATATCCCCGTGTTGACCTGGGATGAACGGCTGACTACCGCAGCAGCCCGCAGAACTCTGCTTGAGGCCGACGTTAGCAGGAAGGGAAGAAAAAAGGTTATTGACAAACTTGCGGCTGTTTTTATCCTGGATAGTTACCTGAGGGCCAGGAAGCCAACGTAAACTGTCACGAAAGGATGCTAATTAAATAATGGAAGAACGTAAAGAGATCGTCACGCTGATTGATGAAGATGGGGCAAAACTGGATTTTCTGGTCCTGGATTATTTTGATGTGGAGGAAATTGACTATGCTATTCTAATGCCCTTCGACCAGGACAGAACAGACGGGGACGGGGAAAGTGAATTATTGCTGGACGATGAAGATGCAGCGATGATTGAAGAATTGGATGTCGAAGGTGGGCTGGATGAGGACGAATATTCCCCGGAAGAAGCAAGCGGCGATGCGGTAATCTTTCGCGTGGAAAAAGGCGTTGACGGCGAGACTATGCTGCAGGTCATCGAGGATGATGAAGAATGGGAAAAGGTGGCCGAAATTGCCTATGAAAGATTATTTACCGGGGGAAAGGATCTGGTGGACGAAGACGAGGAGCAGTAGCCGGGCAAGTTGAGCAGTAATGGGGGAATTGTTCATGCGCAGGATTAAATCTATATGTATAGTATTATGCATTTTTCTGGCTTTTTTTGGGGTATTAGCTTACCTGGCCTGCCTCCGTGTTAATTCTCTGCTGGCACCCGTCAGTTCTTCTCTGCAATATGAAGAAAAGGAGATCGTGATACCTTACAGCTCCTCCACTGCTCAGATTGCTGCGATACTTAAGAAAGAAGGCATGATCAAAAACGAGATCGTCTTCCGCCTTTACTCCAGGTACAGGGGTTACGACCAGACGCTCCAGGCCGGCCGGTACCTGCTAAAGACCAGTATGAATCTGGAAGAGATTTTGCAAACCCTGCAGCAGGGCGTGCTCTGGGAAGAGGGTTTGCGCTTTACCATTCCCGAAGGTTTTACGCTGGAGCAAATTGCTGCCAGGCTTGAGGATGAGGGTTTGGTTGGCAAAGAAGCATTTATCGATGCCTGTCGGGATTATATGCAGGATATTGATCCGTCCTTTAGTTTTTTAAATGATATTCCTTCCGGTGTTAAATATCCTCTGGAAGGTTATTTATTTCCCGATACTTATGAAGTCCGCCGGGGGATTACTGCGCGAGAACTGATTGAAGTTATGCTGCACCGCTTCAACGAAGTATTTACCGAAGATGATCGTCGACGTGCAAGCGAAATGGGCTTTACGTTGCATGAGATCGTTACGCTTGCTTCTATTGTAGAAAAAGAAGCACGTGTGGCGGAAGAAAGGCCCGTTATCTCGGCTGTTTTTCACAACCGCTTACAATCTCCAGGGATGTCCTTGCTGCAATCTTGCGCCACCGTGCAGTACGCATTGGGCGAAGTAAAGCCTGTCCTTTTAAACGAAGACCTGGAGATTGATTCCCCTTACAACACCTACCTTTACCCCAACCTTCCTCCGGGGCCCATAGCGTCTCCCGGCAGGGATGCGCTGGAAGCGGCCCTTTACCCTGCCGAAGTGGACTACCTTTATTTTGTGTACAAGGAAGACGGCAGCGGCACCCACTACTTCAGCACCACCTTGCAGGAACACAACCATTACAAAGCCCTCGCCCGCCAACTGCGACACTAGGGACGGTTCTCCCTGCGACACTAGGGACGGTTCTCCCTATCGCATTCTGTGCGACACCGGGGACGGTGCGACACTAGGGACGGTTCTCCCTGTCGCATAAAGACGGCAATTACTGCGACACCGGGGACGGTTCTCCTTGTCGCATAAAGACGGCAATTATTCAAAAAATTTTAAAAGGCTTAAGTACAAACATTTTATTACGATAATTATTATAGTATAACTGAAAAATAAATGAAAAATTTTTGTTAATAATTAATGAAGTAAGAAGGTGAAATGAATTGCCCAGATATAGTAGGCAAAAAAGCGATTTGGGAATTTACCACATCATTGTCAGGGGGGTAGACCGGATGAATATCTTCCTGGACAAGAATGACAATAGTAAATTCTTGGATACTTTGCGTAGGTTCAAGGAAGCCGACAATTGTGAAATTTATGCCTATTGTTTAATGAGCAACCATGTCCACCTGCTTATGAAAGAGGCCGGGGATTCAATTCAACGCTTTATGAAACGAGTTGGGGTAAGTTATGTTTATTACTTTAATAAAAAATATGATAGAGTAGGGCATTTGTTTCAAGACCGGTATAGAAGTGAAGCAATTGATTCGGAACAATATCTATTGGCGTGTGCAAGATATATCCATAATAATCCGGTTGCTGCTGGTTTGGTCGAATATCCTGAAGATTATGATTGGAGCAGTTATTCTTATTACTTGGGATCATCGAATCATAGTGATCTCTTGAATAAAAATTTTTTACTTGACCTGTTTTCAGACGACCGTGACGATGCCGTTTTGAAACTGAAAGAATTCACAGAGATGGGCAACGATGATTGTTTCATGGAATGCGAAAATAATGTTGATTCCACTAAAGAAAAAGTTGAAGCAGAAAAAATAATAACTGGGATTCTAAAAAAGCATAACATTACCCTTGAAGAATTAAGGAAAACTAAAGACAAATCCTATAGGAACCGTATTCTTAATGAATTGAAACGGGTATCCCGGTTTTCAGTTCGAGAATTGTCTCTTGTGTTGGGAATAAGTAAAGATATTATTTTTAGAGCATGAGGGAAAATAACTTTTTGAGAACTCTGGGAAAGTACAAAGGTACCTTTATGAAGTCTATGACGTAGGCACCCTGTAAATAGTCATTTACATTCATTGATAGTAAAGCGCATCTTCATGAATATCTACTTGAGGGTTTTAGCTGCCTCCATCCAGGTAGACTTCCAAAGAAGCGCGGCCATGAATGTTTACTTAGGGCAGCCGCTTTGTATTGTTAAAAATTGTAGAAACCCCAAAAAATGCGCAGAGAAACGTGCCTTCCAGTCGCCTTCCGGTCGCCGCCTTCCAGTTGCATTGCTATCGCATTGCTGTTGCATCTTCCCCTGCTGTTGCAAAATGCGACAGGGAGAACCGTCCCTAGTGTCGCACTCCGCCAAAGCAAGAAAAATTAGGGAATATTAACGCCGGGTATGGTAAAGAATAGCATAAAAAAAGGAGATCTTTGCTCTTATGCAGAGATTTATCAGACAGCAGAGAATACTATACCTGGCTTTGTTATGCATAGCAATTATGCTGCTGTATGTAATACGTCTCGGTTATATACAGCTTTTCAGGCATAACAAGCTTACCATGGAGGCTGTACGTCAGAGAGCACAGGCCATAACGCTGGACTATAACCGGGGAAATATCCTCGACCGCAATGGCATCTCACTTCTCGACGATACAACGGAAAAAGTACTGGTAGTATTTCCCACGCTTCTGGGAAAATCCGGGCCGGATACTGTAGAGCTGGTTTCTCAATTTATTCCACAAGCGGCTTTGCCCGGGAGTCCCTTTATTGCTCTGCATGATGTCAATTCTCAGGAAGAGGAACTTTTTAAGAGCCTTGCCCGTGGCCTGATTGTGACAGAAGTGCAAAGGCGCTATGGCGATAGGGCCCTTGCTACGCATTTGGTGGGACATATCGGGCAGGGAGATGGCGAGGGAAAAGTTGGCCTGGAGCTGGCATTCAACAACGAGCTGAAGTGTGATTCACCCAGAATGCTTGCTGCCGTCATTGATGGGAAAAACAACCTTGTTGAAGGACTTGGCTTCCGCCTCTGGGAGAACAGGAACCCTCACCGACCATATGACATTATACTCACCATTGATAGTAAATTGCAGGCCAAAGTGGAATCTATTATGGATAAAACGATTGCCCGGGGTGCTGTGGTCGTAATGGATCCACACAATGGAGATATCCTGGCAATGGCAAGCAGGCCGAATTATCTTCAGTCGCAATTATCCCGGTATTTGAGTGACGGAAATGAATATGTCAACTATTTAAGTTCTCAGCCCTTTATCAACCGCAGTATTTTAAGCTATCCTCCCGGTTCAGTCTTTAAAATTGTTGTAGCCGCCGCGGCCCTGGACTCCGGGATAGCACGGCTGAGTACAAGATTTTTTTGCCCCGGGCATATTGAAATAGGGAATAAGGTATTTAAGTGCCAGGGCGGTTCTCACGGAGAGATTACGCTGGCAGAGGCTTTTGCTCACTCCTGTAACACTGTCTTTATCGATCTGGCAATTCGCTTGGGGAAGGAAACAATATATAATTATGCTTCAGCGATGGGTCTTGGAAAAGAAACCGGCATTCCGCTGGGAAGTCCGGAAGAGGGCGGCGAGATGCGGGGTATTATGCCGGCGCCGCAGGAGATGCCTTTTTTAGGAGACCTGGCACTGGCAGCCATAGGTCAGGGCAGAGTTGAAACTACGCCGTTGCAGATAGCGCGTCTTACTTCAGTAATAGCCAATAGCGGATATCTTGTTGAACCGCGGCTGGTGAAAACCATACAATCCAGACAGGGCTTACAGATAAGCTTGTTCACTTCATCGAAAAAGAAAGTATTGAATGCGTTAACGGCGAGCAAAATACGTTTTATGATGCTTGGCACGGTGGAGTATGGGACGGGAGAGTTAGCCTTTAGTAATAAGATTGTTCTCGGAGGGAAGACCGGCACAGCTGAAACGGGCAGATTTATGAATGAAAGGCCTTTAAATTACTCGTGGTTTACCGGTATTGTTCCATTGGAAAACAGCAGGGCGGTAGTTACGGTATTTGTGGAAGAGGCCATTCATGGAAATGCATCTGCAGTTTTCAAACAGGTTGCTGAAGCAATCTATCCGCTTCTTTATTAAAAAACGGTACAATGCGACAGCGAGAACCGTCCCCCTGTCGCACCCTTGTCGCAGGGATTGTCAAAAACCTTCAAAATCTTTGTTAAAAAAAAGATTTTAATGATGAATTAAGCTGTAAATGCAGGAAAATGTTGGGCTTATATAGAATGAATAAAAGAAAATAATTCCTCCATTACCTAAAATTTACCAGAAATATTATTAAATTATTCATCATTCAACATCATCAGACATCCATAAAGGAAAAGGTGATTTTTGTGCACCCTTTTATTAATGCATCCGGAATGTTGTTCATTGATGGAGTTGAGCCTCCCCTCGCTGAAGAGGCTATTAGAGCTTCTAATGCAGCGGCCGGTTCTCATGCACGAATGGATGGGTTGAACTATACTGCTCCCCACTGGAGCCGTTTAAAAAAGCTTCTTTCCAATCTCACCGGGGCTGAAGATTTACTTGTGACCAGCAATCTTTCAGCCGCCATATTCCTGGTTTTTCACGCCCTGGCAAGGGGAAAGGAGATATCTATTCCCAGAGACGAGTTATTCTATTGCAATAACAATTTAAACTGTGTTATCCCATCTTTAAGGGCGTTGGCAAAACAGAGCGGAGCGCAGCTCCGAATCATTAATGAAAAGGAAGGTGCGGACGGGGGAATTAACAAATCCGCCTGCTTTATTACCTTTGGCGCCGGGAAAAATAAAAATGCAGCTGCCGAAGGGCATATAGCCGATGCAACCGATGACACAGGTACAATCAATGACACAGATACAACCATTGCCACCGATACAATCAATGGCACAGGTACAACAAGTCCCACCGATACAGCCGATGCAACCGATGCAACCTATGCAACCGATGCGCCCGGGGCAGTCATCGCGGCAAGTATTGCCGGGGGGCACACTATTGCCGATAAGCCCGAACTAAACGGGGAGCACGATCCTGTCACAGTAAGAGTCATGAACTTCGCCACGCTTCTGGATCCTGCTCTGTTTGGATTTCCCGAAAGCTGGCAGATCCAAAAGGCGGTTTCGAATTATGATCTGGTTATTTTTTCTGGGGACAAGCTCCTGGGAGGCCCCCCAATAGGGATTATTCTTGGAAAAAGGAAGCATCTTTCATTAATAAAAAAGGACACCTTGAAAAAAATGTTTGCCGCTGACAGGATGAATGTCGCAGCTTTGGAGGCAACGCTGGAGCTTTATAGCGATTCATTTAATGCGATGCAGAAAATTCCTTTGCTGCGCATGCTCTCTGTTCAGCCGGAAAACCTTGAAAAACGCGCCCGTTCCCTGGCGGATAGATTGAGGTACTCTCTTAACGGGAAATATGAAATCAGCCTGGCTTACGAAAATGTTTCCCTCACGGAACTTTCTTTCCGGGAAGAGAAGTTTCAAAGCGTCCAGGTCTGCCTCAGTTCTCCGAAGTATTCCGCCAAGCAAATCAGCAGCTTTTTAAGCAAAGGCCGGCATCCGGTTATCCCCAGGATTAAAGACGGGAAAGTGTTGCTGGATCCCAGGTCCATGCTGGAAGAGGAGGATGAGCTGTTATATGATTCCCTCCTGGCTGCACTGGGCGGAAAGAAGGCTGTAGCAGCAGCAGAAGAAGAAGAAAGGGATAACCGGGTACTTGATGCAATTCCCAGTCTGATTTGGGTTCTCGATGATGAGGGAAAGCTAATCTTCTTAAACAAAGCCGGCGCCACATTTTGGGGAACAGAAGCTGAAAATCTTGTTAATTCAAATATCCGCGATATTCTCAATCCCCGGGAAGCGGAGCCCTTGCTGGAAGCCAGAGATCAGGTGCTTGCCGGCGGTGAAACGGTAAAAGTAGAGGTAGCCCTGCAAAATAACTCCGGAGAGTTCCGATGGCTGGACATAGTTCTAACCCCGATTTTTAATTTTGATGAAGGTTTTAACGGCGTTCTTTTTACCGCCAGCGACATTACCGAACGGAAACAGAACGAGGAGAAGCTGAAGTATCTTGGCATGCATGATTCGCTGACCGGGATTTATAACCGCCTTTATTTTGAAGAGGAAATGAAGCGGCTTGATTCCAAGCGCCATTATCCAATAAGCATTGTTGTCTGCGATGTTGATGGGCTGAAGCTGATCAATGATATCATGGGCCACAGCAAAGGCGATGAGCTCCTGAAAACTGCTGTCAGGATTATTAAGAAGCCTTTTCGTTCTTCCGATGTAGTGGCGCGGGTTGGCGGAGACGAATTCGCCATTATTCTTCCCCGGACCGATGAAAGTGTGGCTAAGGAGATTGTCGGACGCATCCAAAAGTTAGTAGACGAATACAACAAAAACGAAAAAACCATACCGCTCAGCCTTTCAGTTGGTTATGCCTCCGCGGACTATAATTCAGGGGGTTCAGGGGGCTCAACAGGATCAGGGGGAATAAAAGAAATCTTTAAAAAAGCCGACAGTAATATGTATAAAAATAAATTCGAGCGCAGCGATGAAGTAAAGAAGAGTATTATAGATTTTCTATTAAGTTTGCTCAAGGACAGGGATTTCAGAAGCGAAGGGTACGAAAAACGGCTGCAGTGCATGGCGCTGCTGCTGGGGCAGGCTATCGGCATACCGGCCAAAGAGATGGATAAAATCCTGCTGTTATCGCGAGTGCACGACATCGGCAAGGTTGGAATAAACAAAGAAATAATATTTAAGAATGGGGAGCTTGATTCCAGCGAGTGGGATGAAATGAAATCCCACCCCGAAATAGGCTATCGCATCGCCAAATATCACCCGGAGATATCATCCGTTGCAGATTATATATTACAGCATCACGAACGCTGGGACGGGAGCGGCTACCCCAAGGGCTTAAAAGGAAATAACATTCATATTTACTCCCGCATCATCTCCATTATAGATGCCTATGAAGCCATGACAAGCCCGCGTCCCTACCGGCCGGCCCTTACCCACGAAGAGGCGATCGCGGAACTGAAGAAGAACAGGGGTATACAGTTTGACCCCTGGCTGGTAGA
>JAAYOY010000132.1 GCA_012520035.1 Bacillota bacterium
AGGAAACCGGTATTGGCGTAACACCGGTTTCCATTAATTCGTTTAAAATGGTCTCACTGTAGAGTATACAGAGGAGTTTGCGCTCTAATACAAAGAGAAGGACAAGCCGGCATAGGGAAATGTGCGGCAATTGACCAAAAGAAGGGTTAAGCCAAAGTTTAACTAGCATGAAAAAAATATTTATGATTACATTTTAATTTTTTCCTGATATAGTAGAATAGTTGAAATGGCCTGGTTATTTCAGAAGGACTATTTAATAATTTATTTAAGCAGCATTTTAACTTAACAGGAGAGATTATGGAAACATCCGCGCTTTTAAGGCGGCATCTTTTTTGTATCCTCAAGGAATGTTGAACGGGTTAAAATCCTATTTCCCTTTGGCAGGACGAACACCATGCGACTAAAGGAACTGAGGAGATTTTCAAAAAGCTTGACGAACTTTTAGACAATCCCAATCTTTCCCCAGAGGAAATAAGGGAAGCCAGAGACCTGCTTGGCATAGAAACGGTGACAGTTGACATTTGAAGAGTTCCTTGATTCGTAAGCGTCAAAGACACGCGTACCTATTTGCCGCCGATATCAACAAAAGCCACCATCGGCAATGCTTTTAACCTCGGGATATTTTTCTTTTTTCTCATCCTTGGGTTTCGGCGAAAACACCTTGCTTGGCAAAGCTACACTGCCGGGCAGGAGGTTTTCAATCGCGGTTGCGTAATACTTTATAGATTATAGAAAGATGATCATCATCTAACAATTCAAAGCTTATCATCTTCAGTGCAATACTGTTCGCCAGTGACAGGCTTCTGAAAGCATGCGGTTCGCCTGTCCCTACCAGGCAGGGGGATATGACAAGGCTGATTTCGTCAATAAGACCTTGCTCAAGGAGTACATTCGTCAGAATCCCCCCACTGTCTGTCCTAATAATACTGCAGTTATATTTTTCATAAAGAATCTCGAGCGCTTTTGCATAATCTACATGATCGTCGCCGGTGACAATATAATCGTAATTGCGTTCACGAAGATACTCCAGATATGATTGGGGGGTGGATCTGGAAACCAATACGATAAAGTCCTTGCAGTACTCTGAATCGCGGAAAACATGCAGATTGCGCAATCTTCCCCGGCTGTCCGGCACTACCCACATAAGTCTGTTGTCACCGGGCTTATCCAATGGTTTACTAAACGATTTTTCCGTTTCAGGAGGATATTGCTCTGCCGCCGTATAGATTGTCTCGCTTCCAAACAGAACCATATCAGCATTAAAGCGGTTGGCAACTACATAATAAATGCCTGTATCGATAAAACCTCGAACACAGCCGTCCAGGCTTATCTGGGTATGCATGATAACTTTAGGCCTCATGTATTTTTCTCCTTTTAATTATATTTCCTTGATTATTATACGTCAGAGTTATAATAATGCACATCCCTCGTCTTTAAATTGTTACTCATTAGCCGAGGGGTGTGCATTGTACTTTTTCCCTGGCTTTATCAGTTGGCGTATTTTTATAAATAGTTATTGACATATGTCAGAAACGGGGTATAATATAAGATGTAAATGACATATGTCATAAACTATGGGGAGGTGTAAGGTATGCCTGGAAGAGATGGAACTGGCCCAATGGGTGCCGGGTCAATGACCGGAAGAGGTTTAGGATTTTGCACAGGTGCCAAGGCAGCAAAGTATGGAGCTGGTTTCGGCCTCGGATTAGGTCCGGGACTTACATGCAGACGCGGCTTTGGAAGGCGATTTGGCAGGGGTTTTGCAATTAATGAGGCAACTTCCAAAACACAAAAAGAACTGCTTCAGAACCAAAAAACTATATTAGAAAAGCGCCTGGAAGCTATTGACAAACAATTAGAGGACCTATAACGGGCATCAGAGGTAACCGGGGGGCGCTCCGGTTACCTGTTTGGAAATGAGGTAATAAGATTATGCCAAGACCGATGAAATGGAGAAAAGTATGCTGCTTGCCTGAAAGAAACAGGTTTGGGCCTCTTGATGCAAAAACGGATGAAAAAAATCATATAAGAATGACGGTTGACGAGTACGAAGCGATAAGACTTATCGATTTAATGGGGTTTACACAAGAAGAATGCGCAAAACAAATGAATGTCGCCCGAACTACCGTCCAAGGTATTTATATCGAAGCGAGAAAGAAACTGGCCGAATCGCTGGTGAACGGTAAGGTTCTTTTAATTAAAGGCGGGGAATACCGTCTTTGCGATGGGTTAGGAAACGGGTGCGGAAGAGGCTGTCATAGGCATGGGCGCGGATGCTTTACAGATAACAAGGATTGAGGTGCCTGATTATATATTCTGAAGAAGCATTGAAAATTACAGAAGAAGATATTGTTGATGCTTTAGATGGGCTTCCGGAAAATAAGATGCATTGCTCAAATTAAGGGGTAAGTGCGCTGCGCAACGCAAAAAATAATTATCTGAAAACAAATAGAACGGGGGATTTGTATGAAAATAGCAATTCCGGTAGATGAGAAAAGTTTGCAGTCAAACGTATGTGTATCTTTTGGTCGCACTCCTTATTTTCTCATTTATGATATCGATACCAAGAAAAGTGTATTCCTTGACAACAGTGCCGCAGCAAGTACAGGTGGCGCAGGAATTAAAGCTGCACAAACGATAGCAGATAACAAAGCAAATATTTTGCTTACTCCCCGCTTAGGAGAAAATGCAGCTGACGTGCTTAAAGCCGCTGAAATCAAAATTTATAAAACGACAACTGCTTCAGCCAAAGATAATATTGATGCCTTTATTGCCGGAAAGCTTCCTTTGCTGAATGAATTTCATGCCGGATTTCACGGACATAGGGGCAATTAATATGAGGATAGCTGTGCTAAGCGGCAAGGGCGGTACAGGTAAAACACTGGTATCGGTTAATTTGGCTGCGGTAACGAAAACATCAACATATATAGATTGTGATGTTGAAGAACCAAATGGCTACCTGTTTTTTAAGCCCGAAAATATTCAGGAAGAAGAAGTGTCTATTCGGATCCCAAAGGTGGATGAAAAGCTATGTAGTGGGTGCCGAAAGTGTGTTGACTTTTGTAAGTTTAATGCACTTGCCTATATAAAAGATAAACTCATTGTTTTCGAAGAGGTTTGTCACTCCTGTGGCGGTTGTATTATGTTTTGCCCTGAAAAGGCGCTGACAGAGAAAGAAAAGGTTATTGGGAAAGTCCAAAAAGGAACTTCTAATCAGGTAACGGTATACACGGGAATATTGAACACCGGTGAAGCTTCGGGTATCCCTATCATAAAAAAGCTGCTTGCCCGGAACAAACCTGAATCAGATAAACAGACTTTTATTGACTGCCCTCCCGGAAGTGCTTGTATTGTCATGGAAAGTATCAAGGACGCAGACTATTGTATACTGGTTGCTGAACCTACAATATTTGGTGTTCATAACCTGGCTATGGTATACGAACTGGTCAAGGTATTTAATAAGCCATTCGGAGCGGTTCTTAACAAATGCCTGGAAGGAGAAAATCCGGCAGAGAAATTCTGTTTAGAAAAAAATATTAAGATTTTAGTCCGAATTCCATTTGATAATGAGCTTGGAATATTGAATTCAAATGCAGAAATCGCTGTAAGGAAAAATGAAAAATACCGAACCATATTTTCTTCTTTGCTGGAAACTGTGAAAAAGGAGGTGCATCATGAAACAACTTCTAATTCTTAGTGGTAAAGGCGGTACAGGGAAAACTACCATAGCCAGCGCTTTTATCAATCTTTCAAAGGCTAAGGCTTATGCAGATTGTGATGTAGATGCACCTAACCTACACCTTATAACAGAACAAAGCTCTGAACCAAGGAAAACAGATTATTATGGTTTGCCAAAAGCGGAGATAAATCCGGAACTGTGCATCGAATGCGATAGGTGTAGACAAAACTGCAGATTTGATTCTATTTCAGTGGATAAGATATACAAAGTAGATCCTTTTGCATGTGAAGGATGTGGAGTTTGCGAAGCTGTTTGTCCGGTAGATGCTGTATCTTTAAAACCGGCTGTGGCTGGTGAGTTGATGTTATATGCAAATGAGAGGGAAGTATTTTCTACAGCACAACTTAAAATGGGGAGCGGGAATTCCGGAAAACTGGTCACTGAAGTAAAAAAAGAGATAAAAACAGCAATGGTAGATACTGAACTTGCAATTATTGACGGTTCCCCAGGCATAGGCTGTCCTGTTATAGCATCACTCAGCGGTGTGGATATGGTTTTGGTAGTGGCCGAACCTTCCATATCGGGCATTAGTGATTTGGAGCGAATCATAAAAACAGCGGCGATATTCGGAACCAGGACAGCAGTGTGTATAAACAAATTTGACACCAACGTAGGAAACACAGAAAAGATAGAAAGCTTCTGTAAAAAACAAGGGCTGGCTTTTATGGGTAGAATACCTTTTGATTCGGACGCAGTAAAAGCGATTAATAACGGGCAGACCATTGTAGACATAGACTGTGCATCAGGTGCGGCAGTGAAAGCAGTTTACAATAAGACAATGAAATTGCTTTTTGAAGAAGGTGGTGGCTAAAGTTATGATTATCAAAACATTAGCCAAAACATTAACGGAAAACACATCAAGCCGCGAGGATACTTGATGAATAATATATTAAAATAAAAAAATGGAGGAGAAAACAATGATTAAAATTGCAGTAGCAAGTGAAAATGAAATGGTATCGGAGCATTTTGGACATTGCGCTAACTTCAATATTTTTGAAGTCGAAGACAATCAGATAGTTAAAAGTGAGTCTATACCCAGCCCAGGGCATAAGCCCGGCTTCCTTCCAAACTTTCTGAATGATATGGGAGTTAATGTGATAATCTCAGGCGGCATGGGCGGCGGAGCTATTGAAATCTTCAATGAAAAAGGCATAGAGGTTATTGTCGGAGCAAGCGGTAATGCTAAAGCAGCAGTAGAAGCGTACCTGCAGGGCTCGTTAAAATCCACAGGTTCTATTTGTCGTGAACATCAACATCATGACAGATGTGGCGAATAGTATCATATTTGTGTTGTTAAATAGTGCTTACATTATATAATTAATGCAAGCACTATTTTTTTTACTATGAAAAGGCGCAAGGGAGGGTTTTATATTTTTTATAATGGAAAGACTAAATGATCTTTTAGCAGGGATACCTATGACGATTGTTGGCGGCATATTTCTGGGCATAAGCCTTATTCTTATGCTGATGAAAATAGAAGTTCCCGTTGACCCGGCTTGGGTTTCGGTTATCATCTGTGGAACTCCTCTTCTATACCTGGCAATCTGGAGAATTATCTATAACAAAGGAATGAGCAAAATATCTTCTGCACTCTTAATTTCCATAGCAATTATTGCAGCCATCGCTATTGGAGATATTTTTGCAGCCGGTGAGGTTGCATTTATTATGGCAATTGGCGCGATTTTAGAGGAAAAAACAGCTGAGAAATCCCAAAAGGGGCTTAAGGAGCTTATCAGCCTTACTCCGCAACAAGGACGCAGAATTAATAATGGAAAAGAAGAAATGATAAACGCGGAAGAAATCAAAGTGGGTGATATTCTGCGAGTTCTTCCTGGAGAAACCATTCCTGTTGATGGGAAAATTATCAATGGAAATACATCGGTCGACCAGGCGATCATGACTGGGGAATCTCTTCCTGTGGACAAGGAAGTCGGTGACAGTGTTTTTTGTGGTGCCATCAACCGTTTTGGAGCAATCGACATGGAAGCAACGAATGTTGGTGAGGACAGCTCATTACAGAAGTTGATTCGTATGGTTCAGGATGCAGAAAACAAGCAAGCTCCGATTCAGCGTATCGCAGATAAATGGGCGACTTGGCTTGTGCCGTTAGCATTGTTAATTGCTATAGTAACATATTTCCTTACGCAGGACATCGTCCGTGGTGTCACCGTGCTGGTGGTATTTTGCCCCTGTGCTTTAGTTTTGGCTACACCTACTGCTATTATGGCCGCTATCGGTCAAGCTACTAAACATGGAATTATCATAAAATCTGGCGAAGCTCTCGAAAAGATGGGCAAGGTAGATACAATAGCTTTTGATAAGACCGGTACTCTTACATTCGGAAAGCTGGAAGTCAGTGACATTATATCTTTTAAACCAGATATTGATGAAAATACGCTACTTGCTCTGGTGGCTTCATCAGAGGCTCGTAGTGAACACCCTTTAGGAAAGGCAATAGTTGCGCATGCCAAGGAGAAAGGCATTACTATTATAGATGCAGAAGGATTTCGAATGGAAGCTGGAAAAGGGATTTATGCCAATGTCTCCGGTAGAAATCTGTTATGCGGAAATGAGAAATACTTAAAAGAAAACGGAATTGACATTCCGCAACAGGTTAGCGATGCTCTTAATACTTTGCGCAATCAAGGTAAAGCTTCGATCCTGGCAGCTGCCGACGGACTTTGCGTGGGTGTGGTTGGCCTTTCCGATGTATTACGCTCTACAGCAAAAGAGATGGTCAACGAGCTATGTGAAATGGATACACAGGCTGTACTGCTTACTGGTGACAACCGCAGGACGGCGGATTATTTTGCGCAACAAGTAGGCATTACCTCCGTGCGAGCAGAATTACTACCGGAAGAAAAGGTGCAGAACATTGTACAATTGCAACAGGAGGGTAAGTCTGTCTGTATGATTGGAGATGGTGTAAATGATGCTCCTGCCCTTAAGACGGCATCTGTAGGTGTAGCGATGGGGGCCATGGGTAGCGATATTGCTGTGGATGCCTCAGATATTGCCCTTATGAGCGATGATATTTCAAAAATTCCGTATCTGAAACGGCTTTCCAATGCGACAGTGCGCACCATAAAATTCAGTATCTCCATGTCACTGTTTATAAATTTCGTAGCAATTTTAATGTCATTTATCGGAGTGTTAACTCCTACAACAGGTGCATTGGTTCATAATGCGGGTTCGATATTTGTAGTTTTGATTGCAGCGTTATTATATGATAGAAAGTTTGACTAAGATAATATTTAGGCAGAATTTAGACATTATCTTTTTGATTTACTCAAACAAGCCAACATATTATAAACAGCCTCATAGCTTTCGCACACATCTCCGGGACGTGCAATCTCGTCATGTTGCTCAAATTTAAATTCCTAGTACATTTTACATAAGAACCGTCCCCGAGCTTGCTAGAAAAAGGCAAGAACAAGAACCGTCCCCGAGCTTGCTCGTCCCCGAGCTTGCTCTAGGTGGTTCTCTTGATTCCACGAAGATTAATGCTAAAATAGATTAAGTAAAGCCGAAGTAAAGAATGGAAGGGGTATGTTATGAAGTTGATATATACTGGAAAAACGAAAGATGTCTACGCTTTGGAAGACGGAAATTATCTGCTTAAATTTAAGGATGATGCCACCGGTGA
>JAAYOY010000021.1 GCA_012520035.1 Bacillota bacterium
ATATTTAGTTTTTTTTGCAAGGATTCCTTCCTGAATTATAATTTTCTTCAACTTTTAAAGAGCAAAAGTAAACATAAGCGGTTAAAAGCAGTTAAATTTAATAAACCTTTAATCCATTAAACTCTAGTAAATAGTTATCAAATCACCCAAACTTTCAAGGGTTTTTTCCCCTATGCCGGTTACCTTTAGCAGGTCGTCAACACTCTTAAACGGCCCGTTTTTTTCGCGATAATCGATAATGTTCTGGGCTTTAACAGCACCTATCCCGGGCAGGGTCTCCAGCTGAGATTTGTTGGCGGAATTTATGTTTATTCTGCCTTCTTTCCCCTGCCGCAGTCCTCCCTGGAATATTCCACCTGGAGGCTGGGAAGGATCCCTGTCGCTTTTTCTGGGCACATAGACCGGCTGCCCGTCGTAGAGCGGCTCGGCAAGGTTTATCATTTCAAGATCAGCATCATCGGTTTGCCCCCCGGCCTTTTCAACAGCCTCATAAACCCTGGCCCCTTCCTCAAGAATATAAACGCCGGGTTCCCGCACAGCTCCGGTAATGTGGATAATAATTAACTCCTTTTCTTCGGGAACCTCTTCTTTAGGAACCTCAGCATCTTCGCCATTTCTTTTCATTTCACCATTAAGAAGGATTTCCGAGCTCTCCCCTTCGGCAGGTAAAGCAAAACGCAACACAATCCCCAGAACCAAAAGGCAAACCAGCAACAATACCAGTTTCTGTTCTTTTGGGGTTAGTTTAAACAATTTTACCACCCTTTTGAAAAGAAGTCTGTAATTTCAAGTTCGACAATATTTTTCAAGTTCCTGCTGCTTGTAAAAAAGGCGGCAAAAAAGTACTACAGCTCGTGTCCTACGCGCATCGCTTCATAGACGGCATGTGTGATGCGCCTGGGATTCCAGGCATCGCCGATAACGTAGTACTCTATACCTGTACCCTCAAGTTTTCCGGCAAGGTTGTCATCCGGGATAGATCCCATGGCGAGCACAACCGTATCAAAACCGTCAAGAACCTCATTGTTGCCGTCTATCTCAACGTTTATACTCCCATCGTCAATTGATAAAAGCCTGGCTCCCGTAACAACTTTAACCCCGTATTTTTCCAGCCTGCCCAGCAGGATTGCTCCGACAAGCGGCCCGATACCTTCAGCTATCTGTGGCAACGCTTCGACAATGGTTACCTCTCTGCCCTTTTCCGCCAGGTAATCCGCAGTATCGCACCCGACAAGCCCTCCCCCGATAATGGCAACCTTTTCCCCGGCCTCCGCCCTTCCGGCCAAAACATCCCAGGCGTTTACAACGTTCTTCCGCTCCGCTCCCGGCACGCCTGCTTCCGCCGGCCGTGCGCCTGTCGCCACAACCACTACATCAGGCGCTTCAGCGCGAATAGCCTCCAGGGTTGCCTCCTTGTTCTTCTTTACATTTACATTCAGCTTTTTCAGTTGGCCGATTAAATACTCCCTGAAGAGGGCTATTTCGTCCTTCTGGGGAGGCAGTGCGGCAAGAACGATCTGGCCGCCAAGTTTTTCTGTCTTTTCCCAGAGGGTAACGTTATGCCCCCTCAGCGCCGCTACACGCGCAACTTCCATACCGGAAACCCCGCCCCCTACAACAAGGACCCTGCGGGGGAACGAAGACTTATCGAGAGGAAACTCTTCTTCAAATCCTGTCCTG
This sequence comes from Bacillota bacterium, assembly GCA_012520035.1. Taxonomy (GTDB): domain Bacteria; phylum Bacillota; class Dethiobacteria; order DTU022; family UBA8154; genus DUQX01. The sequence goes on from JAAYOY010000021.1 coordinate 1,681, forward strand.
GCGTTGACTGTACAGCCGATGGGATGATCGAGAAACAGCTCATCTATACAGGCCTGGCAGCAGGCAATACATCTGCGGATGTCGTCAAGCCTTCCCTGTATAACCTTGGCCGGCGTATCGGGATCGGTAAGGAGCTGTCTTCCAAAGGCTATTAAATCCGCTTCCCCTTTCGCCAGAACGGCTTCGGCAAGCTCCAGATCATTAAAACGTCCGACAGCGATCACCGGTATGGTTACCGCAGACTTAATCCCCCGCGCCAGATCGACCAGGCAGCCCCGGGGCAGATAATAGGGCTGAACAATCCAGGCGGCCGATTCATAGATTCCGGCAGATACGTGCAGCGCGTTTACCCCTTCCTCTTCAAGCCTTTTAGCCGCAGCTTTTGTCTCCTCCAGGGTAAGACCGCCGTCAACTTTTTCGTCCGCGCCCAGCCTGTAGATAATGGGAAAGTCAGGACCTACCGCTTTACGAACTCCTTGCACTATTTCCAGAGGGAACCTCATCCGGTTTTCAAAGGAGCCGCCGTATTCATCTGTACGCCGGTTTGTATGTGGAGAAAGAAACTGGTTGATCAGATAACCGTTTGCACCGTGCAATTCAACTGCATCAAAACCTGCGGCAACGGCCCTTCTTGCTGCCGCGCCAAAAGCAGCAACTATCTCGCGGATTTCTTCCGCAGAAAGTTCCCTGGGAGTTTCCTCTTTAATAGGATCGGGGAGCGGCGAAGGCGCCACGATAGGGCTGCCGGTTACCGCTGAAGAAGTCTGCCTCCCCCCGTGGTAGAGCTGCAGGCAGATCTTTGTCCCGAAGCGGTGTACTTCTTCCGTCAGTTTTCTCAATCCCGGAATCAGGCGATCGGAATGAACACCCAGTTGATTTGGAAAACCTTTCCCCGACTGCTTTACGAAGGCAGCTTCGGTAATAATCATCCCCACTCCCCCTGCCGCGCGCTCTGCCAAGTAGGCCAGCAGCCTGCCGGTTACCGAACCGTCTATATAAGAGTAATTGGTCACCATCGGTGCCATAACCATCCTGTTTGGCAGCTGCATCCTCCCTATTTGTACCGGGCTTGCCAACTTCTCAAATTTGCTCATAAAAAAACACCTTTCCCTTTTTTTTTGAAGTATGCCCCAAAAAATAAGCACCATACATATTTAAACGGGAAAGGCTCACTGGAAATCCTGCCCTCCACGTAACCCCGCATGGCCTAATCGGCGGCAGCAGACCATTCCTGAAATTGCTCCTCGGTCAAATCCATCCGTAATTGCCGATGACATATTCAAGGGCCTTTTCATTTTCCTTCTTCAGTTGGGTGATAAAGCTATCTTCCGCTATCCCCAGATGATATAATAAATTATACATTAAAAAATACGCATAAAATTGGAGGAAGGTATTTTTGAGAAAGTGTTATCGTTGTAATATTAAAATGACAGAAGGATTTGATTTAAAAGTTGAGGGTGGAGCGTATGGAATTAAAATTTCAGATGGTAAAGGTGTATTCGCAAAAAGAATTGAAAAGCCTAAAGTAGCGATTTGCCCTAAATGTGGTGAAATATCTCTATATATTGAGAACGTAGATAGGATCAATAAACAGTAATGCTTTTTGCTATTATGAGGATCTGAGAGGATCTGAAGCCGGTGCAAATGCGGAACATCGTTGCCCCCAGGGGGATATAATGCTAAAGGTAGAGGGCTTGACCAAAAAATTTAGAAAGATTGTTGCCCTGGAGGATATCAGCTTTAGCCTTAACTAAAGGCCGCCCTACAATATCCGCAGCATATGTACCTATGACAGGCAGGGTTTGTTTCGGCAAAATGTAGCAGGTAGTAGGGGTGACCTGTGGTCGCCCGCTTAGGAGGGCACCGTTATCTATGAAAATAAGAAAACTTACCGCCATTTTGATCGCAATAGCTATGTTTTTTGTAACAGCCTTACTGCTTATTAGCTTTGCCGCGGCACCCAATTCGCGCATTGAGGTTCTGCTCTACCACGAGCTTGAACCCGGGGGTTCACAGGAATGGCCAATTATTGATCCGGAAGATTTTTACTCCCATATTAACACCCTCTTAGAACACGGCTGGGAACCTATAACACTGGGGGATTTTGCTTTATGGCAGCAGAACAAACTAAAGGTAACCAATAAATCATTTCTACTTACCTTTGACGACGGTGGGGAAAGTATATACAAATATGCTTACCCTTATCTGCTGGAAAAACAAATCCCGGCGACAATCTTCCTGATCGCAAAATACCATGATCCCGATTACGTCTTAACAGAAGAGGTAATCCCGCCCAAACTAACCGTGGACCAAATTCAGGAAATGTCCCAATCGGGAATAATCAGTTTTCAAAGCCATTCCTATGATCTGCACCGGGAAATTAACGGAAAACCAGCTATTTTGGCTTTGCCCCCTGAAAGGGTACTTGCAGATTTTAAGAGGTCCAGGCAGGTAATCAACCGGCTGACTGGGGAAAAGGTCAATAGCATTGCTTATCCCAGCGGTACGGTTGATCAGGAAATAATTAAGCTGGCCAGGGAAGCAGGTTTTGAACTGGGATTTGCCGGAAATATCCAAGGTGCAGCCAGTAAGAAGGAAGCAATGTCTACCAAGCGTTTCCCGTTGGACAACTTATCCCCTGATGTTTTTAGTTATTATTATGAAACTTTTGACCGACAACACCCTAAACCACCGTTTTTGTTACTGCGCAAGTTGTACAGGAAAATAGTTGTCAGTGGAAAAACTCTGTGGAATATTTGAGGTGGTAACCAATGACAACATCGCCCCAAAAGAAGGGCATGGGGTTAAAAGGTTACGATTATTCGCAACCGGGTTATTATTTTATAACCATATGCACCAAAGGCAAGAAAAATTTATTTTGGGAAGACTCAGGGGAGACCCCCGGTCGCCCGTTTAAAAACCAGGGGTAAATTTTGATCAGTCCGAAGCCCCCAATTAAAAATGTAGGGGCGACCTGTGGTCGCCCGAAAGGAAATCAGATGTTTTGCTGCCTGCTTGACAGCTTTTAGCGAACAACTATATTTACGAGTTTTCCAGGTACCGTTATTGTTTTGACGATCTCCTTCTCTTCCAGGTATGGCCGGACTCTTTCGTTGCTGCGGGCGCGTTCCAGGAGCTCATCCTCGGTAGAATCGACCGGAACCAGGATTCTCCCTCTGACCTTGCCGTTTACCTGGATAACGACTTCCGCTTCCTCAACGGCCAGAGCACGGGGATCAAAATCCGGCCATTTTTGCTGGTGCACACTCTCTTCATGCCCGCACCTGTGCCAGAGTTCCTCGCTTATATGGGGTGCAAAGGGTGCCAGCAGGATGATTATCGTATCCAGTACCCGACAGAGCAGCGGGGAAAAACTTTCCCTGCGTTCAGGGGTTGTCTCGTTAAAATAACTGTAGGCAGCGTTAACCAGCTCCATGATCGCGCTGATGGCGGTGTTAAAGTTAAACCTTTCCTCAATATCGGCGTTAATTTTTTTTATGGCCGCGTGCATCGCCCTCTGCAGTTCCTTCTCCTCCTGTCCCAGGGAAGGCAGCTTATCCGTTGCTTTACCTACTCTATCAAACAGATCCAGGTTTTGTATAAAGAGGCGCCATACACGGCGTAAAAAACGATGGCAGCCTTCAACGCCCCGTTCACTCCAATCCAGATCTTTTTCCGGAGGAGCCGCAAAGAGGATAAAAAGCCTCCCGGTATCGGCGCCATAGCGGTCGATAATCTCATCTGGGGTAACCACATTACCCTTGGACTTGGACATTTTGGCACCGTCTTTGTAAACCATGCCCTGTGCCAAAAGGCGCTGAAAAGGTTCCTGGAACTTTACCAAACCCTGGTCGTAAAGAAACTTGGTAAAGAAACGAGAATAAAGCAGGTGAAGCACAGCGTGCTCAATACCGCCGATATACTGGTCCACAGGCAGCCAGTAATCAACCTTTTCCTTGCTGAAAGGGGCTTTATCCTGTTTCGGATCAGCGTAGCGCATGAAGTACCACGAAGAGCAAAAAAAGGTATCCATTGTATCCGTCTCCCGGCGGGCTCCTCCCCCGCACCGGGGGCATTTCGTATGCAAAAAGTCAGCGCTATCGACAAGGGGCGATCTCCTGCCGGTTAAACTTAGACCTACGGGTAACATTACAGGCAGGTCCTCTTCGGGAACCGCCGCAGGGCCGCAATTGTCACAGTAGATAATCGGAATAGGGGTCCCCCAGTAACGCTGACGGGAAATAAGCCAGTCGCGTAGGCGATACCTCACCTGGTATTTGCCTTTTCCCTGTTCAACAAGCCAGTCGGTAATCGCCTTCATAGCGTCCTCGTTCGGGATACCGTCAAACTTACCGGAATTAACCAGTACTCCGCTGCCCTCATAGGCTTCCGTTAAAGGCGCAGCGGTTAGATCTTTTTCCGGAGAATTGACCACTACGCGGATATCCAAATTATATTTCTGTGCAAAAAGAAAATCCCTCTGGTCATGAGCCGGAACACCCATAACAGCACCGGTTCCATAACTCATGAGAACATAATTCCCAACAAGTATGGGGACCACTTCCCCGTTAGCCGGGTTAATAGCGTGTGCTCCCGTAAAAAGTCCCACTTTTTCCGTTTCCGCAGACGTCCTGGTAATTTCACTTTCACGGCGCATTTGCCGGACAAACTCTCTGACCTCTTCTTCCTGAGGGTTTCCCGCGATTAACTTATCAAGCAGGGGGTGCTCCGGCGCCAGAACCATATAAGTAACACCAAAAAGGGTATCCGGCCTCGTTGTAAAAATCCGCAGCTCGTCTCCCGTTTCCTTTACCGTAAAGACGATATCAGTGCCTGTGCTGCGGCCGATCCAGTTTTCCTGCATAATTTTTACCCTCTCCGGCCAGCCTTCCAGCAGCTTCAGGTCATCCAGGAGGCGATCAGCATAAGCCGTTATCTTTAAAAACCACTGTTCCAGCTCCTTCCAGGCAACCTCGCTCCCGCAGCGCCAGCATCCCCCATCAACAACCTGCTCGTTGGCAAGAACAGTATTGCATGAAGGGCACCAGTTAACAGCGGCCTTTTTTTTATATACCAGGCCGTTTTTATAAAAAAGAAGGAAAAGCCACTGGTTCCAACGATAATATTCAGGGGAACAGGTAGTAACCTCGCGGTCCCAGTCATAACTGAGCCCCAGAGCATTTTGCTGCTCTTTCATGGCGGCGATATTGGAAGCGGTCCACTCCGCGGGGTCTGCACCATGCTGGATGGCGGCGTTTTCTGCAGGTAAGCCAAAAGCATCCCAACCCATGGGGTGCAGGACATTATATCCCCGCATTTTTAAGAAGCGGGCCAAAACATCCCCGATAGAATAAACACGCATATGGCCCATATGGAGTTTTCCGGAAGGGTATGGGAACATTTCCAGAACATAATACTTTTCCCTGCTTTTGTCCATTTTCGTTTTAAAAAAATTATTTTGTGCCCAGTAAGTCTGCCACTTAGGTTCCAGCTCTTTTGCATTGTATTCTTCCACAGTGCGTACCCCCTATAAATAAATTTATCCATCTATAAGAGATTGTTAATAAATTATTCCTCAACTCTTATTCTACCCCATTATATACATTTATCAATACTCTTTAACCTTTCTTCGTGGAAATCGGAGCCAAACCAAAAAACCTCGTCACCAACCTTCCGGCCAGGGACGAGATTTACATAATTGTGGTGGAGCTGGCGGGAGTCGAACCCGCGGCCTCTTCCATGCCAAGGAAGCGCGCTCCCACTGCGCCACAGCCCCGTATTATTTACTTTTTTATCCGGCAAGCTAACCCTTGCTTATCGCAATAATTGTAAGCCCGTTTTGAAAAAACCTTTTCTCCCGCGCCCTTTACATTATAGCCACTCTTCTATCTTCTGTCAACTGCGGTAATGAATTTTTCCTGATAATTATTGACCCTTTTCATCAAAAAAATTAAAGGTACGCCACAAACGTCGTACCTTTTTCAGATTATAAAGCTTCTGGATATAAAACCATGTAACTATGCAAGTTTAGTTATCTAATGAAAGTTAGCAATCAAATGAAAGCTTAGTCATCTAATGTAATGGCTTCTTCAGGGCATTCATCTACACAGGAACCGCAATCTGTGCATTCGTTTGGGTCTACACTGGCCACATCGTCCACTGTGATGGCCTCACAGGGGCATACATCTGCACAACTGCCGCACCCGGAACATTTTTCCACATCAACCTTTGCCGGCATAACTATCTCCTCCCAAGTAATGTAATTATTATATATAAAGCTCAAACCAATTAATATTAAAACACATTTATAAAAAATCGTCAATTAGTTTTTTATGAAAAAATGACCGTAAAACTGACGGGATCTGAATATAAAAATTCACGCTTTAAGAAAAGCATTCTTTTTGATAGACTGGTATCAGGAAGGTGATCTTTTTTGCGATGGAATAAGCTTTACTACTGGGTTCTACCACTGTTTTCCTCCCTGTTACTTATCCTAAGTTTCCCGCCCTGCAACCAGGGGTATCTGGCCTGGATTAGTTTTTTGCCCCTTTTTTATTTCTTATATCGGCATAAAGACAGCTCCTCCCGGATAAGCATTTTTTTAGGCGGATTCATTACCGGCATGTTTTTTTTCCTGTACCTTTATTCCTATATGGCGGTGGCGGTTAGTTTTGTTTTTCCGCCTTATTTCGGCTGCCTGGTCGTATTTACCGCCTCGCTATATTCTGCCGTTTTTTTTGGGTTATTCTCCCTTATTTTTTCTTCCTTCCTGAAAGGCAACAATATAATTCTATTCGTCATAGCTACACCCGCTGCGTGGGTGCTGCTGGAGTTTATTCGCTCGCTGGGACTTCTGGGCCATACAGGCGGTTTTTTGGGCTACAGTCAGAGCAGCTGCGTCCCAATCCTGCAGGCCGCGGCGCTTTACGGTTACTGGGGGCTTCCTTTTTTAATTATTTTCATGCAGACGATCGTCTTTTCCGGATTCACAGTGCTAAAGGCAAAAGATGGCTTGCCGCTACGGAAATTGCTCTTTCCGTTTCTGTTTTTTTTAATCATGCTGGGTAGCGGAATGTTCCTTCCTTCCCTGTTCCCGGTTGAAGACAAAAACGATCTTTTCCGTATTGCCCTGATACAGGGTAATATCCCTCAGGAGGATATCCTGGACCCTTCCAGCGCAAAAGATAATTTTCAGAAATACCTCGATCTTACAGGCAAAGCGCACAGACTATTTGCACCCCTGGATCTGATTGTCTGGCCGGAAACCGTCTTCTCAACCAGCGTGGCGCGCTATTACCCCGAAGCGGAAAAGAAAATATTACTTCTGGCAAAGGAAACAGGGACGCCTATTTTACTGGGCGCTATGCTTACTGATCATGAGCAAGGGAAAACATATAACTCCATCTTGCTGCAAAAAAGCGGCCGGGAGGAGCGGGAAAAACAGCGCTACGACAAGATAAAGCTCGTCCCTTTTGCGGAGTATTTCCCTTTTCCCGGGCTGTTAAACAGAATCTGGCCCGTAAAAATATCGCTTGGCACTTACACCCCCGGGACAGATATCCGGCTCTTTAGCCTTGACAGCTGGGATGTCGGCGGGATTATCTGCTTTGAGTCCTATTTCTCCGGTCCCGCTCTAAAATCAGCGCAAAAAGGGGCCGAACACCTATTTGTGCTGAGTAACGATGCCTGGTTTTTAGAAAGTAGCGGCATGGAACAACATGCACAGGCGGCGGCGATCAGAGCGGTAGAAACAGGGATAGGGGTCACCCAGGTGGCCAATACCGGTTATACAATTTCCTTTGACTGTAAGGGTAGAAAAATATTATGTTTGCCGCGTGCGGAAGATGAAATCGCCCTGCTGGAAACAAATCTCCCACAGCGCACGACATTATATCGTTGCTGGGGAGATTATTTCCTCTACCTTTGTGTTCTTATTCTTGCAGTTTTTTTCTTTAGAGGATACTTTAAGAGATCCCTTTCACTATAACCAGCGGAGTCCCTGCATCGGCCGAACCGCTTACGAGATCGGCAAGGCTGGCCAGGACATCCTGCATACGTCTCGGGGTAGTACCTTCTGTTTCAATACTATCCAGCGTTCTCTCCTTTCTCAACTCTTTTTCAAGGATCTCCAGGATTTCTTTTTCAGACTTTCCTTCTGCGTGGTAAATATCCACCAAATATTTATATTTTACACCTTTGCGGAGATTGTTTACCCCCGGTGTTGCTCCAAATGCCGGAAGCGGATCCGCCAGCTCGTAGATTCCGCTGCTGGGATCTTTATAAGCACCATCCCCATAGATGATAACCTCAATTTTTTTGCCTATCTCAGCCTGTACACGACTCTGTAAATCCAGGGCAAAACTGTCAGCTTCCCTCGGGGCCAGTTTTATTTTGTTTCCCGAGGACATATTACTGCCGAGCAAACCCCACTCGGACCACGCCTTCCGGCTATTATCGTTAAAGATTTCTTGAAGAGTAATACAATTATCCAGATGGGGAGCGAGCCTGCTTCTGGTCTTCTCCCGGGTATGAATATCGGCCACGATAACGGCATGCGGGTCATGTTTTAGTATATTTAATGGATTATTGCTTAAAAAAATGTTGGGTTGTGCACCTGCTCTGGTGACAATATCCGCATATAAACGTATATAGTTGACTCCTGTTAATGGGTGCGCATAGTCCTGTCCGAGATCTTCAGGAGTAATATAGTCGCCTTTTTTATTCGTCATTTCTTCGGCTACATCCGGCGGGATAAGTTGATTGCCCACCTCATCAGCGGGATAGGATAATTGGATCAAAACCTCACCCTGTGGAACAGCCCTTGCTATACCTTCAAGTACCATGGCAAAGCGATTGCGGCTGGTTATCGGAAAAAGGACTCCTATTTTCTGCCCCGGCAAAAGCGAAAGCTTCTTTCTGATTTCCTCACCCACTTCGGCTATGGTGACAAAATTGTTTTGTGCCCGCGCCACTACAGACTCTGTAATACAGATTGAATCCCCATCAGAAAGTAACCCGTCGTGGTCTACCTTTTTCAAGGCATCAAGGATCATCTTTGGCAAATCACAACCAGGGAGTATTACACCAAGCTTTATCCCAAAAGCACATGGTCCGATATAATCAGGTAAATTCATTTTTTCCCCCCGTAATTTTTTTCAAAGAAGCAACAATCTGCATTTCTCTATTTTCTGTAAAAATCCTGCATCCGGCAAGCTTTTTTTTCAGCCACACGTTGAAAAGCCGCACTGATCACAGTAGCTGCAGAGAGCATCGGGAATCATATAACCTGTTTTACAGGAAGGACAGATACGAATATTTTTGGGCCCTCCGGCCGCATTGAGGCGGTAAGATACTTTCCCCGCAGCCGCTCTGGATAATTCCTGCCCGATAAAATCAGTACAAGATAATACAGTAGTCTCGGGATGCATCATGCAGGAGGGGCATTTTTCCTCGCGCAGGTTTTCCACTATCTCGTCAATATCCACGCCTGCACGAATTGAAATAGAGATAATCTTCGCCAGGGCGTTGGAGAGCGGTGGGCACCCTTCCTCACCAACCGAGGTGAACACCTCACAAACACGCTCCTGCCCTTCTTCTGTGATCTCCTTATTCACTGTAACATATAGTTTTCCACAAAAACCGATGCGCTTACGGGTTGTATGCCCGAAAGTTGTTTCCGGCCGTACCCTGGGAACTGCCCCCGATATTTTTTTATCCACGACCTTTTTTTTATTTTGAGTGGAAGCGATAACCTGGTTTTCCCTGGAGCCGTCCCTGTAATAAGTAATACCCTTCGCACCCATTCGCCAGGCCTGCATAAATGCCTCCCGGCAGTCATCATATGTGGCATCGCTTGGAGCATTAATGGTTTTGGAGACAGCGTTATCGACCCACTTTTGCAAAACAGTTTGCATCTTAATATGCTCCAGCGGAGAGATATCGTGTGCACAGAGAAAAAGCGCGCGCAGATCTTCGGGTATCCCGGTTATCCCCTGTATCCCCTCCGGGCCCTTTTCTCCAATTAATTCCCTTAGCGCCTGCGGCAGCTCCTCACCTGTACGTTCTCTCCAAATCTCCTCAAAAACGCTATCGACCTGCGTAAAGCGCCCGTCCATAATATTGCGCGTAAAACCCACGCCAAAAAGGGGCTCGGCACTGGGAGATGCATTAGCAAAAATTGACAGGGAGCCTGTGGGAGCGATGGTCGTAGTCGTGGCATTTCGCTGGGGAAGATGCAGCCTGTCCCATACAGAACCCTGAAAATTGGGAAATGGGCCATTTTCCTCTGCTAAATGCAGGGAGGTTATCTTGGACTGCACCGCTATCTCTTTCATTACCTCTTCTGCAGCAGAAAATCCCGCTTCGGCATTGTAGGGGATCCCCTGCCTGATCAGGTACTGTGCCAGCCCCATGATCCCTAGGCCAATCTTGCGGTTTCCTTTCATTATTTCCCCGATCTTTGGAATGGGAGGTTTATTCCGATCTAAAACACGATCTAAAAAAATTGTAGCGATATGAGCCGTATAGCGAATCTTCTCCCAATCGGGGACAAAGCGGTTTCCTTCCTTTTTAAGCATCTTTGCCAGGTTTATGCTCCCCAGGTTGCAACTCTCATAGGGCAGAAGAGGCTGTTCACCGCAAGGGTTGGTAGTCTCCATCTCGCCAAGATGAGGTGTGGGATTATCGCGGTTAATGGTGTCATAGAATAGCAAGCCGGGTTCTCCGTTTAAGTAGGCATTTTCAATGATACGGTTGAATACATCCCTTGCTTTATGTTTCCTACCTACCGGCCGTCCGTCGCGCGAATCCAGCAGATCGTAGGTATCGTCCTGCTCCACGGCGTTCATAAAAGCATCATCGACCCTTACTGAAATGTTAAAATTATTTAACCGGCCGCTGCTGCGCTTGCTATCGATAAATTCCATTATATCGGGGTGATTATAGTTCAACGTAGCCAGACTGGCGCCGCGCCGCCGGCCCCCCTGCCGGATTTCATCGCTTACCTTATTAAAAATAGAAAGGAATGACAGCGGCCCGGATGCCTCTCCTCCAGTGGTCGCTACAACAGCGCCCTTATGACGCAGCTTGCCGATAAAATACCCTATCCCACCGCCGCTTTTTTGAATCAACGCCGAGTGCTTCAATGTTTCAAAAATACTCTCCATTGAATCTTCAATGGGTAAAACAAAGCAGGCCTGCAGTTGCTGCACAGGCGTCCCGGCATTCATTAGCGTGGGGCTGTTTGGAAAAAAAATTCCCGCTTTCATAACCTTTGTAAATATAAAAAATAGTTTTTCTTCCAAATCTGCCCCGGCACCGGAAGCAATATCCGCTGCAACGCGCTCCAACATGCCATCCCAATCCTCGGTAATATTCCCTTCTTCATCCCGCCGGAAATAACGGGCTGCTGCTATTTTCAGGGCATTCTCCGTTGGCCTGGCATATTCCAGCTTTTCGCCAAACCGCATTAATTCATCCAGGGAATATTTAAGTTCTGCACGTTCTTTTACCAATTGTGCAATCCGGTAATATTTTTCACTTATTTCCTGTTCTTGACCACGACGCAGTGTAATATCCATAGAAAACCATCCTCTATAATATCTTTCCATCAATTTCTTTTTCTAATTTAATCTGGAAATTCCTCTCTCTCACCTTGATATTCTGCAAATTCTTCTAAATCGGAACGTCTAACTTTCCACATTTTTCCTCTCTTGATCGCTCCAATTTCATTTTGATTAATCAGCCTGTATACAGTATCCAACGAGAGGCGTAAATAACGGGAAGCCTCCTCCGGTGTTAGAAACTCATCGCAATTCAAATATACTTACCCCCTCAATCTCTTGAGCCCCAAGATAAACAACGGACCCATGAAATAAGGTCCTCTTTATCCCGGAGGTAATTAATTTCTTTATAAGTTTGCCCTTCTTCCCCATATTAATGTATAATATCAACCCACCTTCAGCATAATTAAATTAAATGAAAAAGGAGGTTTATAAATGATCCGTGAAAACGTACCCTTCGCAAATCTGACCGAAAAAGAACTGCAGAAAATAATTGAAGCGGAAAAATTTTTAAACAGCCAGCCGGATCACGAAATGGACCGGGAAGAAGGCAAAGAAATTGTGCTTCTAGCCTATATGCTGGATAAAGGGTAGAGAAGCGGATTTCCTTTTTAAAAAAAGACGGGCGTCGCCGATAACATAGAGCGACCCGGCCACAAGAACTAAATCCGGGGATCTGGCCATTGAAATGGCCAGGTTTATTGCATCTGGAATATTATCCTCCACAAAAACGGGTCCTTTTGCCATTTTACAGGCGATTTTTTGTAAATCCTCCGGATCGGCTGCACGCGGGCTGTTGGGTTTAGTTATAACGAGCGCATCTGCCAGCGGCACGATTATCGAAAGAATGTCTTCAAGAGCTTTATCGCTCAAAATACCAAGAACAAGAATCAGATGACGATAGGAAAAAGTATCCGCCAGAGCACTGCGCAGGCTCAAAAATGCTTCTTCGTTATGAGCACCATCGATAACCACCAGCGGTGAGCGGCGCATAATCTCCAGACGACCGGGCCATCGTGTGTCTGCGAGGCCATTGCGGATAGCTTCCTCCGGTATTTTAAAACCCTCTCTGATCAGCAACTCCAAAGCTGCCAGTGCAAGGGCGGCATTATTGATCTGATAATCCCCTAACAGGGATATTTGTAAATCGAACAGGGTATGCGTTAACCCCCGGTAATTAAAAAATTGGCCATTTAAATTCCCCGCTGTCTTTTCAGCGCTGAAATCCTCTCCGAGGCTGAATAGCGGTACGTTTTTCCTGCGGCAGGTATCTTCCAAAACACTAAGGGCGTCTCCTTTTGCCTGGGTTACAACAGCACTTTCCTCTTTTATTATACCGGCTTTTTCCCGGGCAATGTCTTTAATGGTATTACCAAGGACCTGTGTATGTTCCAGGCTAATGGTGGATATGGCGGTAACTAAAGGCCGAACCACATTTGTGGCATCCAGCCTGCCGCCCAAACCCACTTCAAGAACAACGATATCCGGAGACTCCTCACCAAAATAAGTCAGAGCCAGAGCAGTAACCACCTCAAATTCAGTAGGTTGACCGAGAGCCGGATCAGCAGCAATCTTTTCCACAAGCGGCCTTACCCTGTTCACAAGTTCTACCAACCTTTCCCTGGGGATATCCATCCCATTAATGGACATGCGGTTGGTAAATTGTTCTAAATATGGGGAGGTATAGAGGCCAACCCTGTAGCCGGATGCTTCGAGGACAGAAGCCGCAAAAGCTGCGGTAGAACCTTTGCCGTTTGTACCGCCGATGTGCAAAAATTTCAGTTTTTTATGGGGATCTCCCAGTTCATGCAGCAGCTTCTCTATTCTAACCAGTCCCTGGTTCATACCGAACCTGCCAATACTGTGAATCCAGGAGAGAGCCTCTTGGTAATCCAATTTCCTATCCCCCATTCTTGCGACAGAGGGGACTGCGACAGAGGGGACGGTTCTCGCTGTCGCATTTTTGTCGCACAGCCAGCTTCATTTTTGCAGCAAGTAAATCGTACCCTTTGACGTCCAGTAGATAGATCGTCCTTTTTGTCGCTCGAAACTCTTATATGATAATAAACTACATTTGTTACGTAGTAAGAATCGTCCCCTCTATATAGCTATCTGCAAAAAAGGCAACTCTCTTTTCGCTCGTACCCTTTTTAGCACTTCCATACCAATAAACTTCATTTGTAAAACAGTAAGAACCGTCTTCTTAGTCATTTTGCGACAGCGAGAACCGTCCCCAATGTCGCACCAATGTCGCATTAGAGTTTTTTTAGTTCGGCCATTCTTGCGAGAAGTTTTTCTCGTTTCAAACCCAGTTCCTCTTGCTTGTTTTTTTCCTTTTCTATTATATCCCCGGGAGCTTTTTGCAAGAAGTTTTCATTGGAAAGCTTGGCAACCACCTTCGCCAGATCTTTCTCAACAACCTGCAGTTCCTTTTCCAGCCGGGATATTTCCTGCGCCAGGTCGATTATTCCCTCCAGGGGAAGGTACACTTCCACCTCATCAACCAGAGCGGTAAGCGCCTGGGATGGTTTTCTTTCAGCGTTGTCGATAAAGGTCATCTGTTCAACCCAAGCCAGCCTTTGTATAAATACTTCCTCCTGTCGCAAAAGGTTAAGATATTTCGCCGGAGCTCTCAAAATTACGGCAGCTTTTTTCCCCACAGGGATGCCGATTTCACTGCGCAGGTTACGAATAGACCTGATAAGCTGCATTACCAGTTCCATTTCTTCCCGCGCCAGGCGATCTGACAGTTGCTCCGCAGGTTCGGGCCAGGGTGATCTAATCAACGCCCCGTCCCCGTCACCGCGGGGCAGGTGCTGCCATATTTCCTCGGAAATAAAAGGCATAAAAGGATGTAAAAGCCGCATTGTGCCTTCAAGCACATAGTACAGGACGGCTTTAGTTTTTTCCTTTTCCTGATCTTCATTTCCGTAGAGCGAAACCTTGCTCAGTTCAATAAACCAGTCACAAAAATCGCCCCAGATAAATTCGTATACAACTTTGGCAGCTTCCCCCAGCTCATATTTCTTCAGAAGTTCAGTTGTCTGATGAACAGCCTCTGCAAAACGGTCCAGTATCCAGCGCTGATGACGATTTAAGGCAGAGGGCAAACCATTCGGCTGAAAATCTTCCAGATTCATCAGCACAAAGCGGGAGGCGTTCCATATTTTATTGGCGAAATTGCGGCTGGCCTCCACATTTTCATATCTGAAGCGCTGGTCGTTCCCGGGGGCCTGACCGGTAATTAGTGTAAAGCGCAAAGTATCGGCGCCATATTTCTCGATTACCTCCAGAGGGTCAACACCATTGCCAAGCGATTTACTCATTTTCCTGCCCAGGGCATCGCGCACCAGCCCATGGACGCAGACCTCTTCAAAGGGTATATCTTTCATGAAAGCCTTGGACATAAAAATCATCCGTGCCACCCAGAAAGAGATGATATCATAACCGGTTACCAGGACACTGGTGGGGAAAAAATGCTCCAGGTCAGGAGTTTTATCCGGCCACCCCAGGGTTGAAAAAGGCCAGAGCGCGGAACTAAACCACGTATCGAGGACATCGGGATCCTGCTGGAGGTCTTTCCCACCACAAGCAGGGCACCGCTCAGGGTCTTCCCTTGAGACGATCATCTCTCCGCATGAACAATACCAGGCAGGGATACGATGGCCCCACCAGATCTGACGTGAAATGCACCAGTCCCTGATATTCTCCATCCAGTTAAGGTACATCCGCGTAAAGCGTTCCGGTATGAAACGTATTTTGCCATCTCTGACGACCTTTATAGCCGGTTCAGCAAGCGGCTTCATCTTTACAAACCACTGCAGAGAAACGAGCGGCTCAATTTCCGTACTGCAGCGCTGACAATGCCCGACCGCATGTGAATACTCTTCGATCTTTTCCACCAGCCGGAGTTCTTTTAGATCCGCTACAACCCGCTCACGCGCCTCATAGCGATCCATACCGGCATATTTTCCCATCTCCGGAGTCATCTTACCGTCGTCACCGATTGCTTTAATTACCTCCAGATCGTGTCTGAGACCTATTTCAAAGTCATTGGGATCATGGGCAGGGGTAATCTTTACAGCCCCTGAACCAAATGAGGGATCGACATATTCGTCAGCAATAATGGGTATTTCTCTATTCATTAAAGGCAGGAGTACTTTTTTGCCTACCAGATGCCGGTAACGTTCATCTTCGGGATGGACCGCCACAGCGGTATCGCCCAGCATCGTTTCCGGCCTTGTTGTCGCAACAACAATAGACCCCTCCCAACCAATGCCCTGATAGCGAATATGAGTCAACGTGGAGGGTTTTTCTTCATGTTCCACTTCTATATCCGAGATTGCCGTATGACAGCGGGGGCACCAGTTTATCATATAGTTTCCCCTGTAAATTAAACCCTGCTCATAAAGTGATACAAATACCTCACGCACCGCCCTCGAGCAACCCTCATCCAGGGTAAACCGCTCGCGTGACCAGTCACATGATACCCCAAGCTTATAAAGCTGCTTCAAGATGCGGCCGTGATACTCCTCTTTCCAGTCCCAGGCCTTTTGAAGAAATTTTTCTCTCCCGACATCATACCGGGAAAGGCCTTCAGAAGCCAGATGCTCTTCAACTTTGTTCTGAGTAGCAATTCCGGCGTGATCTGTACCGGGCAGCCAGAGAGTATCGAAACCCTGCATCCGCCTCCACCTGATCAGGACATCCTGAATGGTGTTGTTCAGAGCGTGTCCCATGTGCAGGGAACCTGTAACATTGGGCGGGGGAATAACGATCGTAAATGTTTTTTTCCCCTCTTCTCCGGCGGCATAAAAGTAATTATTATCCAGCCAGAATTGATAAATCTTGTCTTCAACCTCTTTAGGTTCGTAAACGGGTGGAAGGTTAACAGTCATCCTTCTGTTTCCTTTCTCTGATAGTTACATTACAATAATATTTACCTAAAATCTTCTTTTTTATCTTACAATCTTCGGTAAACAAAGTCAACTTTAAGATTTTGTAATGGCTGATAAAGTAACTCAACAACCTCGTTTAGGTGAGGTTACTATCGTTCTCAAGACATTTATTGTGGCCATATAAGCCTGGGTAAGGATTCACAGTTTAAAATGTTAACCCCCCAAGCTAATAATGATTGACAATTCATTATTTTTCTTATATCATCATGATAAAAACATTGAATTATTGAGGATGGGGTGATAAAATGCGGCAGAAGGTTTTACAATTGCTCAAGGACAAAAGTCCCGCTCACATTTCTGGAGAAGAAATGGCACGCTTTTTAGGTGTAAGCCGCACCTCTGTCTGGAAAAATATACAAGCCCTGCAGCTGGATGGTTACTATATCGAGAGCAGCCCGCGCCTGGGCTACCGCCTGACAGGTGTTCCCGATCTTCTTTATCCCGCGGAAATAATCAAGGGGTTGCAATCCAGGATAATCGCCTCCGCCCCCGAGTTGATCTGTTACTTTCGACAGGTTGATTCTACCAACACCGCTTTAAAAAACCTGGCGGACCAGGGAGCGCCTGAGGGAACCATAGCAATTGCCGAGGAACAAACCGGAGGCCGGGGAAGGCTGGGGCGTTCGTGGTCTTCCCCCGCAGGAAAGGGTATTTCGCTTTCAATCTTATTAAGGCCTTCCCTGGCGCCGGGGGATACACCGCTTTTTACCCTTATGACCGCAGCAGCCGTAACGCAAGGCATCAATAACGTGGCACCCGGTCTTTCCATAGGAATTAAATGGCCTAACGATCTTCTGATCAGCAGGCGCAAGGTTTGTGGTATCCTGACTGAAATTAAAGCAGAAGCCGATCTGCTTCATTATCTGATTATCGGCATAGGCATTAATGTCAATTCAAAATTAGAAGATTTTCCTCCGGAGCTTAAAAAAATTGCCACATCAATCTATCTTGAAAACAATAAAACAGAGGTTTCACGGCAGAAGCTTACCTGCAGTATCCTCCAGAAGCTGGACGATTTTTACCGGAGATATTTCTTAGAGGGTCCAGGATTTATTCTGGCAGAGTGGAAAAAGTATAATATTACCCTGGGCAGGAAAATAACGATTAACACTTTCCGCGATCGGATTACCGGTACAGCGGTCGGCCTTTCTCCCCGCGGTGCCCTTATCCTTGAAGAAAAAGATGGTACAAGAAGGGAGTTTCACTCAGGAGAGGTTACGCTGAGGTAACGCAAGGGAAATGCGCAACAATGGTGCAGATAACATAATAAGAAATTAATGGAGGCATGAAATGTTCCCAACAAAATATATTATTTTAAGCGGCCTTTTTGCTGCTATTATGGCCTTGCTTGCCCAAATATCAATTCCCATACCCTTCAGCCCGGTTCCCATTACGGGACAGACATTCGGCGTCTTTCTCACAGGAGCTATCCTTGGGGGGCGCTGGGGCGCTGTCTCCATGCTAACTTATATTTTCATCGGTGCCATCGGCTTCCCTGTTTTCTCTTTTGCTCAAGGCGGGATGCACATGCTGCTGGGACCAAGCGGCGGCTATATCTGGGGATTTATCCCGGGCAGCTACCTGCTGGGCCGATTTATCGAAAAACGGGAGTCCTATTTTTCAATGCTCACCGGAATGATTATCTGCATTGGCGCCATCCATTCTTTGGGAGC
>JAAYOY010000133.1 GCA_012520035.1 Bacillota bacterium
AGATCGCCCAGCTCGCTGGTGGTGTAGCCCATTTTCCCCGCGGAGAGGCTTTTGATATGTTTGGAGCAGACGTTGATTACCGCCCTTTCGACTGCGGTGGCGGCTTCCTCTTCTCCAAGGTGCTTCAGCATCATTCCCCCGGCGCAGATAGAGGCCAGGGGGTTGATTACATTTTTGCCGGTATATTTGGGAGCCGAACCGCCGATGGGTTCAAACATGGATGTGCCCTCAGGATTAATGTTCCCTCCGGCAGCGATCCCCATTCCCCCTTGAAGCATAGCTCCCAGGTCCGTAATGATATCTCCGAACATATTATCCGTTACAATAACGTCAAACTGCTCAGGATTTTTTACCATCCACATGCAGATGGCATCAACATGCGCGTACTCCCTTTTAATATCGGGGTAATCCTTCCCTATTTCATGAAAAGCCCTCTCCCAGAGGTCGAAGGCATAGGTGAGCACATTTGTTTTTCCGCAAAGGGTGAGGGTTTTTTTATTGTTGCGTTCCCTGCAGTATTGGAAAGCGTAGCGCAGGCATCTTTCCACACCCTTACGGGTATTAATCGACTCCTGGATTGCAACCTCATCGGGAGTTCCTTTTTTTAGAAAACCCCCGCTTCCTGTATAGAGGCCCTCCGTGTTTTCGCGTATTACGACAAAATCAATATCTTCCGGCCCTTTGTCTTTTAAGGGGGTCTCAATTCCCGGATAGAGTTTAACCGGCCGCAGGTTTATGTACTGGTCCAGTTCAAAGCGCAGATTTAAAAGAATGCCTTTTTCCAGGATCCCCGGTTTGACGTCTGGATGCCCGATAGCTCCAAGGAAAATAGCTTCATAGTTTTTTAATTCTTCTATTGCTCCTTCCGGCAATACTTCACCCGTGCGCAGGTAACGCTCGCCTCCATAATCGAAGGTTTTCAGGTTTAGCTTAAAGTTATATTTTTGGGCCACCTCCTGGAGCACTTTAAGCCCTTCTCTTACCATTTCAGGTCCGGTGCCGTCTCCCGGTATAACAGCTATGTTGTAACTATTCAATACATGATTGCCTCCTTTTTCTATGTGCTATGCTAAATTCTTGAATGCGGAAAAAGTTTCCTTTTTTTGTGTATTTAGTGTGCTTAGAGCAGGGAAACTAACGGAAGTTTTTCCCATGGCGCCCGTTATGCCGGTGGCGCTTATCCGCCAGGAGCCTGGAACTGCATTTGTTGCATTTAAACTTAATGTCCCCGGCAATGTTTCCGGAAATAGTATCCTGCTCATGAATGCTCTTTTCTGTATCCGGGCTGACCGTGTATCCGCATTGACTGCAGCGCAGGTGATCAATGATTAACTTGTAGTTCCCGCCTTCTATACGGATAGCTTTTCCTTCGACCAGTGCCCTGGCCAGTTTATTGCGTGCCGAGGTAATAATACGGTGGAAGGTTGGTCGTGATACCCCCATACGTTTGGCGCAGGCTTCCTGCTCAAGACCCTGCAGGTCTTTTAAGCGGATCGCTTCTAATTCTTCATACCTGAGGGATTCCTCCTCCAGCTCCTTCAGCGGTACGCCTGCAGGTTTAAAATAGGTCAGATTAGGCAAAAAAGAGACTTTTCTTGATTTGGGGGGCCTCGGCATATCTTTAATACTCCCTTTTTTAAAAACTCTGATGCTTAATTATACTTAATAACTGCAGAAAGATCAAACCTGCTTGTAAAGCAATTTAGCGGGTAAGGCTTTTTCAGAGCAAAGGAAAGTTGCTTGCAGATGACACTACTTGAACAGTTCTTATTATGTTATATTTTTGATAATGTCACCATGTCACCTTTATAAATTATTTTTTACCTGGGAAAACTGTGCCCCGGGATTTTTCTAAAAGAAACTTTACCCGGGGCATTTTTTAGCATTGCTCTTCATTATCCTTGTGTGAGGAACAGCATGTGATGTGAAGAGTAGCCGTGCAGGTTCAGTGATGCAAGAGTGCCGGAACTGCCGGCTTTTTTTGTTTTATTTTATCTACAGTATTTCCGCTTTTTCTTCGTTGTCGATCAGATCGTCCATTTCTATGATTCTGGCAAGCAGCTCCGCTTTTTCCGAGCCGGATGAAAGAACCAGCTGGCGCAGAAGGTCTTCACGCAAGTCGCGAAGGTTGTTTATGATTGTCGTAGGCATTTAATCCCTCCTTGGTAGAATATTTGGTTTAAAAAGTGGATATTCAGTTGCTCAATACTATTGTTTTCCAAAGAGGTGTAAAATATACCGAGTTATGATAAAAATGATATATGGGAATTGTTTCACAACATCGGCAAAAAACTCCACGAAAAAAGCTCCACTACAGGAAAAGTGTGGAGCTCGCATAAGCTTTTTAAAAAATAGTAACTGAAATTAACTGTTTAATTTTTCTTTTAAACTTTTGCCTGCTTTAAATACAGGAGCGATGCTTGCCGGTATTTCGATTATTTCACCTGTCCCTGGCTTCCTGCCTTCCCTTTTTTCCCGTTTTCTGGTCATAAAAGTTCCAAACCCCACCAGCTGTACTTTTTCCCCTTCAGCCAGTTTTTCTTCAACTGTTTCAACGAAAGTGTTAATGAATTCAGATGCCTGTTTTTGAGTTATACCGGTTTTTTGAGAGATTGTCTTTGCCAGTTCCACCTTGCCTGTTGTCATACCAGAATAATTCTCCTTTCAACATATTTTAAGGCTTTTTTAAAAAATTGTCAGATAACGGCAGCCAATTCTCAAAGCTGCTTGTTGGCCATCGCTGTTAATATTAATTTTCCGCAGCTCAATAAAATTATTACACAATATAAACAACTTCTTTTGTATTCGACGCAGGCTAAGCTTTCCCTGCAAGTCGCAAAAATACTATGTATATATATTTCTTTTCGATCTCATCTTTTTTTGCTTTTTGGTTAATTAAATTAAGATCAGCCGCCCTTTTTTGTTCAGGAAGGGCGGCTGCATGCTGTTTTTTTATTTACTGTTCAACTTTTCTTTTAATCTTTTCCCCGGCTTAAATGCCGGCGCTATACTTGCTGGAATTAATATTTTTTCTCCGGTTGCGGGTTTTCTTCCCTCCCGGCTTTCTCTTTTCCTGGTCAGGAAGGTGCCGAAACCTACAAGTTGCACTTTGTCCCCTTTGGCCAGGTTTTCCTCAATTGTTTCAATAAAAGCGTTGAGAAAATCAGAGGATTCTTTTTGTGTCACGCCGAGTTTCTGGGCAATGATTTTTACCAGATCTAATTTACCAATTGCCATAATAATACTCCTTTCAACTTAATTTAGTAAGAATCGCCATTTTAGAAAGGGCTTTGTGAAACGCTTCCTGCTCTGTTCTGCCGCCGGCAACAGTCTGTTGGTAGATATCATCTTGATCAAAATATTTTCGAAGTTCCAATTTAGCCGGATTGCAGCTAACGGTACAGGTAACGTGCGAATCCTGAATCTCAAAAATAACTTTATTAATTACACTTTCTTCAAGGAGCAGATCAATGAGTTCTTTTATAGTATTATAGCTTGGGTTAATTTCACTATCCATTTTACTAAGGACATTATCTATTATTGTCTTTGCTGTGTTGGTTTTCGTATCTGCGTTATTCAAACCGATGCGCCCCCTAAAAGCAAGTTAGGTAATTATTTATTTCGACAAAAGGTAGGAATTTCCTTCAATAAAAACTGTGGTATATTCAAAAAAACTATATTTTGGGCATTATTTTATTAGTAACCTTTAATATGGTAGCCTGAATCGACAAAAATAGTTTCCCCGGTAATACCGCGGGATAGATCACTGCAGAGGAATAAAGCGGCATCGCCTACTTCACTGCCTTCGGTATTTTTTTGAAGAGGTGTATGCTCGCGGACATCTGCCAGGAAGCCGGTAAAGCCTTTAATGCCGCGGGCTGAGAGTGTATTTACCGGTCCGGGGGAAAGGGCGTTCACGCGAATGCCTTTTTTGCCAAGATCGTATGCAAGGTAGCGGACGGAAGATTCCAGGGCTGCCTTGGCGACCCCCATAATATTATAATTGGGGACTACGCGCTGGCTTCCGAGATAGGTGAGCGTTACGATGCTTCCACCTTCTTTCATCAGCGGGATGGCAGGACGGGCAACAGCGATCAGTGAATAGACGCTTACTTCCATTGCTGTTTGAAAACCGCTGCGCGATGTGGTATAAAAATCTTTTTCCAGGTCTTCACGAAGGGCGAAAGCGATGCTGTGAACAATAAAATCCAGTTTATTAAACCGTTGCCCAATTTCACGGTAGACGTTTTCAATCTCCCTGTCATCCAGTACATTACAGGGCAATAATAAAGGAGGGGGTTCCTGCAGGTGGCCGGCAATAAGCTTTTTTATCTTAGATTCAAAACGTTCATTCTGGTATGTAATGGCCAGATTTGCTCCTGCTTCTGCCAGAGCTTTGGTAATATGCCAGGCAAGACTGTGCTGGTTGGCAAGACCGAAGACTACCCCAACTTTGCCTTCAAGCAATTTATGGTCAACTCCTTTGCTTCTTTCCCCGTATAGCCTTCAATGCAAACAAAAAGAACTGTGTTTAGTATACCACTGAAATGCATATTTTCAAGTATAAATCTTATTTTTTATCCAAAATTGGATAATTTATCCCTCAGTTCCCTTCTTAATAATTTTCCGGAAGAACTTTTAGGTATTTCGGATATTATTTTTATTTGTTTTGGACACTTGAAATCGGCAAGTTGTTTTTTACAGAAAGCAATAATATCTTCTTCGCTAGCTTTTTGATTATCCTTTAGAACGACAAAAGCAATTACTTCTTCTCCGTAAAGCGCGTCCGGAATGCCGACACATGCAGCATCCTTTACTGCCGGGTAACTATAGAGCGTTTCTTCTATCTCCCGGGGATAAATATTTTCTCCCCCCCGGATGATCATATCTGTTTTTCGGTCAATAATGTAAAAATAACCGTCTTCATCATAATAACCAAGGTCGCCGCTATGGAACCAACCGCCCTGAAAGGCCATTTGCGTGGCTTCAGGGTTTTTATAATAACCTTTAGTTACATTTTCACCTCTAATGACAATCTCACCAACCTCGTGAGGACCTAGCGGGCGGTTGTACTCATCTACAACTCTCATTTCGTTGCCCAAAGGGAGGCCAACTGAACCAATTTTGCGATAGCCGTCATTTTCCCCCAGCTTCAAGGCTGCGGGTGGTGGCAGGGGGTTAAAGGTCGAGCGGCAGGTTGTCTCGGTCATACCGTAACCTTCAATAACAGGAACCTGGTATGTTTTTTCAAATTGAACCTGTACTTCGGCCGGAACGGGCGCGGAGCCGCAGAAAACAATTTTCAGGCTTCCTTTTCCCGGCATATTCGGGGGATTGGCCCTGTTGAGCAGCATGGAGAGCATTGTTGCCACGGTTCCCACATAGTTGACTTTGTGGCGTTCAATAAGGGGAAAAAATTTACTAACACTGAACCTTTGCGGAAGGACAATGCTTCCCCCGTGGATTAGGGGGGTCATTACCGTAACAATCTGTCCGTTAACGTGAAAAAGCGGCATGACGCACATGGCACGGTCGTTTTCTCCTAAACGGTTCCAGCGTGCGATCCAGCGGGCATCGATAATCAGGTTGTGATGTGTGAGCATTGCTCCTTTGGGTTTTCCGGTTGTCCCCGAGGTATAAATGATCTCCGCCACGTCGTCCGGTTCCAGGGGACTATTCAGCAATTCGGGAAGCAGTTGAGAGGGTTCCTTATTCAGCGCCGTATTGATATTGAGCGGCTTAGTTTCTCCGGATATTTGGTCTGCCGGCGGATTATCCCAGGCAAGCAGGTAATCTGTCTTACTTTCCCGTACGGACTCCATGGAAATACTCAGGTATTCCTTAGAAGTAATCAATGCTCTGCTTTCTGAATTCTGCAAAATATAAGCAATTTCTTCAGCTTTAAGGTGGGTATTGACCGGGCAGGCGATAGCTCCCAGCTGCATTATGCCAAAAAAAGACCATAAAAAATATGGGGAATTGGGCAAAAGCAGCGCTATTTTATCCTCTTTGCGAATTCCCTGTTTCCACAAATAATTGCTTACTGCATTGACTTTTTGTAAAAACTCATCATAGGAGTATTCCCTGCCTGACTCGGCATCGATAAGAAAGGTTTTTGCGGCGTGTTCCCGGCATTTGGAAGCAAGCAGCTGGCGAATAGTAATTTTTTTTTCCTTTGGAGGTGTTTGTGTCATATCGGAAAATGATTTAGGAGTCATTTTAATAAACATTCCCTTCTTATTTTTAAAGGCATTCGTAAATATTATGAAATCTTTCTTTTAAATCTTCGCTAATTACTGTAAAATATCCTTTAGTAAAAAATTAAGAAAAATAGTGACTTTTTATTAAATGTAAGCGCAGGGTTTAACTAAGTGCAGGAATCGTTCAGATATTGTAGAAAAAAAGATCATAATAATTTCATTTTTAATGTGTTTTCTAAGAAAAGCAGCGGAGCTAATATTCTATGTTTGGAGGTAATTTGTTTGGGTTTTACTTTGTGCCGCAAAATTATGCAGAATGTTTCCAGGGTTATGGTGGGGAAATCCCGTGCACTTGAATTACTGCTGGCAGCACTTCTTGCCGAAGGGCATGTTCTCCTGGAAGACGTCCCCGGGGTGGGCAAAACACAGATGGCCAAGTCTTTGGCAAAAAGCATCGGCGGAACTTTTAAACGGGTTCAGTTTACACCGGATCTTTTGCCGGCAGATATTACCGGCTTTAATGTATATGATCAGCAGACTGGTCGCTTCAAATTCCAGCCCGGGCCGCTTATGGCCAATGTTGTTTTGGCGGATGAGATCAATCGTACGATTCCCCGAACCCAGGCCAGCCTGCTGGAGAGCATGGAGGAGAGGCAGCTGACTGTTGACGGGGTTACCATGACTCTGCCCCGCCCCTTTTTTGTCCTTGCAACCCAAAATCCCATTGAACTTGAGGGAACCTTTCCACTTCCGGAAGCACAGCTGGACAGATTTCTGCTCTGTGTGGATCTGGGTTACCCTTCCCGGGAAGAGGAGATCTTGATTCTGGAGCGATTTCAGGAGGAGGACCCCCTCCTTAACCTGGAAACGGTTGCGCACCCTGCGGAGATTCTGCAGCTGCAAAAAGAGCGGCGCAAAATTTTAGTCTCACCCGAGATCAGGGAATATATCGTGAACCTGGTTGATGCTACACGGCACAGTAAATTTATAAGTTACGGTGCTTCTCCGCGCTGCTCCATACATCTTATGCGTGCTGCACAGGCGCTTGCCCTCTTGCGGGAGAGGGACTATGTTCTCCCTGATGATGTAAAATTTTTACTTAAGCCCGTTTTGGCTCACCGCCTGATTCTTCATACTGAAGAGCGTATCAGGGGGGTGACGGCTGCAACAATACTGGAAGAGATCGCCGGCAGCGTTCCGGTGCCCACTTCCCTGGATGAGGGCAGGTGAGGTATTACTTATGGCGGATTCTCTGCGGGAAGAAGAACAAAGACTGCCCAGTGTTTTTGCCGATAGTTTTATTCAGTTTTTAGTTGGATTGGCCCTGTTTATTGCCCTGTTATACAGGCAGGAGGGTGTCATTTACCTGCTACTTCTGGTCATGGCGATGATGTTTGGCGCAAAACTTTGGTGCCGCCTGAGCCTGTCCGGTATTGAATGCCGGTTAAAGGCAGATAAGCAAAAGGTTTTTCCCTCTGAGAAGATTACAATGACAGTTGAAGTAAAAAACTGCAAGTTTTTGCCGGTATGGCTGCGGTTTGGCGTCCCGGTGGAAGGGCTGCACCCGGCTGTTTCTTATGGCGGGGAGCTATCCGGTGAAAGCGGATTGCTCTGGAAACAGAAGGTCACCTGGGAATGGGAGCTGACAGCTTTAAGGCGCGGGTGCCACGAACTGGGCCCGCCATATGTTGGAGTAGGGGACCTTTTTGGTTTTTATCAAAGAAAAAAACTATTTGAACCCCTGCAGGTGGTTGTCTTCCCGCGGCTCATTTCTGTGAAAAACTTTCCCTCCCCTTTGCGGGATTTTCTGGGGACAAAAGGCTCCAGAGGCCCTGTGGAGGATCCCGTATATCCGGTCGGGACCAGAGATTACCGCTACGGCCGGCCCTCCAGGCACATTCACTGGAAAAGCAGCGCCCGTCACAACCGGCTCCAGGAAAAAATCTTTGAACCTACCGCCTGGAGAAAAATTTTGCTTGTTGTAGATGTTGCGCATTTTGCACGGCTAGGTTCTGAGGAGAATTTTGAGCGCGCCCTGGAGGCGGTGGCCTCGGTGGCGGTATGGCTGGATCAGCAGGGGGGCACCATGGGTATTGTGTGTAATGGTACCCTTGCCGGAGGGGGGCCGGCGGTTGTGCCGTTATCCAGGGGGTCCCGGCAGCTTTCTGCAGTACTGGAGGTGCTGGGCAGGCTCCAGTTTAAGCCTGCAGGGACTTTGCAGGATATGTTGCAGTATGGCGTCAACCTTCCCTGGGGGGCAAGTGCTCTTTACTTTTGCCCGGAAATAGATGATACAGCAGCGGGGACGCGGGCCTTTTTCCGTGAACGCAAGATCCCTCTAACCTTTGTTGTCACCGGAAAAAGGCCCGCTAATGCGGATTTAGGCGGAAGCCAGATAATTCACCTGCAGCAGCTTTGCGGGGAAGAAGGTAGTGCGGATGATTAAGGAGAAAAGCACGCTGTTGTTTTTTACTGCCGGTTTTATGGAACTTTGCTGGATTTATGCTTTTGCCGTATTCTGTCTCCGGCTGTTGGATTCCCCGTCTTTTCCCCTGCCGGGTGCGGCCGCTGCTTTTTTTGCTGCTGCGGCGATCACTTCTTTTTACCGGGGGCGCGGATGGAGAATAATCCAGGCACTTGGTTTACATCTCCTGGGATTTTCGATGGCAGGGCTTGCGAACCTTTATGTTTATTACGGCTGTAGAGAGCCCTTTTTCAGCAGTAGCTGGATTGTCGGGCTGTTCGTTCAGCCGAGGGAGCCGCTGGAAGGACTGGTTTTAGGATTAATAATATTTCTGTCGGCGGTTTTCTGGGTTGGCGGGTTTTTTTCCGGGCTGCGTCCTTCCGCTTATCTTTCTATAACATCCCGTTTTGATCTTGGTATTGCCGTTTTCTTTTTTACCATGCTTGTTTGCGGGGGGAGCGGGATTGCGAATCCTGTTGGCGATTCTTTGCTCCTTCCCTTTTTTCTTTTTAGCATGCTCTCCATAGCCCTGGCAAGAAACAGGGGAAGCGGCCGGAGGGAGTATCTGGCGGGCTATCGCGGGGTTGGGCTGGTAATGGTTTTTGCAGTTCTTGTTATTGTATTCACGGGAAGTACCCTGCTTTTATTTCTTCCGTATTTAACGATGACTGCAGAAGCGGGTTATGAAGCTTTTAAAATTATTGCTGCCCCCGTTGGCTCTGTATTAATTGCGATACTGCGATTTTTCTTTGGCCGCAGACCGCTCAGGACGGATGCCGGGGATTCAGGTTTATCAGAGAATGGCGATCTGGCGGTTATCGAACCTGTTGAAGAGAGCTGGTGGACGGAGATCCTGCAGAAGGTTCTTCTCTGGGGGGGGGCAGGGCTGCTGCTCTTACTCGTATTGTTTATTGCGGCCTGGGGAATCCGCAACCTGCTGCGCTGGCTTTTCAGCAAAACCCCGGAGAAAGGGGAACTCCGCAGTATCCGGGAAGAGTTGCTCATGTTCCTGAGGGTGTGGTGTCATCGTATACAGACGTTTTTTTCTTGCTTGCGTGGTGTTTTTTCGCGCCCATCGCCGTGTCGGGGGCAGGTTGCTGTGTTTTACCGGCGCCTTTTAATCTGGGGAAGAACAAGCGGTTTTCCCATGTTTCTCTCCGAAACCCCTTCTGAATACGGGTTGCGCCTGGGGCATCATTTCCCGAAGGTTAAGCCGGAGATTGGACTAATTGTAGAAATTTTTAATCGTGAAACTTACGGACTAAAAACGCCGCAAAACGAGACCCTGGTCCAATTAAAGCATGCCTGGCGGAAGTTAAACAGCCCCCTTTTCTGGCCGGTGCGGTTTAAGAAATGGTTTTTACAGGGCGGATCAAGATCGGAGTATCCAACAAGTGCCCGGATGAAAACTTAGCAATGCCCGGGCAGAAACCGGGTAATGAGGTTACCCTTAGTAAATAATTTCCTTTATTAGCAGTGCCGGTAATGGGAATGCTATGATTACCAATACACAAACATTGACTGTTTTATGGTCTGTTAATAAGGGAGATAATATGTCAAATAAATACGGCAACGACACAGATTCTAATATAAGGCCCGCCGGTCATGGGGATAGGCGGGCCTTTATGTACGGAAACGAGGTGGTCGTCCGGGCGGCGCTGGCTGCAAAAGCAGAGTTTCTTTACGGTTATCCCATAACGCCGCAAAACGAAATCATGCACTACTGGTCGCGGTTGGCCCCTGCACAGGGAGGCAAATTTTTGCAAACAGAGGATGAGCTTTCGGCGGGATTCGCAACGCTGGGCGGCATTATGGCCGGAGCCCGCTCATTTTCAGCTACCGCAGGCCCCGGTACGGTGCTTTTTCAGGAACCCCTTTCCATGGCTGAAATGATGCGCATACCCATTGTGCTTATAGTGCAGCAGCGTGGAGGTCCCTCGACTGCCACGGTAATCTATTCTCAGCAGGAAGTTTTTTTAGCGATTTTTGGAGGAAACGGTGAAGGCTTGCGCGTTGTTTATTCGCCCGGGGGTCATCAGGAGATGTATGATTATACGATTAAGGCTTTTGATACAGCCTGGCGTTACCGTTTTCCCACCCTGGTTCTCGGGGACGGGTACCAGGCTAAAATGAGGGAGCCGGTTGTGCTTTATGACCCTGAAGAAAGGGGTATGCAGCTGCAACCGGCGGTTCCCTTTGTTGGAGGCGAAGGTGTTCCGGGGGTGGAGAGAGAGCCGGCACACTGGCGCAACGCTTTCTCTGTGGAAGAGGAACTTTTTGAAGCGCTGCAGCCGATAATTCATGATTTTCAACACGCTGCCCCGTTTTTAACGGAAATGGAAGCAAGCGACCTGGAAGGAGCGGAAATTATCGTAACCGGTCATGGAATTGTGGGACGGAGTGCCAGGGAGGCCGTAAGGGAATTGAGGGCAGGCGGCGTGCCGGCAGGTTTTTTCCGCCCGCTGACCCTGCGGCCGTTTCCCGCAAAGGATTTAAAAAGGATTCTTGACTCCTGCCCCCGGCTTCTTGTTGTAGAATCAGCTCAGGGCCAGCTGACCAAACTATTTCGTATAGCCATCGGCGGAGAACTTGAACACAGAGTTGAGATGTATCCGTACTTTAGACCGGGGCTGGGTATAACTGCGGAAGAAATAGCCCGGGAGGTGCGGGCAATACTGGGCGGGGAGCGCAAAGAGGAGGCCCGGGCAGCGGTCTCCATCCTGTAATGCTGTTAATAATTTGTGAAAGGTCTGGTACAAATGTCGGAACTTGCTATGCCCCGATCCTGGCGCAGGGAGACAAAACCACACAAGTTTTGTCCCGGATGCGGTCACGGGTTAGTATTAAAAGCACTGGGGATGGCTGTTGATCGCCTGGAAATTGCTGAAAGAGTCCTTTTCGGCTGCGATATAGGGTGTTCCCTGCTGGCCTGGGATTTTTTCAATCTGGATACGGTTCAAACCCATCACGGCAGGACGGTACCCTTTATCGTGGGTGCAAAAAGAGCCCGGCCCCACCTTATCGGGATTGCTTATATGGGCGATGGGGGCGGGTATGCCATTGGCGTCCAGCATTTAATAAACGCTGTTATGCGCAACGACCGGATACTTGTTATTATCGTTAACAATACAACTTATGCCATGACAGGCGGGCAGATGGCTCCAACCAGTCTTCCCGGTCAGAAAACGGAGACCTCTCCTGGGGGCCGCGAGCCCCGCACTGAAGGGTATCCCCTCAGGGGCCCGGAGATGGTCGCTTCATTTGCCGCTGAAGGGGCATATATCGCCAGAGGTTCGGTTTCCCATGTTCAGCGTCTTGCCCTTTTTCTGGAGAGGGGTCTTCAAAACCAGATTCAGGATAAGGGTATCGCAGTAGTTGAAGCCCTCTCCACCTGTCCCACAAACTGGAGAACTAATGCTGAAGACACCTGGAAATATCTAGAAAAGGAAATGGCAGATTACTATCCTGTTCGAGAATTTGTCTCACCATGGAAAGAGAATAATCCCCGGGGGGTAAACTAACATGCCCGGATCAAACAGGCGGATTGTTATGGGCGGGGAGGGCGGCCAGGGTGTCCAGACAGCAGCCGATATTTTGGCGCAGGCCGCTTTCGAGGAAGGGAAAGAAGCGCTTTATATACCAAATTTCGGCATTGAACAGAGGGGCGGTGTTTCACTGGCTTTTGTTCAGATAGGGGCAAACCCCGTCGGTTCTCCCAAGTTTGATCAGGCGCACCTGGTGGTGGCGCTCAGCGCCCGTTCCCTGGAAAGGCTTCAGGATTATTTGCATGAAGGGAGCACGCTTTTATACGACTCTTCCCTGCTGGCGCCTCCCGAAGTTTCCGATTCCGTAGTAGGATGGCAGGCATACGATACCATTGCTCCGGAGGCTTTTGCGGAGAGAAGGCTGACGGATCGAAGGCAGAAATTCCCCCGGATTACAAAAAAAGTTCATAAAATACTTGGTCTGCCTGCAGGTGAAATGGCCTCCTCCAGGCTCCACCCCAGGGTGAGCAATATCATTGTCCTGGGTGCGGCGGCCAGGCTAATCGAGATAGTTCGCCTTGAGGAGGTAAAAAAGGCGCTGGAAAAAAGATTGGCGAACAAAATTAGACGGGACCCGAAGCTGAAAGAACTGAATTATAAGGCCCTGGAACTGGGCTGGGAAGCAGCCGACCGGATGCTTAAAGGCCGGGAAGCCGGGGCTGCTGTTTAGGAGTGTATGTTTTTGGGAAAAGTATTTGCCAAAGTTAAATGGGAAGGCCCCAAAGGAGTTTTTAAAGTTTCCCCCGATCTCTGTAAAGGCTGCGGGCTGTGCATAGAGAAATGCCCCTCGCAGGTGATTGACTGGTCCACAGAGACCGGCATTTACGGCACCCCCATGGTGGAGGCCAAACGCATTGAACGCTGCACCGCATGCCGTATTTGCGCCCTTGTCTGCCCCGATGCAGCTATCGATATAGAAAAGGTTAAAAAGAATCCTGCTTGAAATATATTTGTTAAAAATGCATAGAAAGCACGCAGCCTCTTTTTTACGATGTATTGCTTTATCGGCAGGCTTAAGAATATAGAATAGAGATAAATATATGAAATATTTGAAAAGTTCGTAAAAAATTAAAAATAACAATTATTATAAGCCTATAGATAATCATTACTAAATGAATTATAATAATAATGTTAACTGGGAGTATATTCCGTGCGTGGGGGAATCAACAACAAATAGTAGATTGTTAGCGCGGGAAGGGGTTGGTAACAGGAATCATTTATCGAATTAAACCCATATTGTTGTATTTGTCTTTTAGTGGTTATTAATTAACATGGGAGAGGTGAATAAAATGGAAATGAACCGCCAGGGCAATGTGGCACCCGATGGGGAGGTTTTGCATCCTTCTTTAAGTAAAGAGGCAAAAGAAACTGCCGAAAAATTACGTGCATTGGCCCAATCGGATCGCCTTGCTTTTTGGGGGGAAATGAGCAAAGATATTACCTGGTTTAAAGAATGGACTAAGATTCTCGATGAAGGAAACGCCCCCTTTTACCGCTGGTATTATGATGGACAGTTAAATGCCTGTTACAATTGTGTTGATCGCCATATAAAAGGATGGAAAAAGAACAAAGCCGCTATAATATTTGAAGGCGAACTGGGCGATACCCGCGTGTTGACTTACTGGGATCTTTATCGCGAGGTGAATAAATTTGCGAATGTATTAAAAAACCTGGGAGTAAAGCGTGGGGAAGTAGTCACAATTTATTTGCCGATGATTCCTGAAGCAGTAATAGCTATGCTGGCCTGTGCCCGTATCGGCGCCCTTCATAGCGTGGTTTTTGGCGGTTTTAGCTCTGATGCCCTTAAAGACCGCATAAACGATTCCGGGGCGAAAATACTGGTTACCGCTAACGGTGGTTATCGGCGCGGAAAACCGGTTCCCCTGAAGAATAATGCCGATACGGCCCTTCAGGGTAATCAATGCCCGAGCATTGAAAAAGTCGTGGTTGTTCGGCACACCCCGGATGACGTCCCGATGGAGCCCGGCAGGGACCTGTGGTACTCCGACCTGATGAACGAAGCGGGGTTATACTGTGAACCGGAAGTCATGGATGCAGAAGATCCCCTCTTTATACTGTACAGCAGCGGAACTACCGGGAAACCCAAAGGCATTCTCCATTCGACCGGAGGGTATATGGTCGGGGTACATACTACCACTAAATATGTTTTTGATTGCAAGGATGATGATGTATACTGGTGCACGGCCGATATCGGCTGGATAACAGGCCACAGCTATATTGTCTATGGCCCCCTATCCAATGGTGCAACAACCGTGTTATACGAAGGATCTCCTGATTATCCTGCTCAGGATCGTTTTTGGGCCATTATCGAGAAGTTTGGCGTATCACTTTTTTATACCGCTCCAACAGCAATCCGTTTGTTTATGCGCTGGGGCGAGCAGTATCCTGCTGCACATGATCTGAGCAGCCTGCGTCTTCTTGCTTCTGTAGGCGAACCGATCAACCCCGAAGCGTGGATGTGGTTCTATAAGCACATCGGCAGGGAAAATTGCCCAATTATGGATACATGGTGGCAAACAGAAACAGGTGCGCATTTGGTAACACCTCTTCCGGGGGATACCTCTTTTAAGCCCGGTGCAGCTACAAGCCCTTTCCCGGGTGTGGAAGTGGATATCTTCGACGAAGAAGGCAACTCTGTCAAACCCGGGGAGCAGGGATACCTTGTAGTGAAATCGCCATGGCCATCAATGTTGCGTAATCTATATAATGATTCCGAGCGTTTTTTAAATACTTACTGGAATCAATTTAAAGGAGTGTACCTTTCCGGTGACAGTGCCAAGAGAGATGAAGATGGGGCAATCTGGGTTATCGGCAGGGTGGATGATGTAATTAACGTTTCCGGCCACCGCCTAGGTACTGCGGAGATTGAAAGCGCGCTGGTGGAACACCAGGCAGTAGCAGAGGCCGCAGTGATCGGCAAAAAACATGAGTTGAAAGGTCAGGCAGTATCTGCATTCGTAACGCTCAGGGAAGGCTTCACTGGCTCTGATGAGTTAATAGCGGAGCTAAAACAGCTGGTTGTAAGTAAGATCGGTGCACTGGCACGTCCGGAAGATATCTTCTTTACATCTGAATTACCCAAAACCCGCAGCGGTAAGATTATGCGGCGACTGCTCCGCGATATCGCTGAAGGGAAAGTGCTTGGCGATACTACGACGTTAATGGATCCCGAGATTATTTCTTCTATTAAAGATAAGTATGATAAAGAAGCCGGCTAAGCCGGAAATTGTTAATTACCAGAACCGTTTTTTAATGCGGATGGTTTATATTTGGCAGTATGTGACGGGGGACATCTCCACGTTTGGCGGTGTCCCCCTTGGCTTTTAAAAATGCTTTTTTTGCAGAGATCCCAATTTTTTTACAGGAAGCCTCCATTTATCTTCAGTCGTTTGGATTGATAACCTCGCCATTTGAATGCTTTTCAGATCTCCTCACGGCTATTTTTTATTTCACTTTACCTTCCCCACTTTATTGTAATTCTAAATATTAATGCAAGTACATTAATTTTACAAATGTTGTAAATACCTACTTTTAGTGTAAAATATAATTAGATATTCTTCGACAAATGCAATGTTCTGCACTGGAAAGGAAAGCAAACAAATGGTAGAAATGATCAAAGCAGAGAAAAGTAAAATAGAGAGAAAGAATCTGGACAAATTAAGAGAGCTGTATCCAAATAAGTTTGTTTCGCCGAAGGAAGCATTTCAGCATATTTATCAGGGCAATCATATTTTTATTGGCTCTGCTTGTGGGAGACCGCAATATCTGGTTCGCTCTTTGGAAGAATATGTGGAAGAAAATGCGAGAAGATTTCAGCCTAAGGGGTTGCAGATCTGGACTTTCGGCATCAGGCCCAATAAACGGGATAAATATAATGATCTCCT
The DNA here is from genome assembly GCA_012520035.1 of Bacillota bacterium. GTDB lineage: Bacteria > Bacillota > Dethiobacteria > DTU022 > UBA8154 > DUQX01. The sequence goes on from JAAYOY010000133.1 coordinate 16,115, forward strand.
GCAGCATAATTTGTTTTTTATCGGGACCGGAACCAGGGACGCTGTCCAAAGAGGGCTTGCTAAGTATACTCCCGTGTTTTTGTCTGAAGTTCCCGGATTGTTTCGCCAAAAACTTGTTCCTGTGGATGTTGCGATTATCCAGACTTCATATCCCGATGAGTATAATTGTCTGAGTCTGGGAATCAGTGTAGATATAGTCCGGTCTGCACTGGAAAATGCCTCTTTAATTATCGCACAGGTAAATAATCATATGCCGCGTGTACACGGTGAAACCTTTATAAATGCTGAAACTGTAGATTATATAATTCCCTTCGATGAGCCTTTACTGGAAAATAAGGAGAGTGTTCCCGATTATATTGCTCAGCGTATAGGGAAATATGTAGCGCGAATCATTCAAGACGGTGATACAATCCAGGTCGGTTACGGCAGTATACCCGATGCTATTATCGCTAACCTTCATTCCAAAAAAAACCTCGGTGTGCACACGGAACTCCTTAGCGACGGCATTGTCAAGTTAATGAAAATGGGCGTTGTCAATAATACTAAGAAAAACCTCAACCGGGGAAAAACTGTAGCTTCCTTTTGCATGGGAACAAAGGAGACATATGATTACCTGCATGACAACTCTGCAATAGAGTTTCTGCCTATAGATTATACCAACAACCCCCTTAATATAGCCCGTATAAAAAATATGACCGCTATTAACAGCGCCCTGGAGGTGGATCTTACGGGACAGGCCAATGCCGAATCCCTGGACGGAGCTTTTTTCAGCGGTGTCGGAGGACATGCTGATTTCATGCGCGGTTCGCTTATGGCTCCTGGGGGAAAAACCATACTGGCCATGCAGTCAACGGCGAAGGGCGGTACGGTTTCCAGAATAGTGCCCTTTCTAAAAGAAGGAGCGAGCGTAAGTTTAACTAGGGGCGATATTCATTATTTGGTTACGGAATACGGTATAGCCTATCTTTTTGGAAAAAATATCAGGGAAAGGGCTATGTCTTTAATTAGCGTGGCGCATCCAAAATTCCGCTCCTGGCTTATAGAAGAGGCGAAAAAACTATCGCTGATTTATAAAGATCAGGCTTTTACTCCCGGGAAAAAAGGAGAATACCCGGAAGATCTTGAAACGCATAGAACGACTAAGACAGGGCTGCGCATTTTTTTGCGCCCGGTAAAAATTACCGACGAGCCCTTGATTAAGGAATTTTTCTACTCTCTCTCCAGCACAAGCGTTCAAAAAAGGTTCTTCTCCATGCGCAAGGATTTGCCGCACGAGAGGCTGCAGGAACTTTTTTTGCGGGTTAACTATGCTGAGGAAATGGTGATTCTGGCCTTTCTTGATCAGAAAAGAGAGTTCCTGGTAGGGATAGGGCAGTATGCCCTGGCCAGGAACAAGGCAACTGCGGAAGTGGCTATTGTTGTCAGGGATAAATATCAAAATATCGGTATCGGCACAGAGATATTGTCCTACCTCGCTGTTCTGGCCAATAAAAGCGGCTTAATTGGTTTTACAGGTGAGTCCTTGCCGGAGAACAGGGCAATTTTACACTTATTTGAAAAAATCGGCTTTGAAGTGCAGAAGAAAAGAGAAGCAGGAGTATATGTTTTTAATGTATCTTTC
>JAAYOY010000022.1 GCA_012520035.1 Bacillota bacterium
ATTTTTGCTCCAGCATGTAACTTTTTAAAGACAATTTAGCTCCGTCCCCGTGATTCCGAAGGAAAAATTATGTAGACTATTAACCGCGCTTGTTTGCGCGCTCCTTCGTAGATATCTTATTCAACATATAGATTACAAAAAAATAGAAAGCTGTGCCAAAAATTGCTGCATTAATAGCTGATCCCAATAGAAAAGTAACGCCCAATAGCTCTAAAGAACTGTAGATTTTTTCTTTAAAATTCCCCAGCTTTAGAATCATGGAGTACTGTCCGATAATAAAATCCGTGAGGCTTTCATTGCCCGTGGCCGGGGTGAGGATTAGCCCTCCGCTGACAAAGTTCAAGGCGTACATTAAAGGGACTAATGGGCCCGTAAGAAGGCTGGTTGCCGTTGCGCAGGCCCGGTTAACCTTAAAAAGCATCGCCAATAAATAGGCAAAAATAAAGCCGATGCCCAGTGTAGGAATAAAGTTAATTCCAATTCCTATAGCGCACCCCAAAGCTACTTTATGTGGCTTTTCTCTTATCTGTTTTTCTATAATGCTGTAGAATCTTTTTTTAAAGGTTTCCCATTTAGAATAGCATTTTTCTATCACAATATGCTGACCCCTTCTTGGTGTAAGATAACCCTTACCCTTAAAAAACAAAAACCTTATTTCAGGTATTATGAAATAAAGGTCTTAGTGTTAGATGCTGCCGCTTTCATGCTTTCGCACCTGATTTGAGAGCAGGGTATAATTATAACAGGGCGTTATAATTATGAACATTATTATATGAAAAGTATCTTCTTTTAACATTATGATTAATATAACACGCAAATTTTTTCCAGTCAAGAATGGATTAAAGATTAAAAACGCTTATAAAACACTATGATGGGGATGGCCGGATATTAAAACCTTTATGGATCGCACTATGACGCTCGTGTTTGGTCAATACGGATATACTGGCAGATTTTAGAAAACCAAATGATGATATGTGTTTTTTGCCTTTTAAATTTTTTTTGCCTGTTAAAACAAAATAAAATAATACGCAGCCCTTAAGGGCCGCTTTGAAAATATATTAGGAGGGGCCAACTCAAATCTATTATAAGGAATACCTCTACGCAAATATTTCAGGGATTTTGTTTTATGATCACGTGATACAAAAAATAATGCCTTTGCGAAAAAATCATATATCAATTATAATTGTTATACGGGAAAAATTAGGAATTAAGAAAAGAGGGATAAATATGCAGGAAGTTTTAAAGTTTTTAACCGACAATGCCCCGTTTTACATTTCCACTGTTGCCGGTGATAAGCCTAAGGTCCGGCCTTTTGGTTTCGTAATGGAGCATGAGGGCAAGCTCTGGTTTTGTACAAACAATAAAAAGGATGTTTACAAGCAGCTAAAAGCAAACCCGTATTTTGAGGTAAGTACAACATCACCGGAAGGGAGATGGATACGCCTTAAGGGGAAAGCCGTTTTTAATACCACTCCCGTTGTCAAGGCAAAGGCGCTGGAAATTAACCCCAAATTGAAAAAAATGTACTCGGTAGAGGACAAGCTATTCGAGTTGTTTTATATAGAGGAAGGCGAAGCCACGTTTACCTCCATGATGGGTGGTGAGACTAAAACAATTAAGTTTTGATTTGTTAATATGCATTTATTGAACTTGGCCAGGAGACATTTTTTTGTCTTAGGAGGTAGTTGCTTTGCGTTATACGCCGAAATCTGAGGTTGACCGGAGGATTACAAAACTGCAAGAGCGCATGCGGCAGAATGCTATTGAAGGAGCAGTTATAGTTCAAAATGCCGATCTGTTTTATTTTACAGGAACCATTCAAAATTCCCACTTATTTATTCCGTCAGAAGGGCAGCCGCTGCTGATGGTCAAAAAAAATCTGGAACGGGCGATAGAAGAGTCTCCATTGGATAATATAATCGGCGTGAGCAGTCTAAAGGAAGTATATTCGGCTATAAAATCTCATGGTTTCGGACTTATTAAAACCTTGGGTTTTGAACTGGATGTGTTACCTGCAAACCAGTATTTACGGTATCAAAAACTATTTATGCCCGCTGAAATAGTCGATATCAGCGGGTTGATTCGCGCCGTGAAGATGGTTAAATCCCCCTACGAAATTGAAATACTTAAAGACTTGGCGAAAGTACAACTGGAAATATTCAGCTTTATCCGGGACAACCTAAGGGTAGGAATTTCTGAGCTGGAATTTTCCGGGATGGTAACAGGGTTTGCAAGAAAAAAGGGGCACTCCGGATTAATGAGGGTACGCGGTTTTAACCAGGAGCTTTTTTATGTTCATCTGTTATCCGGTGCAAATACGAGCCCGAGCTATTTTGACGGGTCGGTCGGCGGAAAAGGGGTCAGCCCTGCATTTGCTCAGGGTTCCTGCGACAAAATAATCGGCAGGAACGAGCCGGTACTGGTAGACTTTAGCTTCATCCTTGACGGTTATATGCTGGACCAGACAAGGGTGTTCTGTTCAGGGAAGTTACCTGACCATCTGGCCAGAGCCCATGCTTCGGCGGTCCATATTCTCAAGGAGTTGGAGATGATCTCCAGGCCGGGGGTGGCCTGCAGCAAGCTTTATGACCGGGCTGTGCAGCTTGCCGGAGAAAGCGGATTTATAAAGCATTTTCTGGGTTTTCCCGAGCCGGTCGCATTTGTTGGCCACGGTGTCGGCATCGAACTGGATGAACTCCCTGTAATCGCCCAAGGTTTCGATACTCCGCTGGAAGAAGGAATGGTATTCGCTCTGGAGCCAAAGTATGTTTTCCCCGACGGCGCTGTTGGGTTGGAAAACACCTATTTGGTTACAAAGGACGGGCTGGAGACATTAACTGTTTTTGAGGAGGATATCATTTATATCTAAAAATATTTATTTTTCCACCCTTGCTGAAAAATACTATTTGCTGGTATTTCTGGTGTAAGCTCAACGAAAAATAATTATTATCCTAATTTCCTAAGGCCTATTGGAAGTGCATCTGTGTTGCAACAATAAGTAATCCCTTATATAACTAAATAATAATCTTCCGCATGCACGAGGAGGAAAGGAAATAAAATGGTTGCACTATGGAATGAAATAATAAGCAGGGCAGAGGATGAAAAGAGATCTTTCCTGATGGAACATGAGTGTAAAGAGCTTTTAGTAAGGGAGGGCATTTCAACCAACAGCATTCTGGTTGCTAACTCGCTCGATGAAGCGATAGAATTTAGTCAAAGGATCGGTTATCCGGTGGTGTTAAAGGTTTTATCCCCGGAAGTTATCCATAAATCAGATCTTGGCGGAGTAAAATTAAATTTAAAAAGCGCTGCCGAAGTGGAACTTGCTTACAAAGAAATTATCAGCGCGTTTTCAAATAACAAATTGGCCGGGGTAGCCGTGCAAAAAATGGTTCCTCCGGGGTTGGAGGCAATTGTTGGTGTGAGCACAGATCCTGCTTTTGGGCCGGTTTTAATGTTTGGGCTGGGCGGGATCTTTGTAGAGGTTCTTAAAGATATCTCTTTCAGGGTTCTGCCTGTAACGGAGCCGGATATTGATGAGATGCTCAAAGAGATCAGGGGTTATAATTTGCTTCAGGGATTCAGGGGAACAGCCGTGGACCTTCCTGCCTTAAAGGACCTTCTGCTTAAAGTATCCGCACTGGTAATCAAGCACCCTGAGATAAAGGAGCTTGAGTTAAATCCAGTTTTCCTCTATCCAAAAGGTAATATGGCGGTTGATGCGCGCATTTTTCTTAGGCAGCCGGATACAGAAAACTTGGGTGTTTACAGGAAAGAGGCCAAAGGTTGCCTGGAAAACCTTTTTTATCCCTCAAGTTTAGCTGTTTTGGGTGCTTCGGACAAGCCCGGAAAGCTGGGTTGGAACGTATTTCATAATTTATTGTCCCACCGTTTTCCAGGGAAGCTTTACCCGGTGAACATTAATGCAAAAACAATACAGGGAGTTGCCGCATATTCCAGGATTGATGAGATTGAAGAGCCGGTTGATGCAGCCATTATTCTGGTTCCAGTAGCTCATACCCTGCAGGCTTTTGAGGAGTGCTGCAAAAAGGGAATTAAAATGATTGTTATCGAGTCGGCCGGATTTGCTGAGACCGGTGAAAGCGGCGAGAGTATCGAGAAGGGGCTCAAGCGTTTGGCAGAAAAATATGACTGCCGGTTTGTCGGTCCGAATTGCTCCGGTATTATCAATACCCACCATAATATGGTCCAGTCAATCGGGGCGGTTGGAGAGCTGCGCAAGGGGAATATCGGATTAATTGTTCAGGCGGGCGTATATGCTGCAGGAATGCTCTGGGGTATGCGCCATATCATGGACTTTGCTGTTGTTGCTACGATTGGCAATAAGGCCGATATCAATGAAACAGATATTTTGGAGTATCTTGGGGAAGACAACAATGTAGAAGTGATCTGCATGTACCTGGAGGATGTGAAAAGCGGGCGAAGATTTGTTGACGTTGCCCGGGAAATAACGCCAGGGAAGCCCATCATTGTCCTGAAATCCGGACGTACGGAAGCCGGGAAAAAGGCAGTTTCTTCACATACCGCATCACTGGCGGGTAACGACACAATCTATGATGCTGCTTTCAGGCAGGCAGGCATCATTCGCGCCAGGGACAACGATCATATGTTCGGGCTTGCGAGGGCTTTTTCCAGGCAGCCCCTCCCCTTGGGGGAAGGTGTCCTGGTAATATCCTATACCGGTTCCCTGGGGGTTGCAGCCGCTGACGCTCTTTCCTTGAACGGAATGAAGCCGGCTGAATTGGATACGGAAATAAGCCAGCAACTGAGGAAAATCTTACCCGCTTACGTGGGTTGCAACAATCCTGTAGACTTTACTTTTGATATGAACGCTGAACAGGTTAGAAAAACTATTGAAATAGGTTTACGAAGCAAAGAGATCAGCAGTGTCATTGTAATCCTCCAGGCGGAGATACTGGATTCCTACGTAAAAGAATTTAAAAAGATCGATTTTCAAGGAAAGCCCATCCTGAGCTGTGTCCCGTGCAAAGAATTTGCCATGAACGAAGTGATTGAACTTGAACAGTCAGGGATTCCGGTTTACTCCACTCCTGAAGAAGCTGCCGAAGTGCTTTCAACGATGTATCGCTACGGGGCATCTGTGAAAAGAAACTAACGCGGATATTTAAATATCATTACAAACATCTGGGCAAAAAGGCTGCAGGAAATAGGGGAAATAAAGGAAAAATATGCTGCATGGAAGAACTCTGAATGCTTTTTTATTCGGAAATATATAAAAAGATGGCCGTATAACTGTATAATAGGAAATGTGATTACCGGGTATCTTGGATTTTACTATGCAATTCAGATGCAACGATGCAACTATGCAATAATGAAAGAAAAAGCTGCTTTAGGCGGCTTTTTCCAATTTCCTGGCTGGACCGGCGGTTGCGATCCGCAAAATCCGGATTCGTATAATATTAGTGTGAACGATATCACAAAAATATAATTTCCTATACTAATGGCAAACCCCTTTTCTTTTTTTTATTCGGAAAGGTGAAGGGATTCCTTATCCGCGTGCCGAAAAGTTGTATAAGTGTTTAGTAAATTAACAAGGTTTATTTATAGTATGCTAAGAGGAGAGGGAACTAGATGAATGAAGGCTATATTCAGGTTTATACCGGGGATGGCAAAGGGAAGACCACTGCTGCCCTGGGCCTGGGGTTGCGCGCCGTCGGCCGGGGTTATAATGTGATAATGTTTCAGTTTTTAAAAGGCTCCGAGAGCGGAGAACTAAAGAGTGTCCTTTACTTGAGCGGGAAGTATAAAATTATCAGGCTGGCGGAGACAAAAAAATTTTTCTTTAACCTGACCCGGGAAGAAAAAGAAACCTTGAAAAAAAAGCTTGAAAATGAGTTGAAGCAGGTGTATGAAGTAATGGCCAACCAGGCCTGTGATGTGCTGATTCTGGATGAAATAATGGCCGCTTTGCACGGCGGATTGTTAACGGTGGAGGAGATCTGCAAATTGATGGATAGTAAACCATCCGGTATGGAGTTAATCTTAACCGGAAGGAGTGCACCGCCTGAGGTTCTGGAGAGGGCGGACCTGGTAACGGAGATGCGTTGTGTCAAGCATTATATGGATAAGGGCGTCATGGCCCGTGCCGGCATTGAAAAATAAAAATAGAAAATAAGGGATGAAAATAAATATCCTTAATTATAGGGATTATAGGGCTGTTTTATATAATAGTTATACAACTTTTTGCTCTAGCGCTTCTATTCGCTTTTCCAAGTTTTTAATATCTACAAAAACTCCTTTATTAATGACATATTTTATTTCGGATACATCAGTTTCCAGATTATTAACCGACTTTTTGAGGTCTTTAAGATCTTTTTTAATTTCTTCGAGCTCGCTAACGGACTTTTTAATTTCTTCGAGCTCGCTAACGGACTTTTTAATTTCTTCGAGCTCACTAACGGACTTTTTAATTTCTTCGAGCTCACTAACGGACTTTTTAATATTTTTAAGCTCTATTACAATCTCTTGTAATAGTTGAGTCTCCATCCGGAACCACTCTCCCTTATTAATTATAAAGATCTTCTATGTATATTACAAGTATATCTTGAGTATTTTCACAAAAAAGAATAGAATTGAGATTGTAAAAGGTCTGATCTTAATATATAAGAAGGTGAAAAAGAATAGAGGTGGTGAATCAAATGTTAATTGGTATTGATGTAGGCGGTACTTTTACCGATGGAGTACTCTGCTCCGAAGGAAGGATAATAAACTCGGCCAAGCATCCGACAAAAGAGGACGATCTGCAGGATTCTATCTTTGCTGTTTTGGATGATCTGCTCCAGGGGATAAAGAGCAGCAATAAAACAAGCAGTATCACTCAAGTTGTACTTAGCACCACGCTCGTTACAAACCTTCTTGCTTCCGGCGGCGGGGACGAGGTGGCGTTGGTCCTGCTTCCCGGGCCTGGTCTTAATTTCCGCAATATAGATTTTTTACCTCATACATATATTGCTACAGGGGCTATAAATTTTCGCGGACGGGTTACTGAACCTCTGGATCAGAAGGAGATCGAAGAAATCGGAAAGCTAATTGTAGATGCAGGATTGCACAAAGTCGCTGTAGTCGGGAAGTTTTCACAGAGGAACAGTAGCCATGAGCGCAAGGTTGAAGAAATATTAAAAGGCAGATATTCTCACCTGGAAGTGTTCAGAGGTTTTGAAGTGTCCGGCCAGCTTAATTTTCCGCGCCGGGCGGTAACCACTTATTATACCGCAGTTACCAGAGAAAAGTGGGCCGGATTTGCGGCAGGCATTGAAAAAGCCATACGCGATCGGGGGATTGCTTCTCCTATAAATATTCTCAAGGCTGATGGAGGGACAATGCCTCTGGAGGTGTCGCTGCACTACCCCTGCGAAACTGTTTTTTCCGGACCTGCTGCCAGCGTGATGGGTGCTTTTGCCCTGACGATGGACCGGCAGACCTCAGTAGTCGTAGATATCGGGGGTACTACTACCGATCTTGCGCTCATCCTGGAAGGGAAGCCCCTTTACGCTTCCCGGGGGGCGGTTATCGGTGGCCGTTATTCACACGTGCGTTCTTTTGCCGTACGTTCAATCCCCCTGGGAGGAGACAGCGCTATCCGGTGGGCCGGGGACTCGGTAACCATTGGTCCGGATCGTTTGGGGCCCGCGGCCTGCTTTGGTGGGCCTGTAGCAACCCCTACCGACGCTGTAAATTTTTTGGGGGAGGGTAAGCTGGGTTCTTTATCCCTTTCCGTGGGAGCTTTAGAGAACGTAGCCCGCCGGGCAGGCTTGACGGCAAGAGAGTTGGCTCAAACAATAGTGCTACAGGTAAATGAGCGTTTAGAAGAAAGCATTAAGGAAATATTTAAAGCCTGGGAGCAGGAGCCTGCTTATAAGATCTGGGAGATAGTAAATAAAAGGCCGGTAGAGCTGGATCGTGCCGTAGGAATAGGCGCTGCTGCCGAATCCTTTGTTCCTTCCCTGGCAAACCGGCTGGGATGCCGGGCTCTGGTGCACCGCTATTCTCCGGTAGCGAACGCCCTGGGCGCAGCTGTGGCACGGCCCACCCTTTCATTGCTTATGCATGCCGATACTGAACAGCAGACTTATTATTTAAACCTGGAGGGCATCAGCGGTAAAATTAGCCCCGGGTGGCAGCTTAAAGATGCCAAGGAGCTGGCCAGGAAACAGCTGCAACAGATTGCAGAAAAACGGGGCATTGGCCGCTATGCAGATCGTTATGAATTTTTTCTTGAAGAGCAGTTTAATATGATCCGGGGCTGGTTGACGGCCGGAAAGCTGTTTGATGTGGGCGTTCAGATTGCTCCCGGAATTATTGATGATTTTAAAGGAGTAGAATCATGAATAAAAATAACCGAAATACCTATGCTTATCTGCAGGCAAAAAAAGAAAAGACGGCAAGTGCCGGACAGACCGGATTGGTTTTTTTCCCAGCCTTCGACTGGGCAATTTCTCCAACCCATCCTGAACGTGAGGAGAGGCTGTTATATACCAGGGATCAGCTTTTTGAAGAAGGTATTATGGATCTCCCCCAGATTTGCCAGTACCAACCACGCTTGGCTGAATTTAAAGATATCGCCCGGGTTCATTTTTGCGTACCTGACATTGAGACGCAGGCTACAGAGGCTCACCGGATTGCTGCCGGTGGGGCTTTGGTGATTGCGGATGCGCTGATGAGTGGTGAAATTAAAAACGGTTTTGCTCTGGTCAGGCCGCCCGGCCATCATGCAATGCGTGTGGTTCATGGAAATCGCGGTTTCTGCAATATTAATAATGAGCCGATTATGATCGAATACCTGCGTCAAAAGTTCGGTCTGCAACGTATTGCTATTGTAGATACTGATGTTCACCACGGAGACGGTACGCAGGATATCTACTGGCATGACCCGGATACCCTCTTTATTTCTTTTCACCAGGACGGCCGCACTTTGTATCCCGGCAGCGGATTTACAGATGAAATAGGCGGGCCGCTGGCCGCCGGCACTACATTGAACGTACCCCTTCCGCCGGGAACCACCGATGAAGGGATTCTTTTCGTCCTGGATAATCTTGTGCTTCCTGTACTGGATGAGTTCCAGCCGGAGTTGATAGTGAATTCTGCCGGTCAGGACAACCATTATAGCGATCCGCTGGCCAATATGGCTTTTTCGGCCCGCGGGTATGCCCTGTTAAATGAGAAACTATCCCCTGATATCGCCGTGTTGGAGGGTGGTTATTCAGTTGAAACAGCTCTGCCCTATGTTAACCTGGGGATTATTATGGCTATGGCAGGTATAGATTACTCCAATTTATATGAGCCTGATCACAGTGACAATTTTTTCAGGGAAGAGCGTAGTAATTTGAAAAGGCTTGAGGAAATTGTGCGCGAGCTTTCCGGCGTTTTCCGGCGCCGGAAGGAACTGGTTGATGCAACCCGCCGCCAGAATTCCGGCTCTTTGCTTCAGAAGCATCGCCAGATTTATTACGATACCGACCAGATTAGAGAGACCCAGCTGGAAACCATAAAAGTGTGTTCCGATTGTCCCGGTTACCTCTTTATAGAATCTGCTGCTGTCGGACGGAGGGGGCGCTACAATATTTATTGCATCAGCATTCCCATAAAGTGCTGTCCCCGCTGCCGGCAGGAGGCCCGCGATCAATATGCAAAAATGAAACGGCAGGACTCCAAATCTTTTGATTATCTTTACCTTCAGGACAGGCCGGACGATGTATACTTGCAGTACGACTTTCACTTAAAAAGGGAAAAAGCACTGTAGGAATATTCTACACCTGCGCCTTAAAACCTCGCCTAAAAACCTATAAATTTTTGCATTGACATTCGTAAATAAAAATTGCTATAATTTTATTATTAATAGTAAACTAGCAGCAAAATGTGCTTTTATATATTTTCTTTATTCTTGTTTATTGTTGTGCAGATAATTTCCCATTTTCGAGATTGTATGTCAACTCAATAAGGGGCTATAACAATCATTGATATAGTTATTATTTTCACAAGGGAGGGAGAAAATGGACGACACAAAAAAAATTCAAAATAGTGCCGACCTAAAACTGCAAAAAACACTAACAGGCAAGATTCTTGCACAACATTTAGTAAAAGGAGTATTAATACCGGGAGAAGAGATCGGTATTAAAATCGATCAGACTTTAACGCAGGACGCCACCGGCACGGTTGCATACCTGGAAGCGGAAGTGCTGGGGATAGACCGTGCCAGGACCGAACTGTCCGTCAGTTATATTGATCATAATACCTTAAAAATGGATTTTAAAAATGCGGATGATCATGTTTATCTGCAGAGTGTGGCGGCTAAATACGGCTTGATCCTCTCCAAAGCGGGCAATGGCATATGCCATCAAGTCCACCTGGAGCGTTTCGCGCAGCCCGGGAAGACCTTGCTCGGTTCGGACAGCCATACACCAACAGCCGGCGGTATCGGATGTATGGGCATCGGTGCCGGCGGGCTGGATGTTGCACTGGCGATAGGGGGCGAGCCTTTCTTTTTAAAAACGCCCAAAGTAATAGGAATTAAACTGACCGGCAAGTTAAAGCCCATGGTTGCAGCAAAGGATGTTATCCTGGAGGTGCTGCGGATTCTCGGCGTTAAAGGCGGGGTGGGAAAAGCGCTGGAGTATTTCGGGCCCGGTGTGAAAACGCTCAGCGTTCCCGAAAGAGCTACCATTACCAATATGGGTGCTGAAACCGGTGCAACGACTTCGATTTTCCCTTCTGATGAGGTAACACTGGAATTTATGCGCTGTGTCGGGCGTGAGGATCAATGGGTGCGCCTGGAGGCGGATAACGATGTGGAGTATGATGAAATTATTGAGATAGAGCTGGACAAGCTGGTTCCGCTAATTGCAAAGCCCCACAGCCCCGGTGATGTCGTGCCGGTGAGTGAAGTGGAAGGAACGAAGGTGGATCAGGTTTGTATCGGTTCTTGCACAAACTCATCCTTCAAAGATTTGGTGACCGCGGCCTATATGTTGAAAGGGAAGCGGGTTAACCCGGAAGTCTCGTTAACCGTGTCCCCGGGATCGATGTCGGTATATTGCGAGCTGGCGGAGCGGGGATATTTAGCCGACCTTATTGCCGCAGGTGCGCGTATCCTTGAATGTACATGCGGTCCCTGTATCGGGCAGGGACAGGCTCCGAAAAGCGGCGCTGTAAGTGTGCGAACGTTTAACCGCAACTTTAAAGGGCGCTCCGGTACAGCGGATGCACAGGTCTACCTGTCAAGCGTTGAAACGGCTGTAAGCTGTGCCTTAACCGGCGTTATTACCGATCCCCGGGCTATGGGAGAGCTGCGCGAGATACCGATGCCGGAGAAACTCAGGATGCAGAATGCTCTTATTGTTGAACCGCCGGGAAGAGAAGAGGCTGAAAAGGTAGAGCTGATCCGCGGTCCGAATATCAAACCCATTGAGCTGCGCGGCGAACTTCCAGAAATAGTGGATGGCCGGGTATTAATCAAGCTGGAAGATAATATCTCTACCGATATTATCATGCCTGCAGGCATCTATCTTCCGCTGCGCTCAAATATTCCCGAGTATGCCAAGCATGTTTTTGAACCTGCCGATCCTGATTTTTACCGCAGGGCAAAGGAAAATAACGGAGGTTTCGTTATTGCCGGTGAAAACTATGGCCAGGGCAGTTCGCGTGAGCATGCCGCGTTATGCCCCTCCTACCTCGGGGTTAAAGGTGTTATCGCCAAATCTTTTGCCAGGATTCATCTGGCAAACCTGATTAATTTTGGTATCATTCCATTAACCTTCAAGAACGCCGAAGATTATAACAGGATTGACCCTGATGATGAGCTGCAGATCAGGACAGCCGATCTTGATAACGGCGATCTGGTGCTAAAAAATTTGACAAAGGGGGTTGAGATACCGGTTCAGCATACCATGACCTCTTCAGAGGTTATACGTATCAAGGCTGGCGGGAGCCTGGCCTATATCAGCAGAAGCAATTCGTAAACTAAACTGGAAGGGGAATCAGGATTCAAGTCGGTAATAGCAGGAACAATTTTGTTTTTGATATGCTGGATTTAGGTTGCTTGAATGCTGAATACCTGCTTATTATACTGAACAGGAGTTATTTAGATGAGCAAAATTAAAGTCAGGACCAGGATTGTAGAAATAGACGGAGACGAAATGACCCGCATCATGTGGAAGATGGTAAAGGAGAAGCTGCTTTTTCCTTTCCTGGATATGGATCTGGATTATTACGATCTCCATCTTTCCAAAAGGGATGAGACTGATGACCAGATAACCCGTGATGCAGCAGAAGCGATAAAAAAGTACGGGGTAGGTGTAAAATGTGCCACCATTACCCCGGATAAAAGCCGGGTAGAGGAATATAACCTAAAGCAGATGTGGAAAAGCCCCAACGGTACTATACGGGCCATGCTTGACGGCACAGTTTTTCGCAGCCCCATACTGGTAAAAAACGTAAAGCCTGCTGTAAAAAATTGGGTTAAGCCGATTATTATCGGCCGCCATGCATACGGGGACGTTTACAAGAATACCGAGATGGCAATACCCGGTCCGGGCAAAGCGGAGATAGTATTTACACCCGCCGGCGGGGGAGAGGCACAGCGCTTGACAGTGCAGGAGTTTGACAGCCCGGGGGTTTTACAGGGTATTCATAATCTGGATTCATCTATTCGCAGCTTTGCACAGGCTTGTTTTACCTTCGCCTATGATCAGAAGATCGATCTCTGGTTCTCCGTCAAGGATACCATTTCCAAGACCTATGATGCCCGTTTTAGGGAGATATTTGCCGATGAATATGAGCAAAACTGGCGTGAAAAATTTAAGGAAGCGAACCTTATCTATTTCTTTACTTTAATTGATGATGCGGTCGCGCGAGTAATGAAGGATGAGGGTGGTTTCCTGTGGGCATGTAAAAATTATGACGGCGATGTTATGTCCGATATGGTTGCCTCGGCGTTCGGCAGCCTGGCGATGATGACGTCGGTACTGGTTTCGCCGCACGGTTATTTCGAATACGAAGCTGCTCACGGTACAGTCCAGAAGCATTACTACAAGCATCAAGCCGGAGAAAAAACTTCAACCAATTCCACGGCGATTATTTTTGCCTGGACAGGTTGTTTGAAAAAACGCGGTGAGCTTGACGGTACTCCTGACGTTGTCGAGTTTGCACAGAAGCTTGAGGAATCTACAATTGAGACTATCGAAAGCGGTATTATGACCGGTGACATAGCACGTATTTCCGAGCCTAAACCGGACAGTCCTGTCGGTACGGAAGAGTTTATAGATGCTATTGCCTTAAAACTACAAAAGAAAATGTAAAGGGGAATAATATGGCACAAAAAGCTATAAGAGAGGCGCAAGGGAAGAAAATGATCGCCCGCCTCCTGAAGGAATATGACGGCGGAAAATATACGGTGGAAGATAGTTTCATTTCAGTAAGTCCTGAAACGGATCTTGAGGCGTTGCCAAAGGAATATCCCTGGCTGGACTCGACGAAAGTTGTGGTAAAGCCGGACCAGCTAATAAAAAGGCGGGGGAAAAACAACCTCCTTCTGCTTGATGCGAGATGGAACGAAGCGCGCGAGTGGATTTCGGAAAGAATGCAGACCGAAATTACTATAGACGGCGTTACCGGCTTACTGGATCATTTTATCATAGAGCCTTATATAAAACATGATGAAGATGATGAGTATTATGTGGCGATTACTTCTGTGAGGGAAGGGGATAATATTCTCTTTTATCACCGGGGAGGTGTCGATGTCGGCGATGTTGATGAAAAGGCGGAAAAAATGCTGGTGCCGATTGGCGATTTCCCTTCAGCGAGTGATATTGAGAAGAATTTGCTGGGGTATCTAAACGATGAACGTAAGGGCATCGTTGCCGGCTTTATAGAGGTACTTTTCAAGCTTTATGCGGATTGTCATTTTGCCTATCTTGAGATTAACCCGCTGGTTGTTGTGGATGACAGGGTTCACATTCTCGATCTGGCAGCCAAGCTGGATAGTACAGCCGATTTTTTATGCAAAACAAAGTGGGACGGCATAGAATTTCCTTCCCCATTCGGAAGGGTTTTGACGGAGGACGAAGCTTACATAGAAGAACTTGACTCCAAGACCGGTTCTTCCCTAAAACTTACCATCCTCAATCCAAAAGGGAGAGTTTGGACCATGGTTGCCGGTGGCGGTGCATCGGTAATCTATGCGGATACGATCACCGATCTCGGCTATATGGACGAGATGGCCAACTACGGAGAATACTCCGGCGACCCCAATGAGGAATTTACTTATAAGTATGCCCGAACCATTCTCGATTGTATGACAAGGGAAATAGACCCCCGGGGAAAATTTTTGCTTATCGGTGGCGCCATAGCTAACTTTACCGATGTTGCCAGCACTTTCAAAGGAATCATCAGGGCACTGAAGGAGTACCGCCAGAAACTAATCGACAACAAGGTAAAAATATTCGTGCGCAGAGGCGGGCCCAATTACAAGGAGGGCCTGAGGCAGATGAAAGAACTCGGCCAGACGCTTGGGGTGCCCATTGAGGTATTCGGTCCGGAGGCCCATATGACGAAAATTGTAAAACTCGCGCTGAAGGGGGGTAATTAAAATGAAAACTGCTACTAATAAGCCGGATTACGTACTCTTTGATAGGACTACACGTGCGTTTATTTATAATATGCAGACAAAAGCGGTGCAGAGGATGCTTGACTTTGATTATGCCTCCAAAAGAGAGATCCCCTCTGTTGCGGCGATAATTAATCCTACCGGTTCCGATAGCTATTCAAAGTTTTTCTTCGGTCCGCAAGAAATACTACTGCCTGTGTATAAATCCATGCAGACAGCGGCGGAGAAGTGTCCCGATGCCGATGTGATGATCAACTTTGCCTCTTTTAGATCTGCTGCGGATGCGACGTTAGAAGCCTTACAGCTGCCCCAGATCAGAACGGTGGTAATTATCGCCGAAGGCGTGCCGGAGAGAAAGATGAAGGAGGTTATTGCCAGGGCGAAAGAACTTAACAAGGTGATTATCGGACCGGCAACGATCGGGGGCATTGTCGCCGGAGCTTTCAAGATCGGCAATACGGGCGGAACCATTGAGAATATCCTGGAATCAAAACTCCACCGGCCCGGTTCTGTGGGCTGCGTATCCAATTCCGGAGGTCTCTCCAACGAAACTTACAATATTATTGCCAGAAATACCGACGGCCTTTACGAAGGGATTGCTATCGGCGGTGACCGCTTCCCGGGGACAACGCTTGTTGACCACCTGCTGCGGTTTGAAAAAAATCCCGCCATTAAAATGCTCGTTGCTCTCGGCGAGGTGGGCGGTAACGATGAATACGAAATTGTAAAGGCGCTGCAGGAGAAGAAGATCACCAAGCCGCTGGTCATCTGGGTTACCGGTACCTGTGCCAAGGCCTTTAAAACGGAAGTGCAGTTTGGCCACGCCGGGGCCAAGGCGGATCTTGAAATGGAGACGGCTGATGCGAAAAATAAAGCGCTCAGGGAGGCCGGTGCCTACGTGCCCGACTCATTTGACGATTATGATAAACTAATCAATGAAGTCTATACCGGCCTGGTAAAAGAGGGTGTTATAATCCCTGCTCCTGAACCGGAAATACCGAAGATACCTGTTGACTATGATACGGCACTAAAATCAAAGATGATCAGAAAACCGGCAAATTTTGTCTCTTCTATTTCAGACGACAGGGGAGAAGAGTGCCTGTACGGCAACAAGACCATTTCACAGGTAGTGCGCGAAGGCCTGGGTATCGGCGGGACCATCAGCCTGCTCTGGTTTAAAAGGCTAATGCCGCAGTATGCGCTTAAATTCATTGAAATGTGCCTAATCATTACCGCTGATCATGGCCCGGCCGTATCCGGTGCCCACAATTGTATTGTAGCCACACGTGCGGGGAAAGACCTGGTATCATCCCTTGTGTCGGGTCTGCTGACTATCGGCCCCCGTTTCGGCGGCGCTATTGACGGTGCGGCACAGATGATCTCCGAAGCGTACGATACGAACACGCCGCCAGCTCAGTTTGTCGCGGAGATGAAGAAAAAAGGTGTGAACATTCAGGGGATCGGCCACAGGGTGAAGTCTACCCATAATCCGGATCTGCGGGTGACGCTAATCAAGGAGTATGCGCAGCAGAATTTTAAAGAGACCCCGCTTCTGAACTATGCGCTGGAAGTCGAGAAAATCACCACAACCAAACGGGACAACCTAATCCTGAATGTTGACGGATGCATCGGGGTTTGCTTTGCCGACCTGCTGCGCAATGAGATGACCAAGGAAGAAGCGGACGAGTATATCAGGATGGGCGCTCTCAACGGGCTGTTTGTTCTGGGTAGAAGCATCGGCCTGATAGGCCACCATCTCGATCAGAAGAGACTCAAGCAGGGGTTGTACCGGCATCCGTGGGATGACATCGCCTTTTTAAATGAGTAAAGGGGACTTCAAGAAATGGAATGTCTAAAAAAAGATAAACCATGCCTGCTGATTATTGACATGGTAAAAGATAATTTGGATCCCGAGCATCCGTTTCCCATTACGCCCTTTGCAATGCAGATTGTCCCACCGATCAACAAGTTAATTGGCACCTTCAGGGAACGGGGTTGGCCGGTGATATTCTCTACGGACGCTTTTCATGAGGAGGATTTTATCTTCAAAGGCCGTATGAAACCCCATTCCCTGGCGGGTACCCGCGGGGCCGAAATTGCCGATGTTCTCGACTACCTGCCGGAAGCGGATACATGGCTTCCCAAACCCCGTTTTTCTGCCTTTTTCGGGACCGGGCTCGAAAAAATGCTGCGCGAACAAGGCATCACCCTTTGTGCGGTAGCCGGCGTTACTACAAATTTTTGCGTTCTTTCTACGGTTATGGATGCCCTGTCCCATGATTTTAAAGTAATTCTGCTCGAGGATTGCACCGCAGCTCATTCCGAGAGCGTTCACAAAGAAATGCTGGATATTTATCGGCGTAATGCACTGTATCCTTTGTTCAGAGTGGCCTCGTCCCGTGATGTGGAAGAAATATTAAAATGACATCAATTTTACTCTGGAAATACTATCTTTAGATGTCGTATAATTAAGATGCCGGGTAGTTCGGTTATCAGTATAAATATCAGAATAACCCGTGAATAGCTCCTGTTCAATTAATTATAAAAAAGATGCGTATCTATTAAGGGGGGGTCTGCATGTTAATGGATGAACTGGCGCGCCGCGTAAAGGAGTCTTCGATCAAGCTGGCAGCGGTCGGGGCAGAGACAAAAAATAAAGCCCTGGCCCATATAGCCGAGTCTTTAATTGCAAGGAAAAACGAGATTATAAAAGCTAACCGGGAGGATCTAAGAAGGAGCGAGCAAGAAAATTTATCCGCACCGCTTTTGAAAAGGTTAAAATTTGATGAGGCAAAAATTGCTGATGCGATAGAAGGTATCCACAGCTTGATTAAGCTTGAAGACCCTGTGGGGAGGACGGTATTTTCCACCGGGCTGGATGATAGCCTGGAATTGTACAGGGTAACCTGTCCGATAGGGGTTATCGGTGTTATCTTTGAATCCAGGCCGGATGCCCTGGTGCAGATATCTACTCTCTGCCTGAAAAGCGGAAACGGGGTTCTTCTTAAAGGCGGTTCGGAGGCCCTGGAAACCAACCGCATTCTGGCTGAGATTATCATCCGTGCTGCCGAAGAGGCGGGTATCCCTTCAAATTGGGCTGCATTGCTGGAAACGCGCGCGGATGTGAATGAAATGCTCAGGATGGACCGTTTTATTGACCTGATTATCCCCAGGGGTTCCAATGATTTTGTCCGCTACATTATGGATAATTCAAAGATTCCTGTGATGGGTCATGCCGATGGAATATGCCACTGCTATGTGGATGAGGACGCGGACCTGGATATGGCCGTAAAGATAGTTTTAGATTCAAAGACCCAGTATGTCGCGGTGTGCAACGCTGCGGAAACCTTGCTGGTGCACGAAAAGGTGGCCCCGGAATTTTTACCCGCCGTAAAAAAATCGCTGGACGACAAAGAGGTCGAACTGGTAGGTTGTCCCAAAACACAGGCGTTAATCCCTGTTGGATCTGCTACGGAAGCGGATTGGGGAACCGAATACCTCGACTATAAGCTATCCATAAAAGTCGTTGCGGGGATAGACGAGGCGATTGACCATATCAATTTATACGGGTCGGGGCATACCGATGCCATCATCACCAGGAGCAGGGAAAAAGCGGTGCGGTTTATGGATTATGTCGACTCAGGGAACGTGTTCTGGAACTGCTCTACCCGCTTCAGCGACGGTTTCCGTTATGGGTTTGGCGCCGAGGTGGGGATTAGTACCTCCAAAATCCATTCCAGAGGGCCGGTGGGACTTGACGGTCTGGTTATTTATAAGTACAAGTTGATCGGAGACGGTCATCTGGTTGAAGACTACGCCAACCATTCAAGAACCTTTAAACACATAAAATTAACAAAGGAATTTAAATAAACAGAAAAAGAATGTTTGCCGTTACATTACATGCTATCCCCGATATCTGATCTGAATTTCGTTACCAGTTTATCTTGCCAATCAGAAACAGCTATTAATCTTCCAAAGAAGAAGCGAAATATTTTCGGTTCTTCTATAAATTTTAACCTGCCAACCGGCTTATTGTTCCCAAAAACCATGCAATTCGAGCATATTTAATCTGGGACAGGGTGATGAATAAAGATACAGTATATAGAGATTATGTATTTTTGTTAAATATAACGCAAAAGAGGGGGTTTTGCAGTATAAGTAGTCTTTAGTCTTTTTTGCATCTGCTCGGGTACCAGACCATTATTCGGAGCCATAAAATAATAAAGAAAATACGTTAATATAAAGCAGAACAGTATCCTGGTTTTTCTAGCTTTAAACCTCTAACTCTGTTTCCCTGTGCAGACATTCATGAAGCTGCTCTTCACCATCCATCTATGAATGTAAATAGCACGAGTTTTCTACCTGGTAGTTACTCTTTTTTTATTTTTTTCCAAAAGTCCAAATCAGTACCTTGTTTTCTTTTGTTATTTTATTTGGAGATGTTTTGGGAGGGTCTCCTTCTTTTAAAGAAGAATCTTCCTCCTTTTCTTGGGAATTTTCATGTATTGGTATGCGTGGCGGGTTTTTTTCCGTCACGTTATCTCCCTTGGGTGTTACGGTTTTTTCTGTTATCTGATTATCTGTTATCTGATTATCCGCCAAAGGCACGGCCTTTGCCGGTTTTTTTTCTTCTGTAATATCGCTGCTACCCGCCCTTTCATTTCCTATGTTTTTCTTTTCCTCAATGGGCTCGGGACTTTCAAAATCGTTCTTATGAAGATCTTTTTCTGTCCTTATTAGCTGATCTAAGAGTACTGCATTACCGGTTCCCCTGGTGACGGTAAAAGCATCTTTTTCTAATTCGCGATGTTTTTTCTCGTTATCTGCCGCTTTAGCTATCAATCCTGGTGCCGGAGCTTGCTTGCCGCCTTCAAGCAGCCGTGAAATCATCCCGCTGAGCGCTTCAAAATGCTTTTGTTCCTGCAGGATCATTTCTATTAAAACGCGTTGAAAATTTTTGTCTTCAGATATATTTCTTGACAACTCCAGATAATAAAGAAAGCTCTTTGACTTTTGCTCAATAGCTTTGGCCAGCAAATAGAGCATTTCATCAGCCAGCATAATGTTCACCTCCTGTTATTTCCATTTTACCGTTTTTCTGCAAGAACCCCCGGCTTAAAGCTGTGAAAGATATGGGATGTTAAATCCCGTTTTTTGCATTTGCGCTATTAATATATTCATCAGTATTAAAAAAGTGTATTGTTGGAATTGGTAACCAGGGATTATTTATTGGATTATTTGCTTATAGATTATTTATAGATTAAAGGATTAACATCGTTAAACACTTCCGCATATATTTATACAGAAAGGGCCTGAACGCTTTTTCAGAATTTAGAAGGGGGTGCTACAAATGCCCGATGATAGCCTCTTGCGCAAAGATTATAACCACAAAGAATTCAAACACCTGGTTAAAGAGGCCATTGCTGATGAACTTTCAGCAGTAGCCATGTACGTCCAAATGGCAAACATGGTAAAAAATCCAGTTCTGAGAGCTATAATTTTTAGCATTGCCGGTGATGAGTATAACCATGCCAGAACCTGGATGACCATTTTGGAACAGGAGTCTTGACACAAACTGATAACATATTCCCGACAATAATTTTTACACAGAGCGAAACAAAACACCCATAGCAGGTATATTAGCTACCATGGGTGGAGAAAAAAACGTTCTTTTATCTGCGTTTAGAAAAAATATTCACTCACAGCCGTTACCCGACTTTGGGTATTCTGAAGCTCTTTTGACTCTAAAACTGCATTTCCCCCTGCAAGACCCCTGCACTACTGCAGGGTCTGTTACTGACTTGCCGGGGGATTTTGTATTTGTGCTCCCGTGTTGCTGTCTATATAAAAATTTTCTTTATAGAGGAGTTCTGAAATGGGGACAATAGTGTAGCCCTGTTCTTTAACGCGGGCGATAATTTCCGGCAGGGCTTCTGCGGTGTACTTGCCGTTGTTATGGAAGAGGATAATTGCCCCGGGGTGGAGCTTTTCCGTCACCCTTTGGGCCATTGGTTCTATGCCCAGTTCCTGCCAGTCTAGAGAGTCAATACTCCACTGGATGGTCTGGTAGCCGCATTTTTTGGCTGCCAGGATTACTTTGTTGCTGTATTCACCGAAAGGGGGTCGGAAAAGGTGCGGCTGGATATTCGTCAGTTCGAAGATCATCTTGCCCACTTTTACCAGTTCTTCTTTGATTTCCTCCTCGCCAAGGCCGTTAAGGTGGGGATGGCTGTAGGAGTGGTTGCCGATTTCGTGCCCCTCCTTGCTGATTCTCGTAACCATTTCCGGATATTTTTCTACCCAGAAGCCGGTAAGGAAAAAAGTTGTCCTGATATTATTTTCCCGCAAGATTTTCAGGAGGGTGGGGGTATAAGCCGACCCCCAGCAGGCATCAAAGGAAAAGGCGACTTTTTTTTCCTCTGTATCAACATAATAGATTGGGACCAGTCTTTGTTGGCGACCTGTTAGTGTGGTGATAATGGGTGTTTTGGAGAAAAAAAGAAGATATGTGCCAAAAACAAGCACCGCTATCAGCAGTAATGTTTCCAGCCTTCTCTTTTTAATATATAATATTTTCATAACTATTCAACCCAAATAAATATTCTTATTCATTAATATGCAGGAGGGTTGTTCAGTTATGAAAATACTTTTTAAGCGGAGAAAGATTTTTAAGTTATAAGTTGATTGATATGGTCGCCGCTTTGATTTTTTCGGCTATTTCCGAGGCCTCCTTGATACAGGCGGAAATTGCTTTTTCAAGCTTTTCTCCGGTGAACGAGCTGCTGAAACCGACCATCCAAAAAGCAGCTGCCGGCCAACCCCAGGAGTCGGGCAGCAAAGGTACGCTGATGGCGTTTACCCCCTGGATATATTCTTCGAAATCCTTTGCATAACCCTGCTTTCGCACTTTTTCAAGCTCCTGGCGGAATTTTTCCGGATCAGTGATCGTGTTTTCGGTATATTTAGGAATTGATCTTTCCATCAGAATCTTATTGAGCATTTTTTTTCGCATTCTGGAGAGAAAAATTTTCCCGGTAGCCCCGGCAAAGATAGGTATACGTGTGCCCAGTGGGGCGGATATTTTTATATCCAGGGGACTATCGGATTTTTCAATAATAGTAATTCCTTGTTCATCAAAAATCCCCATAAAAATCGTTTCTTCGTACTCTTTGCTCAGTTTATTCATGTGCGGTCGTGCTATAGATCTGATATTAATTCCGGAAAGCGCCTGATTGCCCAATCTTACCAGTGTCGGGCCAAGTTTAAATTTATGTGTATTCTCGCTTTGAATAAGGGCGCCGATCTCCTTGAGAGCTTGAATTATACCGTAAACCGTGCTTTTGGGAATATCCAGTTTGCGGGCCAGGTCACTTATACCCAATTCAGTTTGGCCGTAAGCAATTTCTTCCAGGATTGCGAAAGCCTTGTGTAGTACGGGTGCATTATACCCTGAATTTTTCTTTGCCATATTACATCCATCTCTCTTTGTTGTATTAAATAATATCTGTTTTATAATTTAATCCTTTTTGTTGTTATTGTCAATTATGCTGTAGCGGGTAATTATCACGGGCATTGACTTTTTCCGGATACTCCTGTACAATAGCGTTTAACCGCGAAAGGCTGCAGAATTATATATAATACCGGCAGGTTAGCCGGTATTTTGAATAATTGAGTCTTAAACGAAAATGTCGAAATATTTGGCAGATCATATAAAAGGGGGTGCCGTTTGTTGTATCAGGAACAGCTGTCCTTAGTCGAAGGTGAGACACCGTATCAGGTGCAGGTCAGCGCTTTCCTTATAGGCGATGATCTTGCTGTTATGGTCTACGGCGGCGACAAGCCCCATGTGGGGGCAATAGCCGTGAGTATACCCCGCCCCAGCCTGAAAGATCCGCAAGCGATCAGCTCAACCACTTCCGTCTTTGCTCTGATCGGGCATAAAGAGGATGAACTGGCCAAAAAAATGGCCGGCAAGCTTGCCTCCGCCCTCAATAGAAAAGTAGTGCTCACAGCAGGTATCCATGTGGATGATCTTACAGTCTCAGGGATTCGGGAAATTGAGAGCAATTGCTCCAAGGTTCTTGAGCAATTGCTGAAGCAGTTGACAAAATACCGTGATCGCTGAAAGCTGTGAGCTTTTTGCAGCTTTGATAGCTACGGTAGCTATGATAGCCGCGATTAGCTGTGAGGCTGCTTTGGTTGCTGCAACAGTTCTGATTAATTTTTTTACCTTCTATTAAAAAGAGGTGTGGAAATTTGCGCAAAAAACGCAAGCTTGATCACCTTAATCTTGTCCAGAACCTGAGTGACGGTCCGGATAGCCCCGGGTTCAAAGATGTACTTTTTGTCCATAACTGTATGCCGGAGATCGACCACCGGGAGATTAATACTGCAGTTAAGTTTTGTGGCCGGGAGATGAAATCCCCGTTAATGATTAATGCAATTACCGGCGGTATTGGCGAGGCGGCTAAAATTAACAGGGCGCTAGCCGCTGTTGCCCGGAAACTGGGGATACCGATGGCCGTGGGCTCGCAAACTGCCGCCCTGCAGGACAGGAAAGCTGAGTATAGTTATAAAGTTGCCCGTGAGGAAAACCCCGACGGGTTTATCGCCGCAAACGTCAGCGCAGGCCTTTCGCCTGAAGAAGCCCTGCGGGCGGTGGAGATGATCGGCGCGGATGCCCTTCAACTTCATCTCAATATTCCACAGGAAGTAATGATGCCGGAGGATGAAGGAGAATTATCCTTTCAGGGATACCTGGATAATATCAGGAATACGGTTCTTATCTCAGATGTCCCGGTAATAGTGAAAGAAGTAGGGTGCGGCATAGCTCGTGAACAGGCAGTTCAGATTATTTCCACGGGCGTTGCTGCATTGGATGTCGGGGGGAAAGGGGGCACGAATTTTATACTTATCGAAGGCTTCCGCCGGAGCGGGGAGACAGCGCATCCTTTTTTGAACTGGGGCCTTTCCACAGTGAGCAGCCTGGTGGAGGTGGTTTATTCTGCGGGATCACAGGTGGATATCGTTGCTGCCGGCGGGATACGTAACGGGCTTGATGTGGCCAAGGCGCTCAGCCTGGGGGCTTCTCTGGCCGGGATAGCCGGCCCGCTCGTGCGCTGTTATTATAATGGAGGCGAAGCAGCGGTTGAACATTACCTGCTGGAGATAGAGAAGCAGCTCAGGCAGGTAATGTTAATGCTGGGCGCGCGCAGTGTCTCCGGGCTTCGTGAGAAACCGCTAGTTATTCTTGGGGAAACTGCCCAGTGGCTTCAGAGAAGGGGAATCGATCTTGACCGCTTTGCTTGCCGCGGCAGGCTGACTTAAGGGCCTTTACCGGCAACTCCTAGGGAAAGCGGAGCAGAGGTGTAAAGAGGACCGAATACCCGGGCTCTTTAATATTACAGATAGAAGGGCTTGTTGTAGATGACTGAGGAGAAGCAGATTGAGGGAAAAATAATTTCCGGCAAAGGTGAAGCGTATGTTTTTTTGCAGCTGGACTGGGTGAAGGAACAATTTCTTGAA
>JAAYOY010000134.1 GCA_012520035.1 Bacillota bacterium
TGATATTTACTGCTTACGGTTTCATTTCCGGAGCGATCGGTCCTTCCCTGAGCGGTTATATACTCGATATAACAGGAGAAAATTATATTATTGTATTTATCTATCTGGGAATTTTTTGCCTGATGTCAAGTCTTTTTGTTAAGCTTGTTAAAGCCCCTTTAAAAGCCTGAGTTCGTTATGCCTTCACCGGCGGTTCGTAATCAACGCCATTTTTTTCAACTGTCACAGTCCTGATGCGCTGATCTTTCAGGGGTTTATCCAAACGGTCCCTCGGCACTGCTACAATTTTATCGGCAACATCCATCCCCTCAATTACGAATCCGAAGGCGGCATAATGGCCGTCAAGATGGGGCGCATCAGCCACCGTAATGAAAAACTGCGAGCCAGCAGAGTCCGGCAATTGGGAACGCGCCATAGAGATAACGCCCCGGTTATGAACTATCCCGTTTTTGTGGCCGTTCGAGGCGAACTCCCCCTTGATGGAATAACCGGGACCACCGCGCCCTGTTCCCTGAGGACATCCGCCCTGGATCATGAAACCGGGGATAACCCGGTGGAAAATCAGACCATCATAGAACCCCTCTTCCGCAAGGGCGATGAAGTTCCTGACTGTGTTTGGAGCGTTTACCGGATCCAGCTCCACCTTGATCCGGCCACCGCCCTCCATTTCGATTGTTGCCACTGGTTTCGGCTTATCCATGCAATCATCTCCATTTTATTAGTTATCTTCCAGTCAAAAATATTAAACCTGATCCCCCTTTCTCACGATCAGGCATCTGTCCCGAATACGTATCTCCCTGTGTACCATTTTTATTATATCATAAAAATTGCCCGGTACGTCAGAAATCTGGTTCCATACAAGAAATTATCGTGCTGGAGATATCAAAATGCTTTTATGGTTTTGTGCGTTCACGTAGCACACACTAATCATAACTGGAGGTCATTTTTTTCAAAGAACAGTATCACGGATTACGGTATGCTTGACTAAATAGATGAATGAAAATATAATATGTCCAACCCAGTTAAAAGAAGATAATTCACTTTAAACACTCCCGTATTCTGATCCCGGAAGGTGTTGTCTTAATTATAATTCGAAGTAGAAAAGTGGAGGTATTATTTTATGATCCCACATCATGAAGATTTAGCAGCAATACTGAAGCATTTGCTTGTAGAGCCGGAACAGGGCTTAACCTCAGCCGAGGCAAAAAGACGTTTGGCAGAGTACGGTGAAAATAAGCTTCAGGAAAGAAAAACGAAAACTATTGTGCAGCGCTTCTTTGAACAGTTCAGCGACGTAATGATCCTGATCCTGATCGCTGCTGCAGTAGTTTCTTTTGTCATTGCCTGTTATGAAAGGGAAGGTTTTTACGAACCAATTCTGATCCTGCTTATTGTCGTGCTCAATGCCATCATGGGCGTGATACAGGAAAGCAAGGCTGAGAAGGCACTTGAAGCGCTCAAAAGCCTCTCGGCTCCACACGCACGTGTCATACGCGATGGAATGCAAACCATTATTGAGGCTTCACAATTGGTCCCGGGAGACATCATCCTGGTGGAGGCAGGAGATTTTATCCCGGCGGACGCCAGGCTCATTACCTCCGCGAGTTTAAAAACTGAAGAATCTGCGCTGACGGGAGAATCGGTTTCTTCTGAAAAAGACGCAGCCGCCGCTGTGGCCAAGGATGCACCGCTGGGCGATCGGCACAATATGATTTACTCAGGCTGCGTGGTTTCCTATGGCCGAGCCAGCGCAGTAACCACCGCTACCGGCATGAACACCGAAATGGGGAAAATCGCCAATCTGCTGGCAGGGGAAAAGGAAGGACAAACGCCCCTGCAAGAAAAACTGGCCACGCTCGGGAAATACCTGGGTATGGGTGCGTTATCGATTTGTGGAGTTATCTTTGTGATTGGGCTAATTGCAGGCATGCAAATCATGGAAATCTTTATGATCTCCGTATCACTGGCGGTTGCCGCCATTCCAGAAGGCTTGCCTGCCATTGTGACCATCGTACTGGCCATCGGCGTACAGCGAATGGTAAAACGCAACGCCATCATCCGCAAGCTGCCTGCTGTGGAAACACTGGGAAGTGCCTCGGTCATCTGCTCGGATAAGACAGGCACGCTTACACAGAACCGGATGACGCTAACGCGTGCCTTCGTTGCCAATGAGTCGATTTTTGAGGACATCGTCGAGGATAATTCCCCTGCGATTAAAAATCTGCTTCGTTATGCTGCGCTTTGCTGTGATGGCAAGGTTGTTTTTGAAAATGGAAATGAGCAGCATATCGGCGACCCGACGGAAACGGCCATCGTATTTGCAGCGCATAAAAACGGGATGCACAAAGAGGAATTGGAGGAACGGTATCCTCGCCTTGCAGAGATTCCTTTCGATTCAGAACGCAAGTTGATGACAACAGTGAACCGTATCGACGGAAAAAACATAGTTATCGTCAAAGGCGCATTCGATGTTCTCGTACAAAGGTGCGTTACCGGCGATGTGCAGTCCGGGCGTGAATATGCCGACAAAATGAGCAGGCAGGCCCTGCGCGTCCTTGCGGTAGGATATAAAGAAATCAGCGAAGTTCCATCCGAACCCGTGCCTGAGCTTCTGGAAAACGGCCTGACCTTTATGGGGTTAGTGGGCATGATCGATCCACCCCGCCCGGAAGCGCGGGAGGCGGTTTCGTTATGCCGCCAGGCGGGCATAAAGCCGGTTATGATCACTGGCGACCATATCCTCACCGCCTCAGCGATTGCAAAAGAACTGGGAATTTTACGCGATGGAGACGATGCCGTGACTGGAAGCGAACTTGCGTCAATATCAGATACAGAATTTGATAAGCGCGTACGCAATATCTCCGTCTATGCAAGGGTGTCACCTGCGGATAAGATTCGCATCGTACGTGCGTGGCAACGACAGGAAGAGATCGTTGCCATGACGGGAGACGGTGTTAACGATGCCCCCGCCTTAAAAGCGGCGGACATCGGCTGCGCTATGGGCATAACCGGAACGGATGTTGCCAAAGGCGCAGCGGATATGACGCTTACCGATGACAACTTTGCCACTATCGTGGAAGCGGTGCGCGAAGGGCGCGGCATCTTTGATAATATTAGAAAAGTAGTCGGTTACCTGCTTGGTACTAATATCGGCGAGGTGTTGACCGTATTTTTGGCCATGCTTTTCTGGAAGGCAACACCGCTTTTAGCAGTGCATCTTTTGTGGATTAATCTTGTCACCGACGGTCTTCCCGCTATTGCCCTTGGCATGGAACAGGTCGAAGGTGATGTCATGACTCGACGGCCAAAACCCAAAAACGAAGGCATCTTTGCCGGCGGACTGGGTTTGCAGGTTGTGCTCCAGGGAGTAATGTTTGCTGTTTTAACGTTGATTGGGTTTATAATAGGTTGGGAAAATACGGGAAGTATCACCGCAGCCCGGACCATGGCTTTCTCTGTACTTGCGCTTACTCAATTAGTCCAGGCGTTCAACATGCGTTCTGTCCACTCTCTGTTAAGAATAGGTGCCTTTTCAAACAAGACGCTTTGTCTCGCCGCGGGCACATCGCTTGTCTTGATCGGGATTATTTTATTTATTCCTCCAATAACATCTGTATTCAGCCTGACACAGTTGACCGCGGGGATGTACTTTAGCGCAGTTTTGCTGGCATTTGTGCCGCTGCCGGTTATGGAGTGTGCCAAGAAGTTTGGTTTGATTAGACAACGATATTAATATACTGTACGAAAAAAATGGCGATGCTTCTATTGAAAGATCGTAAAAGTCCCATTATACTGTAAGCAGTCTTATTGGTAATCCTATTGTCTTTTCGTTCACTAAAAATTTTTTTTAAAACCTTGCCCCCGACAGTAACAACTGCCGGGGGCAAGGTCATCTTAGAAAGATTCTTAGTATGGCATATTATAGGGTAAATCGTAAATCAATATGTTACAAACGTTGTCAGGACAGTGGATAACCAGGGGAAAGCAATAAGCAACGTTAAACCTATTGCAAAAGGTATGAAGAAAGGAAATACGCCCTTAAAAATTGTCGTCAGCGGTACGTCATCGGTAATACCCTTCACAACGTACGCGTTGACCCCCACCGGCGGGGTTACTACGGCGATCATGCTAAGGACCACTACAATTACAGCAAACCAGATCAGGTCACTTCCGAGACTGTTCAAAATTGGAAGCAGGATGGGCATTAAAAGCACAATAATCGGCATGGCATCAATAAAGCAGCCCAGGACAAACCAGAAGGCAATGATTAATAGCATCACTACAGTCGGGGAGACATTCATGGCAATGACCCAATTGGCCAATTTCATCGGTATAGCCGTGCGCGTGATAAAGTGACCAAAAATTGTAGCGCCGGCAATCAAGAGCATAATCATACAGGATAAACGCAATCCGTCCCTGGTTGCCCCGATAAAGTTTGACCAGGTGAGCTGCCGCCTTAGCAGTCCGAGCACAATAACTACCGCCGACCCTATGGCACCGGCCTGAGTAGGGGTAAACCATCCTGCAAATAGCCCCCCGATGGTAACACTAAATAAGATAACGGACTCGATAAGCCCTTTTAACGAGACAAATTTTTGTTTCCAGGAGGTCGCAGGGCCAACAGGACCGCTGTCGGGATCGCGTTTGCAGATTATATAAATGGTAAGCATAAAAAGAGCCGCCAGGATTGTCCCCGGAATTATTCCCGCAACAAA
>JAAYOY010000023.1 GCA_012520035.1 Bacillota bacterium
CATACCGCTTTATAAGGGCAATATGTACAGGCTTGCCATCCGCCCAGCCGATAAGGTGAAATATCCACCCGGCCGCCCGTAATGCCAAGAGCGCTCTCCTTGATCAGCGAACGCGTATGCCGGCGCAACAGTGCAAAGCGCTCGCCGCTTAAAGTAGCGGAGTTTTTATAAAAAGAACCGTCCCTGGTTAAACCTACGGGGATAATCTCCGAGTATCCCTTTTCCAGAAAGTTATCCATCAACCTGACCACATTAACGTCCTCCAGGACTTTCCCCTTCATTTTATAGCACCTGCGGATCGTACTTTCTATCTTCTCAAGAGGCTGAAATTCATTCAGGTTGATCAGCGGCGTATGCACGCGGAAATAAAGCATGCCTGCCGGCAGGGCTTCCTCCTGCAGCCACTTAAGGGCATGCGTTAAAAGAACATCCAGGTAAACCAGCATCTGCATGGAAAGCCCGTAGTAAATATCGGGAAGCTTCAGATCGGTGCGCCCGGATTTGTAGTCGATAACGCACAGGTAAGCCTTTCCCTCGTCATCGCGCGCAAGATCGACGCGATCAATACGGCCCGCCATCTCCACCCTGCGGCCGTCATCCAGCTCTAAGACGAGCGCGGGGAGCCCCCCCTGCTGGAACCCAAAGGAGAGCTCCAGCCCGATCGGCTTAAAGGAGCTTCGCCTGGCATGCTCGGAGAGGACGAGCACGGTCCGCGCAACAGTGTTGCGGAGTTTCAGGGCAAGGTAGCGGTAACGGTTTGAACTGAGCAGTATTTCCTTCTGCAGTCGCGGCAACAGCCGCTCCACCTCACGGTGGACCAGGTGCAGGCATTCTTCGTTGCCCAGTTCCCCCCACTCCAGACCCAGTTCCCCCAGGGAAAGGGCAAAATTGCGCAGAGCAGCGTGGAAAAAGCGCCCGATATCCGGAGCCTCCAGGCGGTAAATCCGCCGCTCTTTCAACCGCAGTCCGTGGGAGGCGAAATGAGAAAACGGGCAGGAGCGAAACCTTTCCAGACGGGAAACACTTGCCCTGAGATGCCTGCCGTAGAGCTCCAGGCCGGTTTCGGGCCGGAGCGGCCTTTCCCGGTTTTCGTGAAATATGCCGCCGAGCAGCCGTTTGCCGGGCTCCCGCCACCTTTCCTGCCGGGCAAACCAGTTATAGACATCCCACCAGAGGGGATGTATCCATTCCCCTTTTTTCAAACGGCCGAGCTGCACGGACAGGTGGGACAGTGCCCGGCGAGGTTCCGCAATGTAGTGGAGCAGGTAAGCGGCGGTTGCATCGCCGGCCGCAACCGCATCTGTATCAACACCGGCAGCTGTATCTGCATCGGCATCAATATCCGCAGCTGAAGCTGTAGCCTCATCTATATATTTCGGGATACCGGCGGCAACTTCTCCTGCACCTTGTTCACAAACAGCCGGACCGGGGCAACTGCCTTCCTTATCTTCATCCTTGGCGAGAGTGGCGCTTCCCCCTTTCACGGCCACCTGTTCGCCTTCCGGCTCTCCCGCTAAAAGTGTTTCTTCCAGGGAAGGAAAAATCTGTTTTATGCGGGTGATAAGCGAGGACGGCAGCAGCGCCCTGCCTTCCTCGTCTGCCAGGGGATAACTGATCCAGAGCCCTTCGGAAGCGCGGGTCAGGGCCATGTAGATGAGGAATTGTTCATCCAGCAGGCGCCGCTTGCTCCCCGGGGCAGGATCAAGCCCCCAGCCCCTGATGGCTTCCCGTTCCTCCTCGGAAAAGAAACCGTCCTCACCGGGACGCGATGGGAGCGCTCCATCATTAATCCCCAGCAGGTAAACCAGCCTGACATAGCCGGACCTGCTTCGTTCCACATTGCCTACAAGGACCTGGTCAAGGGACGGTGGGACCAAACTGAGGCGCAGGCTCTCCATCCCTGTTTCCAGAATGCGCGCATAGAGGGAGGAAGAAATTTTCTCCCCGCCCATGATCTCCACCAGCTGGTCCAGCAGCTCTATGATACCTTTGTATACCTGCTGGTGCTCGCGTGCTTTCTCCGCGTTCCCCTTCTTCAGCGCCTCCTCGCTCCACAATTCCAGCCGCTCCCAGGCGCCTGTCTCCTGCAAAAGCCCGTAGAGGGCGGCGGTTTTCTCCTTTACAGTGGCGGCCTGCTTAAATTTTTCCTGGAAATGAATCAGCGGTGCGCTCACCATCTTCCTCGTCTCATTGATCTGCTGCAAAAAAACCTGCTCCCCTGCAGAAAGCTTTTCCCCCCCGTCTCCTTCTTCCTCCAGGGTGTCCCTGACAGGGTATTCCCAGGGTTCATCCTGCAACCAGAGCTTCCCCTGTATCCCGCAGGCAAGGACATAGTTCTCCAGCCTGTCCGTCCTCTCCCGCCACTTGCGCCGCAGGTGGGCATCCCCTGTCACCGGCAGTAAAAACTCCGTCTTGATGCAGCGAAATACAGCATCGTAGCGCCAGTTGCGGTTTGCCACCTCTATGGACGAGCGGATAAATTCAACCAGCGGATGATGAATAACAGGACGTTTTTGGTCCAGGAAAAAAGGAATATGATAATCGCCGAAAACAGTAGTAATAACATCGCAGTAGTCATCCAGCTCGCTAACAATTACAGCCATATCCCGCCAACGGTAACCTTCATCACGACAGCGGCGGATCATTTCCCTGGCCAGAGACTCCACCTCGCAGCGGCGGTTGGGGGCCGCCGCAAGCGTCAGGCAGGATATTTCCCCATTGTAAGGTATGGCCGGATAGCTGTGCAGCTTTTGCTCCAGATAAGCCAGCTCCGGGCTTTTCGCAAAGCGCGGCAGGGGCCCCTTACCCAGGATAACCTTCTCCACGGGAATCCGGCATCTGTCCGCAAGCTGCTGCAGTTTCCGGCAGGTAAGCGCCGCGGGATAAAAAGGGTCCAGCTCGTCCAGAACTTCCTCAGGAGAACGGAAGCGGTCCAGACAGGCGGTAACCGTCACCCGGCGGCAACGCACCAGGAGGCTCTCCAGCACCGCATATTCCTGGTTGGTAAAGCCGTAGAACCCGTCCACCCAGACTTCCGCTTCGGTAATATAAGCAGAACGGGGCAGCAGCTCCACCAACAGGTTCAAATAATCTTCCGCATCTATGTAAAGCCCGGCCAGCTCCTTTTCTGCTTCCTCCAGGATAAGCAATAAATCGCTCATTTTCTCCTGAAACAAAGAAGGCAGGTCAGCCCCTGCTTCTACGCGTTTTTGAAAGATCTCCCGCAGCCGGGAAGGCGGGATGCACGATCGTTTCAACTCGTTATAGAGCTGAACCAGGTTATCCAGCACTCCGGTCTGCTCCCCGGCATGTTTGAACACCCTCAGCCGGCTCCTCTGTTTCTCCAGCGCCCTGCGTAGGACCATACCCTTGCCGGTATCATCAATAAAGAGCCGTTTCCCGCCCCCTACCTCCTGCATCACTTTCCAGGCAAGGCGGCGAAAACTCAACACCTGGGCACGGATCGTCCCGCCCAGGCCGGGAGCGGTTGCCAGGGCATACTCCTCCTGAAAGGTCGCCTGTTCCGGCACGATATAGATAAGGGGAAAGCCGTCCGGCCGCTCCTTCAGCTCCCGGATAATCTCCTCCTGGCAGAGCTTGCTTTTGCCGCTGCCGGCTCTTCCCAGAACAAGCCGCAAACCCATAAAAACCACTCCTTCCGCTTTACCTGGCCAGGAAATAATCCATCAATCTGTGCCCCTCATTAAGATAGATGCCGCCGGCGGCGGCAGAGGCCTCGCTGAAGCCCCTTTCAGGCCCGCTCCGGCTGCCCTTGCTGCCCGGGGACTCACCCTGAAGCCCGCCTTGAGAGCCACCCTGAAACCTGCCCTTGCCCTGCAGGCGTTTTTCGGGAGCAACATTAGGAACAACGTTTTTGTAAATACAAAACGGCACCGGCTCCCCCGTGTGGGTGCGCAGGCTAAGCGGCGTGGGATGATCCGCCAGAACCATGATCCCGTATTCAGGGAATTCTTCCAGCCCCTGCATAATTTCCCCGACCACCTTCGCGTCTATCTCCTCTATCGCCTTTATTTTTGTCTCCAGTTCCCCCTGGTGCCCGGCTTCATCGGGGGCTTCCACATGGATAAAGACAAAGTCTTTTCCATCTTGCAGTTCTTTTAAAGCACGCAGGGCTTTTCCCTTAAAATCGGTATTTATCGTGCCCGTAACGCCGGGGAGATCAGCAGCTTCCAGCCCGGCCAGTATACCTAGTCCTTTAATAAGATCCACGGCCGAGATAACCGTCCCCCCCAGGCCGTACTTTTCCCTGAAGCTGTCCAGACGGGGTTTTCTACCCTCTCCCCACAGCCAGATGGAATTGGCCGGCCTTTGCCCACGCGCCAGGCGCTCTTTATTCACCGGATGTTCCGGCAGAAAAGCGCTGCTTTTTTCTATCAACTCCAGCAGCACTCCGCTGTGCTCCCCCCGCGGCAGATAAGGAGCGATTTCCTTTCCGGCAATATCGTGGGGCGGCGTGAGGTTAAAAGATGCGGGATCGGGACCGTTTCTCCAGACCATGAGGTGGCGGTAGCTCACCCCGGCAAAGAAATTAAATACATCGCTGCCAAAATTCTTTTCAACATCTGCCATGATCTTCCCCGCCTCGGGGGTGCTGATCTCGCCGGCGCTGTAATCGGCCATGCTTTTGCTTTGATAAGGTTCCTCGTTGGAAAGGGTCACCAGGTTGCAGCGGAAGGATACATCCTCCTCCGCCAGCTCGACCCCCATAGCTACCGCTTCAATGGGCGACCGCCCGGTATAATACCTTGCCGGATCGTAGCCCATGACAGAGAGATTGGCAACATCGCTCCCCGCCGGCATACCCTGCGGCACGGTCCTCACCATGCCCGTCTCGCCTCGTTTGGCGAGCTTATCCATGTTTGGGGTGAGCGCATATTCCAGCGGTGTCTTCCCTCCGAGCTCCTCCAGAGGGTAATCCGGCATGCCGTCTCCAAGTATAACAACATATTTCATATGCTTACCTCTCTATTAACAATATTTTCTTTACAACCCCGGGACAGGTGGTGGGACACGGGGAACATATCCTTACCCGTGTCCCACCTGTTCCATCCGCCGTGTCCCACCCATTTACTTTTATTGGCTTTTTTATTCAATAATAACTTATGCGATATAAACTTTCAAGGAGAAAGCCACTTTTTTTATTGTAGAACGGAAAAGACAAGCCGCCCTCCTGGATGAAGCAAAATAGCCGGGGAGTTCATCAGCGGCTGGATATCCGCCATGTCCATGAGGGCCATGTTGCAGAGCACCCCATCAAAACATCCCGTTCCCAGTTGGAGCAGCGCTTCGCTATCCGTCGCATCAATAACCCGGTAGCCTATGCTGCCTTCCATCCGCTCTTTAGCTACAGGTAAATGCAGAAGGCAATAAAGGGTTTAATGCATTGTTAAGGGTTTTAATGCATTAATCATGTAAAATATACTTGATTTCCCTGTTTATAATTTTTTTATATATCATTAAAACCCCAATATTATATTGACAGTATTGGGGTTTTATGATAGTAATTAATAAGGAAGTCCCCCCTTTTTTTAAACCGTTTCAGAAATTCTTTGATATCTTGTGAAAAAAAGCACATAGGCTGAGAGTTTCTGAACGGTTTTTAATTCAATAATTGTAAAAAAGTGAGGTGAAAATGTAAGAAAAATAAGCGCTGCAGAATCAGCAGCAGGATCAATTGTTCCATATCTCTCAAAAGAGAAGTAATTGTCCCTACTAACCGAATAAAGAAAATCAAGAGGAGGCAATGGTAATATGATCATGAAAAAGCTTTTATTATTTGCTTTATGCGCGTTGCTTGTTATAAGCATGATTGGCTGCTCTCCAGAATCAGAAAAAGCTTTAGCTGAAGAAACATTAACAGGTGTAGCAAAAGGCCATAATGGTAATATTACAGTTTCTGTAACGAAAAAAGGGGATAAGATCACCGCCGTTGAGATTCTTGAAGAAAACGAGACTCCCGATATAGCGAGGCCGGCATTCGAGCAAATCCCTGCAGCGATTGTCAAGGCTAATTCCACCGCGGTTGATGCAATTTCCGGTGCAACAGTAACGAGTAAAGCAATTATGAATGCAGTCAACAATGCTTTAGATCCTGAGAGCTACCCTGCCCCAGAAAAGGAAACCAACAATAAGTCCGCAAATAAGCCCGCTCCAGTATCGGCTACTAAAGTATTCCAGGGTTTTGGAATAGCAAATAATGCCCGTATAGGTCCAGGAAAAGACAATACTGACACACAGGTTTACAGTATTAACCAGGTTTTCGCTAATGTTTTGTTTGATGAAGAGGGCAAAATTTTGTCCCTGTACGTGGATCAATTGGAGGTTGCAACTCCTAACTATGATGGCGAAGGCATGCCGCATTTTAGCGGCTTCCCAGGCCAGGGCGGATATAACAACGATGAAAACCATGATGGAAAAATTGACGGCAAAACACCCGATACAGAAGACCATTTTATCTCTGAAGTAAACAGCTGGGAAACAAAGAGGGACCGCGGGGAAAACTACCAAATGGGTGTTGGTACCTGGAGTGATCAGATGGACGCTTACCAGGACCTGTTTGTGGGAAAAACGGTAGAAGAAGTAGAAGAATGGTTTGCTAAATACACATCGGATATTAACGGAAGACCGCTCAAGCCCGATTCCAAGAACGAAGAAGATTTAGCTAAATATGAAGCGCTCAGTGAAGAAGAAAAGAACATGCTGGCTGATACAGTTACCGGCGCCACAATGAGCCTTAATGATGCACATGGAAACATTATTGAAGCGATCAAAAAATCTTTTGAAAATGCAGTTGCTGTTAACTTATCAATAGAGTAAAGAACACAAAAAAGACAAAGAAGTTAAACTAAAAAAGAAGATCCTGGCTTCGCGCCGAGATCTTCTTTTTATTACTCAAATATATTTGATGGCCTCCATGACAACCGGTGATTGTGGTAATTATATTTTTATTGACGTTGATTGCTTTTCAGCTATCTCACCGATAACCGGAAGCTTAAACCACGTATATTTGTAAGC
>JAAYOY010000135.1 GCA_012520035.1 Bacillota bacterium
ATGTCAATCCGTATTCCACAGGATAAGTATGCGTATGCCCTGGAAATACTGGACGGGCTGGGCGAGACAAAAAATATCAGCGAGAATACCAGCGATGTAACCATGCATTATATTGACCTGGAAGCCCGCATTACCAACCTGGAGGCGCAGGAGAAAAGAATGCGCGAGCTGCTGGACAGGGCGGAGAACATGGAAGATATCCTGCAGATTGAGAAAGAACTGGGAAGGATTCGCGGCGATCTGGAGTCGATGACCGCTGAGTTCAAGCACCTG
This sequence comes from Bacillota bacterium, assembly GCA_012520035.1. Lineage (GTDB taxonomy): Bacteria > Bacillota > Dethiobacteria > DTU022 > UBA8154 > DUQX01. The sequence continues at coordinate 274 of JAAYOY010000135.1, forward strand.
CAGGAAAGGGTAAATTATTCAACCATCGATATCCGCCTGGAGGAAAGGGATCCGCGCCAGGAGACAGTGGTTGACGGTTTTGGTAATTTTGGCGAAAGGATCGGGAATCTAATGGCGCTGAACACCAACCGTCTTCTGGATGGTATGGCCAATTTTGTGATTGTCATAATCGGATCCCTGCCGATAATTATCCCTTTACTGTTATTGATTATTATTCTCTGGAAAGCTGTTGGAGCGGCTGCCAGAAAAAGAAGAGCTCAGGAACAAAAAAATTATATTACTGATATTCAAATTCCCGGGGAAGGCGGGAAAAAATAATAAGATAGCTCTGGTAACTATTATAAATATTTTATAGGATGGAATTAGGCATGAAGCCTCAGCTTCATGCCTTTTTTGTCGGAAGGGTTGCAAATATTGAAAGTTCCATTAGACGCTAAGTTTTCAAGGGAAGTGTTATCAATAAGTTTTCAATTAGCAACAGCTACATAAAAACAAGTTTGCCAAGGAAAAATATAAAAAAATGTGAGGTGTATGCAATATGGACTTTAAAGAGGACAATAAGGATAAACGTATAATAAATAAGGGCATTTCACCGGATTTACAGAGCTCTATAAATTGGTACTCCTGGGGTAACGAAGCATTTGAAAAGGCAAAGGCTGAAAACAAGCCGATTTTGTTAAGCATATCCGGAAGCTGGTGCCACTGGTGTCATGTGATGGATAATACAACGTATAGCGATAAGCAGGTTATCCGGACCATTAACAGGGATTTTGTCCCCATCAGGGTGGATACTGACCGCAGGCCGGATATAAATGCGCGCTATAATCTTGGGGGCTGGCCAACAACGGCTTTTTTAACTCCCGAGGGATATATTATTACCGGTGCCACTTATATACCGCCGGAGAAAATGCTGGCATCCATGGAAGAAGTAACTGAACTATACCGGGAAGACCCTGAAAGAATAAAAAAGGAAGCCCGGATAAGAGATAGCAAAATATCCGGAGAAGAAGAAAATTTTCAAAGAAAGAGAAAAAGAACTGTAGCCAGAGGGGACGGAGCTTTGGAGACGGAAACTTTTGCCGATCTGCTGGGTTTTGCAGCGGATAAGGTTAAAGAACAATACGATAAGGAATACGGTGGGTTTGGGAGCTCTCCTAAATTTCCCATGTTTGAAGCGCTGGAGCTGGCACAGGTGGCCTATCTTTACCAGGGAGGCAAGGACTGGCGGGAAATCTTTGAGCACACCCTGCATTCCATGTATTCCGGCGGTATCTACGACCCTGAGGAAGGAGGTTTTTTCCGTTACAGCACTACCAGGGACTGGAGCATACCCCATTATGAAAAAATGCTCGAGGATAATGCCCGGATGCTGTCCTTATTACTTACATCCAGCAAGCTGACGGGGGATGAGTTTTTTGCCGCTGCCGCCAGGGATGTGTTGCGCTACCTGGAAAACAATCTTTACCTTCCCGAAAGGGAGGGTTGGGCAGGCTCCCAGGATGCCGACGAAGAGTATTATTCTTTACCCCTGGATGAAAGGCAAAAGCGGGAAAAGCCGCGAATTGACCGGACAATTTATGTCAGCTGGAATGCCCTGCTGGTCCGTTCACTTTTTAAAGCTGCGGTAATTCTGGCTGAACCGCGCTGGTATGCTCTCGCTATGAAGACATTAAATATGCTGAAAGATCGCTGTTTTAGCCGGGAGCTGGGGATGGCACATTACCTGGCTGAAGGGGAAAATGAAGCGCAAATATGGGGGCTGCTCGAAGATCAGGCAGCCATGGGGTTAGCCTTGACGGCGGCTTACCAGCACAGCGGGGATATGAAATGGCTCGATATGGCCAGGGAACTGGCTTCTTTTTGCCTGAAGAAATTAGCGCGGGAAGAAGGCGCATTTAGAGACAGGCCTGTGGAGAAAGAAGAGCTGGGAAAACTGTCCCGGCCGGTCTATGATATTGAAAATAATTCACTATGTGCAAACTGGTTTGTTGAGATGGCTTCTCTGACCGGCGAGGAGGCTTACCTGGAAAAAGGTGCTGATATTATCCACGCTTTTATGGATAAATATCGCGGCCATTCTCTCTTTAGCGCCGGGCTGGCGCTGGCAGCATTCGGAGTCAGGGAGCGGGGTGCGGTGATCGATGTGGTAGGGCCACATAATGACCCCGGGCTTTTGCCGCTGCACAGTACCGCGCTGGCGGCGTTTGTGCCTCCGAAAGTTGTCAGGTTGCTTGAACCCGAGAAGGCCGCGGATATTGACCGGGAAGAATATGCCGGCATAAAAGAGGCCAGTGCCTTTGCCTGCCTGGGCAGGCACTGTTTCGAACCGGCAACCGACCCCGGGCAGCTGGAGCGGATAATTGACAAAATGGTTAAGGAACGGCGTGCCCATGTCCTTTTCACCGTGAAAGAACCTTCAGGGGTATAGAGCGAGCAACGCGGCTCGCTGGTTTTATACTTTATTAATACCGCCTTTTGAACTTTTTAGGTTCGTTTGCCGGGATGCTCGGTCAGACCGGCAGCCGGTCTATAAATTTTTTACTCCAGGATATTGAGTATATTCAATTCCGGTATGTGTTCGGCCATTACATCAAAATCACGGTCATCGTGGAGCAGCAATAAATTAAATTCTATTGCTGTAAGAGCTATCAGCATATCTATGGTGCTGCGCGGGGTAATTCCTTTACGACGCAGGGTAAAATACAACAAAGCCGCTTTTTCATAAGTTGCGGCTTCTTGTTTAAGAAAGTAAATTCGTTGCGTGGAGAAGTATTTCTTGATGTTAGCAGTTCCTTTTTATCCTTGGCGCCTTGCAATATTTCCGTCTGTCAATTTATATTTTGTCATATCTTTCCTTGATTATTTTCATGACATTGAAACAAAAAGGGGTTATAATCGTCTATAATAATGAAGAAGAAAATTATTGCTGGCATCCGGCATGCGATAGAAAATATTAAAGGGGGTAATACCGGTGAAAAAGGCGGTTATTATTTTTTTGGCGGCGCTGATGATCCTGATTCTCAGTTTTCCGGGATGTGGTCCGCGAGAAATTCCTGAAGCGGAAACTCCCGAGGTTGAAACACCCGGAGCGGAAATTCCTGAGGTAGAAACTCCCGAGAGGGAAGAGCTGCTGGAGTATGAAATAGTAGGGGACCTTAATGCCCTTCCTGAAAAAGTGCAAAGCGCCGTGGAAGAGCTGAAAGCCGAAAGGGGATATTTTGTTTTCAGCGGACCCGATATTTATAACGGGAATGATGTTTTCTTGCTGGTTTCGTCCGGAGAGAAGGCGACGGGAGGATACGGTATTGCCCTGAATACTATAAATGCTGCAAAGTCGAACCTGGAAGTGATTGTTGAAGAAACAGAACCAAAAGAAAAAAATGCTGTAATTCAAGTTTTAACTTACCCCCTGCTGGTGATTAAATTAAATGGAACTTTTGAAAGCTGTAAGGTTCAAAATACAAAGAACGATGTATTTGAAGAACTGGTTTACGTCAATGAAAATGACGGCAGTAAGCAATTGGAGAGAAAAACGGGCATATTTTCGGGGCAGATTGACAGCAACTTTGTGGAGATTGAAATAGACGGCCAGGCGAAAGCTTTTATGCTGCCGCAGGATCTTTCCGAAATTTTGGCCGGGCTTGACAGCGGGGATAAAGTAAATCTCCGTTATTTTGAGAACGAACACGGGCAGCTTATAATCGAGGAAATAGAAAAAGAATAGACATTATGATAATATTTATTATATGATATGACCTTTTTAACAATGCCCCCTTGGGTCGAAAAAGCTCTTATTTCCAAATTAATGTTGAAAGAGAGGATCGTTTTTAACAGGATAGCAAATGAACAACCCTGTTATTGTGTATCAGGTAGAGCAAGTTGCGTCCCCCTTAGGCTATAAACCTAAGGGGGCAGTGTTTTTTGGGGATAACATAATTGCATATAACCTGGGGTGAAAATATCTGCATTGCCATTTGCACACCGGCTCCCACTGGACAGCAGAGCTGAAAATTGTTACATTAATATGGGATTAAAATATAGGATTAATATAGGGTTAAAAATATTCATTTCACGGCAAAAATGCATTTTCTTAGCTTAGTTGCTTATTTTTTATAGTAAGAAAAATGCCTTAGATAAACAAGGAACCATGTGGCAAAAGGGGGTGAGCCTCTGGCCTTATTAAGTATTAATCGACTTTCGAAATATTTTGGCGACCAGATGGTCTTATCAGGGATATCCCTGCAGTTGCATCAGGGTGAAAAGGTGGGGCTGGTCGGGCCCAACGGCGCAGGAAAGACCACGCTTTTGAAGATTATCACAGGGGAGATAGAAGCCGATGAGGGAGAGGTTTATCTGGCCAGAGGGCTTTCCCTGGGTTATCTGAGCCAAAAACCGGGGATACTGCCCCGGGCGACGCTTGAAGAACACTTACTGGAAGCCACCAAAGATATAGTTTTTCTCCGGCAGGAGCTTGCTTCCCTTGAACAGGAAATGGCTTCTCCCGCTATGAAAGAAAACAGCGCTGCCCTGGCCTCTTTGATGGAGAGATACGGAGAGCTCGCCCATCTTTTTGAGGAGAAAGGGGGTTATACCCTGGAAAAACGACTGGCTGCTGTTGCAAGAGGGCTGGGTTTTACTGAAGATGATTTTGGACGCCAGGTTTCGGAATTCAGCGGGGGTGAAAAAACCAGGGCGCAACTCGCCTCTTTGATCCTTCAGGAGCCGGATCTGCTTTTGCTGGATGAGCCTACCAATTATCTGGACATTGATGCCGTGGAATGGCTGGAAAATTTTTTGCGCGATTGGTCCGGTTCTATCCTGGTGGTCTCCCATGACCGCTATTTCCTTGATCGGGTTGCCGGCAGGATCGTCTCCCTTAAAAACGGGAATTTGAGAAATTACCGCGGCAATTATTCCGCATATGTGGCTCAGCGAAAGATTGAGGAGACAAGCGAAGAAAAAGCCTACAAAAAGCAGCAGGCAGCGATCAATAAAGACCTCGAATTTATCAGAACGGCTGCTGCGGATGAGAGGACCAAGCGCCAGACCCGCAGCAGGGAAAAACGGCTGCAAGCGCTGAAGACGGTTTCCAGGCCCGTGAAAGATAAGTCAATGAATCTTAATTTCAATTTTACGGGACGCAGCGGTAAGATTGTGCTTGCCATGGAGAATGTTTCCAAGGCTTTTGGAGAAACAGTTCTTTTTAAAGATGTTGGTTTTGAAATAAACTGGGGAGACCGGGTTGCACTGGTCGGGCCAAACGGCGCCGGTAAAACTACTCTCTTGCGAATTATAACGGGAGAGGAAATACAAAGCGAAGGGAAAATTTATCTCGGTCCCAGTGTAAATATGGCATATTTTGATCAGGAGCAGCAGCAGCTTGACCTGCTCAGTACGCCGTTGGAAACGATTATGAACGCCTCCTCCATGGGGGAGACGGAAGCCCGGAAACATCTGGGGCGTTATCTCTTCCGGGGCGATGAGATTTTTAAAAAGGTTGGGGATTTGAGCGGTGGGGAAAAAAGCCGTCTCGCTCTGGCAAAGGTTGCCCTGGCAGAGGGTAATTTTCTTATTCTGGACGAGCCTACCAATCACCTGGATATTACCGGAGTGGAGGAGTTGGAAGCAGCACTGGACGATTACCCGGGGACTTTGCTCGTAGTATCCCATGACCGCTATTTTGTATCGCGTATGGCGACCAGGATCCTGGAGATCCGGGATCGCCGGGTAAGGTTGTTCAAGGGCAGTTATCGTGAATACGAGGAGATGAAAGCAAAAGAGAAAGAAGAGAAGGCCGCCCTGCGGGTCGATTCTGACGTGTTGTCCCGCCGCCGTGAAGAGGAAAAAAAACGCAGGGAAAAAAGAGAACATATTCTTGAACTGCGCCGTAAAAAACGCACCCTGAAAAAACGCCTCCAGGAGCTGGAAGAAGAAATTTTCCTGGAAGAGCAAAAAGTATCTTCATACCAGGA
>JAAYOY010000136.1 GCA_012520035.1 Bacillota bacterium
CTTGATTCTTGATTCCTGTTTCTTGACTCCTTAAGTAATATCATTATTATTATACCGGATACCGGGCAATTTTTTTATAGCCCGGTTTTTTTATGGAGAAAAGAACATACTCTTCCTTTTGAAGGAAATAATAAAGGTAAATGGATCAGAAAGGATGTTTTCAGCAATGCGAATTTTAATGCTCAGCTGGGAGTTTCCTCCTCAAAGTGTGGGCGGATTATCCCAGCATGTTTTTGAATTATCCAGAGCCCTTGTTGCAGGGGGAATCCAGGTGGATTTAATAACAGCGGGAGGAAGTAAGTTGCCGGAACATGAGGTAATGGAAGGAATCGCGGTATGGAGGGTCAATCCTTATCACGGAGGCAACGAGAGGGATTTTATAGATTGGGTGCAGAGGTTAAATTTTGCTATACTGGAACAAGGCGTGGTCCTCAGCAACAGGAGGGGGAGATACGATCTTGTTCACGCTCACGACTGGCTTGTTACTTATGCTGCCCGTGGAATAAAACATATCTACGTTACGCCCCTTTTGGCAACAATTCATGCTACCGAGTTCGGCCGGAACAACGGCCTTCATACCGGAGAGCAGCGCTATATCAGCGATATTGAATGGCTGCTTACCTATGAAGCATGGAAAGTAATCTGCTGTAGCAGATACATGGAAGAAGAAGTAAAACATGTATTCCAGGTTCCCGGGGATAAGATCGAAATTATTCCCAACGGTATCCGCCCTGAAGCTTATCAGCCGTTAAGTCAATACTCTTTCCGGGAGCAGTTTCACCTTAGTCCCGAAGAAAAAATTGTTTTTTATATCGGCCGGCTTGTGCAGGAGAAAGGAGTGCAAATCTTAATTGAAGCTGCCCCGTTAATTTTGGAGCGTTTTCCCCAAACAACATTTGTGATCGCCGGTAAAGGGCCATTTGAAGTAAATTTAAAAAATCGGACCCGGGAATTGGGATTGGAAGGAAAGGTACATTTTTTGGGATATATCGATGATCAGGCGCGCAATGATCTTTATCATGACGCTGCGGCAGCAGTTTTCCCCAGTTTATACGAACCGTTCGGCATTGTCGCACTTGAAGCTATGGCCTCCGGCACGCCGGTTGTCGTTTCGTCTGTAGGAGGCCTTGATGAAATTGTTGAACATGAAAAGGATGGATTAAAGGTTTATCCCAATGATGCCCGGTCGCTTGCGGAACAAGTTTGCCGCATTCTGGCAGCGGAAGACTGGGCCGCTTCACTGGCGGAAAATGCCCATGCCAAAGCGGTAAATAATTATTCCTGGAAGAAAATTGCCCGGCAAACCTCTGAGCTCTATGAGGAAATAATTTTTTCTCCGGAAAACGAGCGCTGGCAGGAAAGTGCATTAAAGAAAAGAACACGGGGGGAGGCGGCAGCGAAAAAGGAGGAGCAAGAGTTAAAGGCGCCCCAGCCGGTATGAACCGGGCTGCTTCAATGTTTCGCTGCAATTCGGAATCTGGATGGTCTTTCGCGTGTTCTTTCGTACGTGATTATAGGATGCAGCCGGTGGCCGGCGGGCAGCAGGCGGCCACAGGCTGCATTAAAAGCTAAAAGCTGCCGGCAAGCATGCGCCTGTACAGCTCAGAATATTCCCTTGCCGGCTTTTCCCAGCTGTAATCTGTTTCCACGGCGTTTTTCACCAGACGGCTCCAAATGCGTCTATTTCTGTAAAGATTCACCGCTTTTTTTACAGCTGAGAGCATTTCCAAGGCATTGTAATTTGTAAAGCTGAAACCGTTACCTTCTTCGCTGAATTCGTCAAACGGTTTTACAGTATCCTTAAGTCCGCCCGTTTCCCTTACAATGGGAACGCTCCCATAGCTCATGGCGATCAACTGGCTGATACCGCAGGGCTCATAAAGGGACGGCATCAGAAAGAAATCGGAGGCGGCGTATATTTTGCGTGCCAGCGTATCATCAAAAATAATATTTGCTGAGACCCGGTCGGGATAATTATCTGCAAGCTGTCGTAAAAAATGCTCGTATTTTTCTTCACCGTGGCCCAAAAAAACCAGCTGGGTGCTCATGCCGAGCAGTTCTTCTGCAACCTGGCTGATCAAATCCAGCCCTTTTTGCTTTACAAGCCTGTTGATAAAAGCGATCAGCGGGGTTTTCCTGTCTCGGGAAAGCCCTAATATTTCCTGTAGTTTAAGCTTGTTTTCCAGCTTCTTTTCAAAAGAATACCTGAAAGGAACAAATATTTCCGGGTCGGAAAGGGGGTTGTAGTGCCGGTAATCCAGGCCGTTCAGGATCCCCTGCAGTTGAGAGCTCCTCTTTCTGAGGACACCATCCAGCCCCTCGCCATAGAATGGGGTCTGGATTTCCCGGGCATAGGTCTTACTGACCGTCGTAATATAATCGGAAAAAACCAGGCCTCCCTTGAGGTAGCTCCCCTGTCCAAAAAATTCAATACCGTTTATTGTGAAGTACTCCGGCCTTATTTCCAATAAATCTTCCAGTGTTTTTCTGGGGAACAGCCCCTTGTAGCCGAGATTGTGGATCGTAAACAGTGTGCGTATCTTTTTGTAATACTGCTTGTGGCTATACCGGGTTTTTAATAAAAAGCAGACCGGACCCGTATGCCAGTCATGGCAGTGCAGGATTTGCGGATGGAAATCCAGGCGGGGAAGGATCTCTAAAACATAACTGGAGAAGAAAGCGAAACGTGCGGCATCGTCTTCAAATCCGTATATCCCTTTGCGGTTAAACAAATAATCCTGTTCGACAAAATAGCAGGGAACCCCGTCATATTCCAACTTTAGCAGGGCGCCCTCATAACATTCCTTCCCCAGCTTGATGGAAAGAGCATCTACAGGAACCATTCTATTCTGATATATAGGATCTATATCCCCGTATTTTGGCAGTACAAGTCTGGCATCGATACCCTGTTTCCTCAGCTCCAACGGTAAGGTTCCGATAACATCAGCCAGACCGCCCGTCTTTACAAAAGGTACCGCTTCGGAAGCGATAAACAGTACTTTCACAGATATCTCCCTCCTTCGCAGCTTTTTGACAATAACTCTCTTCGCAAAAGCCCCTGGAGATTACTGGCGGCCTTTATCCCGGCGGTGTGAATTATCGAATTGTCATATATAACACTGTTCTCTTTTATTAGCAAAATATCTTCTTTTTTATCGCTTGAAGGGCAAATCCGGCAGCTATTACCCACTATACTGTTCTGATCAATAATTGCTCTTATAATAGTAGTATTTTTACCGATTTTTACACCGGGCATGATTATGGAGTCTCTAATTGTTGAGTTTTCTCCCAGATCAACGCCGGGAAAAAGTATAGAATGGTCTATTGCCCCCGCTACACGGCACCCGCTTCCTACCATGGAGCGTCTTATTTTTGTTTTGGATTCGGTATAATACAGGTGCCGTTTTTCTGCGCCGGCAGTATAAACAGGGCGGTCCGGGTTGCAGAGCTCCAGCCGGGGGCTATTCTGCAGCAGTTCCATACTGGCTTCCCAGAAACAACTGACAGTGCCGATGTCCATCCAGTAACCCTGAAAAGGATAGGCAAAAATGCGGCGCCTGTCTCTTAGCATCATTGGAATTATATCTTTGCCGAAATCGTTGCTGGACTGAGGATTATTTTGATCTTTCCACAGATATTCTTTTAAAATCTCCGGATTAAAAAGATAGATCCCCATTGAGGCCAAATTGTTTGGCGCTGTTTTTGGTTTTTCTTGAAATTCAATAACACGTCCGTTTCCCGTGGTGTTCAAAATCCCAAAACGGTAAGTCTCCTCCCAGGGCACTTTAGTTGACGCGATCGTAATTTCAGCTTCCTGTTCCATGTGGTAATCAATAAGTTCCCCGTAGTCCATTTGATAAATATGATCCCCTGCTATAACCAGGATTAAGCGGGGATTGTGCCGATCAATAAAAGCCATATTTTGAAAAACGGCATCGGCTGTACCTCGAAATTTTTCTTGTCCTTTGTCCTTTTTAACAGGGGCAAGAACGGTAATTTTTTCTCCCGCTGCCTGATTGGGGCTCCAGGAACTTCCGTCGCCGATATAAGAGGTAATCGTATGAGATTTATATTGCACGAGAACTCCAATCGTTTTAATACCGGAATTTATACAGTTGCTCAGGCTAAAATCAATGATACGATATTTTATCCCAAAAGGAATTGCCGGTTTTGCCCTTTCCTCTGTAAGAGGGCCGAGCCTTTTCCCCTCTCCGCCGGCAAGAAGCATGGCCAGGCAATCTGATCGCAAACACTTCATTTTGGTTTCCCGTACCCCTTTAATCCTGCTGCCGGTATGCTTTATTGGCAACGATTTTTTGGCGCTTTCCGCGCCGGCGTAAAAAGTATTATACCCCTTTTATCTCTGGAAATATGATCGAATATATGATATCCTTCGAGGGAAGGAAAATATCAGATTGCAGCTTATCTTATCAGGATTACCTGCACCAGGATTATCCACAGATTTTTTATTTTACTAATGGAGTAATGGGGGCGGAATATGCCGCTGAAGAAAAGGGTTCCTTCGTCAAAAACCAATCCCGGTGTTTTTCTGCATACGCCCTGGCGCAAAAGGCTTTGTTTGCTGTTACTGCTGGCAATCCTGTTTTTATCTTTCATCTATGCCGTCAGCATTGGGGCTGTTTATTTGAATAAAACCGAGATCTTATATATTATCCTGGAGAAAATTAGCGGTTATAAGAACAATGATGTTGCGCTAATGGATACCAGCAGGGATATTGTTTTAAATATCCGCTTGCCACGGGTTATACTGGCCGGGCTGGTCGGCGCCGCGCTTGCAGTTGCCGGTGCAACATTCCAGGGTCTTTTCCGCAATCCGCTGGCTGACCCCTATATTATCGGCGTTTCCTCGGGTGCTGCCCTTGGTGCCTCCTTTGCCATAGTATCCGGCCTTTCCCTTGGTTTTGCCGGTTTTGGAGCGGTCCCGATAATGGCTTTCGCCGGCGGCCTGGTTGCAATTTTGCTTGTTTACCGTTTATCCAGGGCAGGCAACCGGGTTTCGGTGATGACACTTTTGCTGGCCGGCATTGCAGTGAACGCTTTTCTCAGTGCGCTTGTTTCTCTTTTTGTCTACTTTGCGGGGGAAAAAATGCACCAGGTTGTCTTTTGGATGATGGGCGGACTGGAAGGTGCCAGGTGGAGCTATATTACGGGAATGGCTCCTTATGTTCTGGCGGGGTTTCTGGTGATCTATTTTTTTGCCAGGGAGCTTAACGCCCTGCTGCTGGGAGAGGATACCGCTTATTTTCTGGGGATAGATGCAGAAATGTTTAAAAAGGTTTTCCTGGTAGCGGCTTCGTTGCTTGTTTCCGCAGCGGTTTCAACCAGTGGAATTATAGGCTTTGTCGGGCTGGTTGTCCCGCACGTGGTACGTCTGCTGGCCGGACCCGATCACCATTTTCTACTCCCTGCCTCCGCTTTAACAGGAGCGATTCTGCTGATCGGTGCGGACACGCTGGCGAGAACCGTTATCGCTCCAACGGAGCTTCCTGTGGGCATTATTACCGCGCTTCTCGGCGCGCCGTTCTTTCTTTATTTGTTGCGCAATCAGAAGAAGATACGTTATTTTTCCCGCAATTAGGGGGGTGTCTCTTTTGGGCGTAAGGCTAAACCTTTGTAACCTTACAGTTGAGTACGGGGCTTTTACTGCTCTTGATGGCCTTCATTTTTCCGTTAAAGAAGGGGCATTTGTTGCGCTAATAGGACCTAACGGGGCAGGAAAATCTACCCTGCTGCGCTGTATCAGCCGCATACTTCAGCCAACCCGTGGAGCAATTTATCTGGATGACAGGGATTTGCATAAGCTGCCTTTAAAACAGTTATCGAGACTAATGGCTGTTGTTCCACAGGATACTGCTGTTGATTTTGATTTTACAGTAGAAGAAATCGTCTTTATGGGACGATATCCTTATTTGGGACGTTTACAAAAAGAAACTCCCCGGGACAGAGAGATAGTACAGGAGGCTATGCAGACGACCGGCATTGCGCATCTCGCACAGCAGCCGGCAACCAGTTTAAGCGGGGGGGAAAGGCAGCGGGTTGTAATTGCCCGTGCCCTTGCCCAGGAGCCCGAGATTCTGCTGCTGGACGAACCTACGGCAAATCTGGATATTAATTATCAGGTAGATTTTTTGGAACTGGCGCGAAAGCTAAACCGGGAAAAGGGTATTACAATCATCGCAGCTATCCACGATTTGAACCTGGCTGCACAGTATTTTGACGATTTTATTTTACTTTCCGATAAAAAGATCCTTGCAGCGGGGAAACCTGAAGAGGTTTTAACCCCTGAAAATATGAATATCGCTTACCGTACGCCGGTGGTTATCGGGCGCAGCCCTCTTCACGGGAAACTGGTGATAACTGTATTGAAGCACTGGCATCCGGACAAAAAGGGCACTTTGAATGCCGGGCAAAGAGTGCATGTAATTGGAGGGGGAGAGGAGGCGGTACCTGTATTGTCTCTTCTGCGTGAAGCGGGTTTTCAGCTCTCCGTTGGACCGGTAACGCGGGAAGACAGCAGCCACCGGTTTGCTGCCTATCACCGCTTGCCTGTAATTACATTGCCACCTTTTTCTCCGATATCCGATGAGTATTACAGACAACATCTTGATTTAATTCGTGAAGCCGATTTTGTAGTTATACCGTCCATTCCTTTTGGCTGCGGAAATATGCGCAACCTCGAAGCCGTTGAAGAGGCAATTTCCTCGCGGACCAGGGTGCTGATTTTGGAGGAACAACCTTTTTCACTGAGGGATTACAGCAAAGGTAAAGCAGGTGCGGTTTATGAAAGAATAAAGGCAAAAGGAGCTCTTCTGCTGCCGGATAAAGAAACATTGCTCTCTGCACTGGAAGCATTTTCTGCGGGCTGATACCTCCGATGAATTATACGCCTTTAGAACTTAATGCTCATATTCTCCGGAAAACAGATTTGCTGCGGAGAAGAGATGAGGTTTTTTTTAAAAACACTTGACAAAATAGTCGAAAAAAATATAATATATACATAGCTTAATTATGTCAGACATCAGTATGTAATTCATTGCTAATTTTTATTAAGGAGGGTTTCTTTGAAAAAGAAAACCAGACCCGAATTTAAACCTTACAAAAAAAGATCTGCCCATAAGTACGTTTCAGAAATGCTAAAGGATTACATTATTTCCGGAGTATACAGTGCTGGAGATCAACTGCCGACTGAAATGGAACTGTCTCAGTCCTTAGGCATAAGCCGTGCGGCTACCCGTGAAGGTTTGAAGGAACTGGAATCGTTGGGATTAATTACAACTGTACAGGGCTATAAGGGCGGAAGGTTTGTCAAGAAAATAAACTCAGATATAATTCTCAACGGCCTTGATCTTCTTATTAAAACCCAAAAAGCAAGTTTCGACGAATTAATCGAAGCCAGAAAAGCGATTGAATGTATAACAGCTAGAATGGCAGCGCTTAACCGTTCAGAAGAGAATCTTGAAGCTATGGCCAAAGTTATTGATCTAAGAGTAGATTCAAAAGAAGAATTTTATAGCAAAACTTTTGAGTTGCATGAAATTGTGGCTTTAGCCTCACAGAATATGGTTCTCTTTTATATTGTCCAGGCCATTCGTAAGCTTATTTATCAAACCTATTCAAATCTTACTTTGGAAGAAAATGATATTGAACTTGTTATGAAGACCCATTATGCCATTTATAACTCTATTAAAAAGCGTGATCCTGAAGAGGCCGAAAAGGCTATGATAAACGATATAGAAGCTTATAGGAAGCTTTATCACGAGGTCATCAAAAACAAGCTTAGCACATAAGGAAAACAAACAAACCTGTAAGGAAATTGCCATTAAATTGCTTCTTGCTTTATCTTCACAGGGCAAAGATAAAACGAATTATAAATAACTTAAAGAAAGGAGCATATGATGCCAAAGGTAGTAAGCTATTTACCACCAGTATTATTTGAAAGAAATAAAGTGGAGACCCCACCAGGGTGGAATTTAATTTTTGCCCAGAAGCATGGAGAGGAGGAGATTATTGAGGCCTGTAAAGATGCCGATTTCTTGATGGTGACTGCGGCGAACCCCCTTATTACAGCACAAATAATTCGAAATATTCCCTCTGTATGTTTGCTGCAAGTGTTTGGGACCGGGTTTGATAAAATCGATATTGAGGCCGCCAAGGAGGTTAAGCTACCGGTAGCGAATACCCCTGGCCAAAATGCCACCACTGTGGCTGAATTTACAATCGGAGCAATCATTGCGTTACAGAGGAAAATTATGATAGGCAATAGAGAAGTAAAGGCCGGAAGACACAGGGAAATCGAGCAGGAGTTCATCAGAACCGGCCTGAAAGAAATCAGGGGGACAAATATTGGGTTGGTCGGCCTGGGAACTATAGGACGCCAGGTAGCACGCCTGGCCAACTTTATGGGTGCCCGGGTGAGCTACTATGATCCATACCGCCCCGACAAAAAAATTGAGGATGAATTAAAGGTTCGTTACTGTTCATTTACGGAGCTGCTTCAGAATAACGAAGTTATAAGTTTACATGTTCCATTAAATGAAGATACCCGCTGGTTAATTTCCAGGAATGAACTGGCTCTTATGCAGCCGGGTGCGCTGCTTATCAATACTGCCCGGGGCGAAATTCTTGATCAGGCTGCTCTGGCAGAGGCGCTGGAAAGCGGACATCTCGGCGGGGCTGCCGTGGACAACTTTTCGCCGGATCCGCCGCCGCCGGATCATCCTTTGTTGAATTTATCGCCTGCAGCCAATGAAAAGTTTATTGCTTCGCCCCATATCGCCGGTGTTACCGCCGCCTCTTTTTCCCGCATGTTAGAAGAGGCGTTGGCCAATATCCAGCGCGTAGCAGCAGGTGAGAATCCCAAATATGTAGTAAATGGCATTACCTCGCCGAGAATGCAGGCAAAACGGTAGAATTAGTTTTATCAACTAAAGAAATAAAAAATAAGTTAGATTATTAGGAGTGATTACAGTGACCGTAAGCAAATGGATGCCTGTAGGAACAGTATTAAAGATGAATGCTCTTAATTACCCTGATAAGCTTGGCTGTCAGGATAAGAACAAAAGCTTTACCTTCAAAGAATGGAACGAACGTTCCTGCCGCCTTGCCAGAGCATTGGAAAACATGGGTGCCGGCTACGGTGAAAGAGTGGCTATCCTATCCTACAATCGCGTCGAATGGATGGAAATTTATGCAGCATGTGCCAAGGGAGGACAGATTGCTGTTCCCGTCTTATTTCGGCTTTCACCTGCAGAGTTCGAGTATATAGTCAATCATGCCGAATGTAAAGTATTTATCGTTGAGGAACCGTTTATCGAAAAAGTTGAGAGCATCCGTTCTAAACTTCAAACAATTCCGCAGGATAATTTTATCTACCTGGGGGATAAAAAAGCCCCTGCCGGTTATCGTCATTATGAAGAGGTCTTACAAAACAGTTCGCCTGAAGAGCCTGATGTTATAGTAGACGCGGCGGATCCCTGGACCATCATGTATACCTCGGGGACAACAGGAAAGCCTAAAGGCGTGGTAAGAAACCATGAGAGCTATATCTCCCATTACTTACTGAGTAATATTAGCATGGGCGTTCTTCCCACAGACAAGCCCATCCTGGTTATGCCCACATGTCATGTTAACTCCATCTACTATTCATTTTGCTATACCTACGTTTCCGCGCCGGTGATGATCTATAACACCGTGAGCTTTGATGCGGAAGACCTGCTGCAGACTATTGAAAAATTTAAGCCCACATACACATCCCTGGTGCCCACGCATTATACAATCATACTATCATTACCGGACGAAGTTAAAAGGAAATATGATGTTAGCAGCATTAGGCAGCTTCTCATTTCTTCAGCGCCGGCCAGAAAGGAACTTAAACTGGCCATTATGGATTATTTTACCAGGGCGGAGCTTTGGGAAGCCTACGGTTCTACGGAAACCGGTTTGATAACATATTTGCGTCCGGAAGATCAATTAAATAAGTTAGGTTCGATCGGCAAAGAGATCTTCGGTATTGATAGAATTAAGCTACTGGATGAAGACGGTAACGAAGTTCCGGACGGAGAAGTCGGCGAACTGTATACACGCTCTCCCCACGTTTTCCAGGAGTACTGGAAAGATCCCGCCAAAACAAAAGAAGTCTTCCGAGGCGAATGGTGCACGGCAGGTGATATGGGGAAAAAGGATGAAGACGGCTATTATTACCTGGTAGACCGCAAGCAAAATATGATTATTACTGGAGGTGAGAACGTTTACCCATCTGAAGTTGAGGGAGCCATCGCCTCCCATCCGGCTGTAAGGGATGTTGCCGTAATCGGTGTTCCCGATGAAAAATGGGGGGAAGCGATCAAAGCAATTGTTGTTTTAAAGCCGGATTATAAATCAGATGAAGAAATGTCCAGGGAAATTATACAATTTGCCAGGGGGAGGCTGGCAGGGTACAAGTGCCCCAAATCTGTGGATTTTATTTCTGATGAGGAGATGCCCAGAACGGCTACCGGCAAAATTCTGCACCGCATTCTTAGAGAGAAATACGGTGCCTGAAAAAGCGCCCACAGGTCAAATTTTCAGAAGCTCAACAACCCAGGTTGATTGTATAGGGGCAGTGCCGTTTGGTAAGAGTTTTGCAAAAAAATATTTCAATTTTATGAAGGGGGAGAGTAATGAAAAAACTAATGACTGGAAATGAAGCCATTGCCTATGGTGCTTACCTGTCCGGTGTTAGGGTAGGTGCTGCTTATCCGGGAACCCCGAGTACAGAGATCATGGATAACTTTTCGCGGTATCCCGGGGTTCATGCAGAGTGGTCTCCTAATGAAAAAGTAGCCATGGATGTGGGCATCGGTGCGGCCTATGCCGGGACGCGGGCTTTGGTTTCCATGAAGCATGTAGGTGTCAACGTAGCGGCCGATTCTCTCTTTTATGTATCTTATACCGGCCTGAAGGGCGGGCTTGTTCTTGTTTCAGCCGATGATCCCGGGATGCACAGCTCCCAAAATGAACAGGACAACCGTAAATATGCCAGATTTGCCAAGTTGCCGATGCTGGAACCGTCCGACAGTGAGGAAGCCAAGCAATTTGTAGGTATAGCGCTGGAGATAAGCGAGGCGTTTGATACGCCGGTAATGCTGCGAACCGTTACGCGCATTTCCCACTCTTCTTCTCCTGTGGAACTATCCGAAGAAGAACCTCCGGGAGCACCGCCGGAGCCGCCTTTGTATGAACGGAATCCCGGCAAATTCGTCATGGTGCCGGCTTATGCCCGGCAGCGCCATCCAGTTGTGGAAGAGAAGATAAAAAAACTGGCTGAGTATGCCGAAACACTGGCAATTAACCGTATTGAGCCGGGTGATGATACCCTGGGCATTGTTACCGCCGGTTCAGTTTATCAGTATGCACGTGAAGTATTTCCACAGGCCACTTTTCTCAAACTGGGCATGGTCTATCCGTTACCTGAAAAACTTATTCGCGAATTCGCCTCCAGGGTAAAAACCGTACTGGTAATCGAGGAACTGGATCCATTCTTTGAGGAACAGATTCGCCTGATGGGAATAGAAGCCAGAGGTAAGGACATTTTCCCCATGATCGGCGAATTCAGCCCTACACTTATACGGCAGTGTGCAACAGCTGCCGGCATCATAAAGGAAACCCCTGCCCAGGCTGAAGCTGCCGCCGCCGTACCCGCTCCCGTCGAGTTGCCTATCAGGCCGCCGATCCTATGTCCAGGCTGCGGTCATCGCGGATTATTCCACGTTCTCAGAGAAGCCGGAGTACTGGTTCTAGGCGATATCGGCTGCTATACATTAGGATCAGCTCCGCCTTTGAGTGCCATGCATACCTGTGGCTGTATGGGTGCCAGTATCGGAGTCGCCCACGGAGTAGCGAAAGCCGGCGTAAAAGACCGCGTCGTAGCTGTTATCGGTGATTCTACCTTTTTCCATTCCGGCTTCCATCCCTTAATTAACGTCCTTTATAACGAAAGTAATGTCACGGTTATCATTACCGACAACAGCGTTACAGCAATGACCGGCCATCAGCAGCATCCTGGGACGGGTATCACCTTACAAAAGAAAAAGACTGCAGCGGTGGATCTTGAGAAGCTTGTCCGCAGTATTGGTTTTTCACAAGTGGATGTATGTGATCCTTATAACATTGACAATCTGGCTAAAGTCCTGGAAGAGCACCTGAGCAGCAGCCAGCCTTCGGTAATTATTGCTAAAAGACCCTGTGTGCTCTATACCAGGGAAAAAAGCACGCCTCCAACAGTGGACCCGGACGCCTGTGTCAACTGTGGAGTATGCCTGGAGCTGGGCTGTCCCCCCCTCATGCAGGCAGAGGATCATGTTACTATTGACCCCATTTTATGTAACGGTTGCGGACTCTGTATCCAGGTTTGTTCATCTGAGGCAATCAGTCGGTAAAAAACCAGGCAGAAAGGAGCTGCAGTATGAAAAAAGTTGATATATTAATGGCCGGTGTTGGCGGCCAGGGTACAATTCTAGCCAGTAATATACTTTCCGAAGTCGGACTGGAGCTGGGTTATGATGTCAAAAAAGCTGAAGTACACGGTATGGCCCAGCGTGGAGGCACGGTAGAAAGCCATGTCCGCTGGGGGGAAAAGGTATATTCGCCTGTCATTGAACAGGGCGAAGTGGATATCCTGCTGGGATTTGAGATGCTCGAGTCAGGCCGGTGGTCGGCTTACTTAAAAAAAGATGCTGTCATAATCATTAACCGTTACCGTATACCGCCTCCGGCGGTAAACCTTGGAAAAGCCAGGTACCCTTCGGAAGAAGAAATTGAATCTACGTTGAAGAGCGGTTCTCAAAACATTTTATGGATTAATGCCACCGAAATAGCCAAAGAACTGGGCAACCCGGCCATGGTCGGCGTTGTATTGCTGGGTGTTCTTTCCAAACATTTAGGTGGAGCGGAAGATGTGTGGCTTGGCGTTATTAAACGCATGGTTCCGCCAAAATTTCAGGAGCTGAACACAAAAGCTTTTCTTGCAGGCAGACAGATTTAAGACATCTGCCCTGAAAACCAGGGTTGATAAAAAACACTAGTTCTAGCTTATTAGCTGCAAAGCTTCATATCTTCGCTTTGTTTCATGACCTGCAGCAACGGCAGAGCGGTTGCTCCCCCGGCGAGCACCCCATTTGGGATGGTTTGAGCGGTTCAGGCTTATGGCCAAAAGGTGCAGCCGTTCTCCAATTTCCTTTTTCATCTAACTATATTTAAAGATAACAGAAAGTTAAAAAAGTCGTTTAAATAAAGTTAAAAACGAAGTTAGAAAGTATTGACAATATTATTAAAAAATATTACAATTAATCTAAAATACATTGGACATTATTATGTCAGACATTAAATTATCACAATATTATTAAATTAGGGAGGTTAATAAAAAGAATGAACTTTGCTAAGTATGGTATTATTAACGCAAAGAAATACCCGGCAAAAGAATACCTTGTCGAGGTAAGGCCGCCAAAACAAAGACGGAGCTTAACCTGGAAAGAATTTAATGAAGAGACAAACAAGGTGGCCAATTATCTGAAGAACGAAGTTGGGGTGCAGAAGGGTGATTTTGTACTTCATCTGCAGATGAACAGCCTGGAGTGGGTGGTAACCTTTCATGCTGCTTTAAGAGTTGGGGCCGCAATTGTTCCTCTTAGTTTCCGTTTTGCCGAAACTGATATTTTATACGCTGCTCAGGCCTGTAATCCCAAAGCATTCATTTTTGATGAGCGTTTTTTGCCTAGAATAGAGCCTATCATGAAAGACATAAGCAGCATCAAGTCATATATTTGTATTGGTGAACAAGTTCCTGAAGGGATGATTTCATATGCTGACGTAATAAGGTCCGGTGATCCCAGGGATATATTAGTTGATGTGGACAAAGATGACCCTGCAGAGCTAATGTTTACGTCGGGAACAACCGGCCCCCCGAAACCTGTTTGCCAGGCCCATGATACTCTGTACCAGATCGGGCTTAGCATAGCTCTTACTTACAGTCTAGGGCATGAGACTATTTACTTAAATCCACATCCTTTTTATCATAGCGGGAGTTTCTTTTTAAATTTTGCCCCTTACCTTGCCGGAGGTACCACACTTATTCTTCCTGAAGCCAATGACCCCAAATTTTTACTCCAAGCGATCTGTGATGAAAAAGTTAACGAAGGCCAAATATCTGTACCTACCATGTCTGATTTAGTAAATGCAGTAAAAAGGGGAGAGATTGATCTCACCAAGTATGATTTGTCTAATTTGAATACCATGTATGTTGGTGCACAACCTGTTCCTACTTCGCTTTTTGAGGATATAAAAAGGTTATTCCCCTTCAAGACAGGTAATATGTACGGAATTACCGAGGGTGGAGGGGCAGGCTCAACACAACTTTACGACGAAGATATCATGACTAGACCCGGTTCTATTGGTAAACCCACGTTTAATGTTGAGACCAGAATTGTTGATGATAATGGAAATGATGTTCCGGTGGGTGATGTAGGTGAGCTCATTATTCGCAGCCCGAGAGTTATGAAAGAGTATTATAAAAACCCTGAAATGACGGCAAAAGCAATTAAAGATGGTTGGCTTTATACCGGAGACCTGGTTCGGGCAGATGATGATGGATACATCTACATTGCGGATAGGAAAAAAGATCTGATTATACGGGGCGGAGAAAATATTTTCCCGGCGGAGATTGAGGATGTTATAAGACGCCATCCCAAGGTTGCCGATGCTGCGGTAATAGGGTATCCACACGAGCGTTTAGTTGAGATAGCTATGGCTATTGTACAACTCTTCCCTGGAGAAACAATGGAAGAAAAAGAAATTATTGAGTTTTGTGCCGAACAAAAACTGGCCAAGTATAAATGGCCGGAAAAAGTGGTATTTAGCGATGTGATTCGTAATGCTACCGGGAAAATAGATAAACCTAAGCTCAGGGAGAAATATATCGGTAAAAAAGGAATTGCTATGTAAAAAATCATAAAAAATAACAGAAAAAGGTGGAGACGAAGACATTGATAAATCCTCAGAATAGATCCAGAAAATTTCATTATGGGTGGATTGTAATTTTTATGGGTCTGCTTACTTCTGTTGGCTCGCACGGTTTTGGTAGGATGGCTTATACCATTATTCTCCCGGAAATGAGCGAAGGTTTGGGAATAAGTATCACAGAGGCCGGCTTGCTGGCCTCTGGGAACCTTGCGGGGTACCTTGTTTTTGCACTAATTGGTGGCATTTTGGCCTCTATGTACGGAAGCCGCATCGTCATCTCCCTATCTCTGCTGCTGATGGGGATTACGATGCTGCTAACAGGGATGGCCACCTCATTTGAATTCGCTTTTGCCATGCGCCTGCTTACTGGTATTGGAAACGGTGGCGCCTATGTTCCTGCCATGGCACTGGGTTCAACCTGGTTTGCCATGAAGCAACGTGGTTTTGCAACGGGAATCGTTACTGCCGGTACCGGTATAGGGACATGTTTATCCGGGATTATCGTTCCTGTTATTTTTATTGCTTACAGTGCAAGGGGTTGGAGCTATGCCTGGTATTATCTGGGTGGCGCCGTATTAATCATTTCAGCCATTTGTTGGGTTTTTCTAAGAAACAGCCCTGCCGAACTCAACTTACAGCCGGTTGGGTCAGGGTCGCAAAGCCCCCCCGCGGTGAACTCTAAAGCACCGGCAAAGGCGCAGGCTAAAAATTTGCAGTGGGGCCTGGTTTATAAAGTAAAAGAAGTCTGGTATATTGGTATCGTATACTTTATGTACGGTTTCTCGTATGTAATCTATATGACCTTTTTTAAACTCTTTCTTTTAGAGGCCGGTGTTTCAGACGCAAGAGCCAGCGCTATGTGGGCTCTGGTTGGGGGTCTGAGTATTGTATGTGGGGTTATCTGGGGAGGCATCTCCGATATCTTGGGACGAAATTATGGCGCTGCACTGGCATTTTTTACGCTGACATGCTCCTATCTCATCTTTGCCTTTTACAACTCAATGGGTGCTTTTTACCTTTCCGCCATACTTTTCGGGTTAAGTGCCTGGAGTATACCAACAATCATGGCCGCAGCAGCTGGAGATCAGATCGGTCCAGAGCTGGCACCTGCAGGGGTGGGATTTGTAACTCTCTTTTTTGGTATTGGGCAGGTGCTCGGCCCGACAATGGGAGGTTATCTCAGAGACGTTTCAGGAGCCTTTACCCTGCCATTTATAGTAGCCGCAGCTATTTCGATAATCGGTCTTTTAGGGGCACTATTCTTACTCAAGAAACCGCAGGGTTTGGCAACCCCGAAAGAAAAATTCATGAACTAAAAATTATAAAATATCCTGCGGATTCAACCGGTTGGATCAATATCCATACTCGAAGATTAAAAATGAACCTGTGAATCATATAGCTCCGGGATTTGAGGCTGGCAGATGCTAAAATGTTTGTTAAAACGAAAGCGCACACATTATTACCTCCAGAAAGGAGAGAATCAGTTGGACAAAGCAGAAATAATCGGACTTTTTCAAAAGGTAGCTGAGAACCCGGGCTGGCAAGCCCGGCAGTGGAAAGAGGAAAGGAAAGGCAAAATTATTGGCTTTCTACTCACAGATGTTCCGGAGGAATTAATCCACGCCGCCGGCTTCTTACCTTATGGCATTTGTGGAGGCCAGAACCGTTTGGACAGCGCCATTGCTCACCTGCAGAACTGGGCTTGCTCTTATGTACGCAGCAGCCTTGCTCTGGCGCTGGAAAGAAAACTGGATTTCCTTGACGGGCTGATTATACCGCAACCCTGTGATACCACACGTATGGTCCTGGGCATCTGGCAGCATGCCAGTCCTCTTCCATTTTTACAGAATTTCCGGCTCCCGCGACAGGTTAACCGGCCCAGTGCCAGGGAATATCTTATCGGTGAACTCGCTCAACTTAAAGAACAACTGGAAATTTATCGAGGAGCGCGCATTTCTAACGAAGAGTTACGAAATAGCATTAAGCTATATAATAATAACAGGTCTTTACTGCGCAAACTCTATCTTATCCACGAGCAAAATCCTGAAATTTTAAGCACCAAAGTGCTGTACACTCTGATCAAAGGCTCCATGCTAATGCCCAGAGAAAAAGTAAATGAGTTGCTGACGAAACTGCTAAAGGCTCTGGAAGGGGAAACAAGTCCCTCTGGTAATGATCATATTCGGTTGATTATTTCTGGAACAATACTGGAACCATTTGAGCTCCTGGATTATTTGGATGAAGGCGGAGGAGTAATTGTAGGAGACGATCTGCAAAACGGTTTCCGTTATATAGAAGGCGATGTGAAAGAAGATGTTGACCCTCTGGAAGCCCTTGCCGATCGGCAGTTAAACAGGATACCCTTTGCCGGATATGATCTGGAACGGAATCCCAGGAGATTTTTTCTCTCCAAAATGGCGGTGCAAAAAAAGGCCCGTGGCGTAATATTCCTGCACCTCAAGCATTGTGAGCCGGAAAATTATGATTACTACGACAATGCTCAAGCGCTGGAGAAAGCCGGTATTCCATCTATACGCATTGAAACGGAGTTCGGGATAACTTCATTGGGGCAAATACTTACCAGGATTCAGGCATTTCTTGAATTACTAGGGGGGAAATAAATGACTAAGCGAAAGACATTTAAAACAGCAGCTTATATGAAAGAACTCATGGCCAAATACTATCAGGAGGGAAAAGAAGCCCGGGAAAAGGGTATCCCCGTTGTGTGGATTACAGCCGTTGCTCCGGTGGAGATTATTTATGCTGCCGGGTTGTTCCCTTATTATCCGGAAAACTTTGGCGCCCTTGCTGCCGCCAGGAAAGTAGCCGATAAGCTGTCCATGGCGGCCGAAGCCCGGGGGTATGCCCAGGACCTTTGTGGTTATGCCCGCTGCGGAATTGGAGATGCTTATGCCGAAGAACATCCAGTTGGTGAAATAGTCAAACCTGACCTGTTGTTTTGCTGTAATACGCAGTGTGGCAGCCTGTCCAAATGGTTTGAAGTGGCCAGCCGCTTTTACAATGCTCCCTATTTTCTCCTTGATTCACCTCAAATAGGTCCCGAATTTGATAAACTTAGTAAACAGTATTTTCTGGCGCAGTTGAAGGAATTAATCTCTTTTCTGGAGGAATTTACCGGCAAGCCCTTTGATTATGATCGCTTAAAAGAAGTCCTGCGTCTATCCAAAGAAGCCTGCCGCCTGTGGAACGAGATCCTGGATACAGCTATGTTAAAGCCAGCCCCGTTTGGCTTTTTTGATGCCAGTTTTCATATGGCTCCTATTGTGACCTGGAGGGGTACGGAGGAAGCCGTAAACTATTACCGGGCACTAAAAGAAGAAGTTGATGAAAGAATTAAAGAAGGCATTACAGCCATACCTGAAGAACGCTATAAAGTATACTTTGATCATATTCCTCTGTGGCCAAAGTTACGCTGGTTTTCAGATTTTTTTGCCGAACATCATGCCCTGGTGGCAGTCTCGCAATATACACATTCCTGGGCGTACTCTTTTGATTTGGATAGGCCTTTGGAAAGCTTAGCAGAAAACTATATGGGGGAATTTGTAAACCGCTGCTTTGATTACCGTGTGCAGCTTAAAATCAATTTTATGAAAAAATATAATTGTGACGGATTTGTTCTGTTTTCCAACCGCAGCTGCAAACCCAACGCCTTTGGGCTGTATGATAAGCGCAATATTATTAGCAAGCTAACCGGACTTCCGGGCGTAGTTTTCGAGGCAGACATGTCCGATTTGCGGTTCTTTTCCGAGTCACAGGTAAGAGCTGAGCTGGAACCGTTTTTTGAGCAGTTAAAGTCAAGATAGGGCAATGTTAACCCATATAAAAAAAGAAAGGGAAAGAGCAATAAAAGATTGGTGACTGTATAGAGACCATTGCCTATGGTTAGCTATCCGGTTTTTAAGTATGGCCGCTTATCCGGCGGCCATACCGTTTAATCTGTTTCTGTGACATAACACCTTGCCTCTCATAATGACATTTTGCCCAGATAATTAGCAAGGTGACATTATCACAGATTAAACACACAATCTTTTTGTTTCTCTTGACAAACAATTTGATTGGTGCTAAAATTACACTTGCATGTGATAGCAGCACTGAAATGATGAAATAATAGTATATTAATAATTTGCTCCTTGTTTGGAAATCATATTCTATTAATCGATTAAATGCCTGCAGGCTTGTAAAACAACGCGGGGTGGAGCAGTTCGGTAGCTCGTCGGGCTCATAACCC
>JAAYOY010000137.1 GCA_012520035.1 Bacillota bacterium
AAAATATATCATCTTGTGCCAGCTTTATAAGGTTTGATATAATTCTACAGGGCAAAAAATGGTGAAAAGAAAGGGGAAAGCCATACATGGCATTTCTTGCAGGTTTGTTTTCCAGGAATATTGGCATAGATCTGGGTACCGCCAATACTTTGGTATATGTCAAGGGCAAAGGGATTGTGTTGCGTGAACCTTCTGTTGTGGCCATACGCAGGGATACGGGCGCCATTCTTTCTGTAGGGGAAGAGGCAAAAAGGATGATCGGGCGTACACCCGGCAATATTATAGCTATCAGACCCATGAAAGACGGGGTTATTGCTGATTTTGACGTAACACAAATCATGTTGCGTCATTTTATCGCAAAATCTTACCGCCGGAGGGCGCTTTTTCTGCCTCAAGTCGTAGTTTGCGTTCCTTCAGGTGTAACGGAAGTGGAGAAAAGAGCGGTATTGGATGCTACCAAGCAGGCCGGTGCAAAAGAGGCTTTTCTAATTGAAGAACCGATGGCCGCTGCTATTGGAGCAGGCCTGCCTGTTGAAGAACCAACAGGGAGTATGATCGTAGATGTAGGCGGAGGTACTTCGGAAGTTGCGGTAATATCTCTGGGGGGTATCGTGAACAGCCAGTCAATCCGTGTCGGTGGGGACGAGATGGATGAAGCAATAATCAATTATATTAAAAAAACCTACAATTTGATGATTGGCGAACGCACCGCAGAGGAAGTAAAAATAAGAATAGGTTCTGCATGCCGGCTTGATGAAGAAGAAAGCCTTGAGATCCGGGGAAGAGACCTGGTGAACGGTTTGCCGAAGATATTAAGCATTAGTTCCTGGGAGATTCAATCTGCGCTGATGGAGCCGGTATCAGCTATCCTGGATACGATCAAAATTACATTGGAAAGGACCCCTCCGGAGCTGGCTGCAGATATTATGGAGAAAGGTATCGTAATGACCGGCGGAGGCGCTCTGCTAAAAGGATTGGACAAACTCATTATTAAGGAAACAGGTATGCCGGTATACCTGGCTGAAAATCCTCTTGATTGCGTCGTTCTTGGAACGGGTAAAGCATTGACAGCTATAGAACTTCTGAAAAGAGTATCCGTTACTCCGAAGAGGTCTTTTTAGATAAATTAATGTAAGGGTGTTGGGGTTGAATCAAACTACCCGGAAGGTGATAGGATTATTAGGGTTAGTCATTGTATTGCTTTCCATGATCTATTATACAGGAGTATTTCGTTCTCACTATACCTTTGCAGAAGATCTATTGTTAACAGGTCTATCACCAGTGCAGGGGTTTTTTTCTAGGATCGGCCGGAAAACTTATTGTTTTTTTCAGGGGATGTTTGACTATGAAAGGGTTCTGGCAGAAAACGAGATGCTCAGGGAAAAGATTGCCGAAAGGGATAACCTGAGCTATAAATTACTGGAACTGCAAAAAGAAAACCACCGTTTAAGAGAAATGCTCGGTTTTGAAAGCAGTGTAGAATACTCTCTTTTACCTGCAGAGGTTATAGCAAGGGATCCCAGCTACTGGTTTGAGACAATCACCATTAACAAAGGCTATGACGATGGCGTAAAAAAAGATATGGCTGTTGTTACTTCCCAGGGGCTGGTTGGAAGTATATATTATGCTTCCAAAAACTCTTCCCAGGTTTTAATGCTGACGGATTCGCGCCGGGCGGTAAGTGCGCTTGTCCAGCGTTCCAGGGAGCCCGGCTCTATAGGTATAGTAGAGGGATATCCCGAGAAAAGCGAATTTCTAAGGATGGTAAATTTACCCCCGGATGCTAATATCCAGAAAGGTGATGTTATTATATCCTCAGGCCTGGGGGACGTATTCCCCAGGGGGCTGGTTATAGGTCATGTAACAGAAGTTGAAAAGGATCAGTACGGTTTGCTGCAGCAGGCGCTTGTTGAGCCGGCCGTTAATTTTAACCGCCTTGAAGAGGTGTTTATCGTTATTGAATATAATAATGAAATATCCGGTGGACCAGAAGATGAACCGGATAATGAAACAGAAGTAGAAACAGATGAAGCAGAAAATGGGGGCGAAGACGGGGAAGATGATGAAGGCGAAATATTATCCGGAACATAATCCCTTTTACCGGGTTGTACAACGGTAGTTTTATTAAACCTGCTTAATAATAATATTTTGGAGGGAGCTTACCTGAATAATAAATCACATGCCGTTCCTTACCTTATTGTGATCTTCATCTTTATTATTATCATTGTCTTACAGGGTTCTTTTCTGTCATTATTTCTTGATGGGGGCATCATTCCCGATTTGCTGCTGATAGCGGTAATCTGCCTTGTATTTCTCTGGGGTGAAAACAGGGGACTTATAGTAGGGTTAATTGCCGGCCTCTTTCAGGATTTATTCTTTGGACCCGCCATTGGTTTTTTTACACTGTCGAAGATGCTTGTTGCTATCCTGGCTGGAGCGGCATCCAGGGAAATATACCGGGATCAGATCATAGGGCCCATGATAACAGTGTTTTTTGCAACCTTTCTTCATGAGATTATCGTTTTTTTCCTCTCAGATTTTTTTTGGGGTATTGAAACCGGGTTCTATTATTCCCTGGAAAAGTTGTTTCTCCCAAAAGCTATCTATCATTTTATTTTAACGCTGTTTCTGTATCCATTGTTTTACCGGGCCGAACAAAAGCAATTCTTTTATCCCTCCTTTAAATAATTCAAGCTAAAATAATTCATATGACACTTATGTTATAAAGGTTGAGACGGATGAGCAAAGCAATGCTAAGAAGAATCAGGGTTTTCATCACCCTTGTAGTTTTAATATTTATTATTCTATCTTCCAGATTGGCTTACCTGCAGATAATCAGGTATGATTATTACTGGAACAGGGCTGAAAACAACCGTTTGAGAATTATGCCTGTTACTGCCCCCCGGGGGGAGATCTATGATAGAAAAGGAGAGCAGCTGGTTACAAACAGGCCCGGCTTTACTGTATCGCTGGTTGATCTCGGCAGCGGTTACAGCGATGAAACGATCTCCTACCTTTCAAGGCTGCTTGAAATGGACGAGCAGGAAATAAATGAAAAAATTGAACTGCAGAATTACCGCCGTTACCTGCCGGTGAGATTAAAGGCAGACGTTGATATTGAAATAGTATCAAAAATAGCAGAAAGGCGCTTGGAACTTCCCGGCGTTCTGATTGAGGTCCAACCTATTCGGAACTATAATTATGGATGTAGCGCCTCCCATATACTCGGCTATATGGGGGAGGGGACTGTGCAGGACTGGATTAAGGAATACTGGGCTGAGCTGGGATATGAGTACCAACCCGGAGAACTGGTAGGACAGTCGGGGCTTGAGCTGGCCTGGGAACCTTTTCTAAGAGGAAAAGACGGCGGTGTGCAGGTGGAAGTTAATTCTACAGGCCAGGCCATCAGGGAGTTTGAAAGGGTGGAGCCCGTCCCGGGAAACAATCTATTTATAACGCTGGACCTGAAGCTGCAACAAGTGATTGAGCAATCGCTTGTAGAAGTGATTGAGGGTTTGCAATCTGAAGGGAACCAGTACGCGGGTGAGGCTGCAGCGGTGGTCCTTGATCCCCGCTGCGGACGAATACTCGCTATGGCCAGTATTCCCTCCTATGATCTAAACACTTTTCGCCTGGATTTTCCCCAGCTTGTGGATAATCCCTATCGACCTCTTGTTAACAAAGCAATAGAGGAACATTATCCCGTTGGTTCAACTTTTAAAATGGTAACAGCAATGGGCGCACTCGAAAGCGGCCTCATTTCAAAAACTGAACGGGTTTACTGTGGTGGAACAGTGACGCGCTACGGGGCAACCAAATCCTGTTATCATGGACGTGCCCACGGATCACTGAATATCCTGGAGGCTATACAAAGATCCTGCAACATTTTTTTTTATGAAATGGGCCTGCGCCAGGGGATCGACACTTTAGCATATTATTCTCGTCAGTTTGGTTTTGGCAGTGTGGTGGGTTTAAAAGATATCTTTGGCGAAAAAAGCGGCATTGTGGCCAGCCGGGAATTTAAGAGCAAGCTGTATCAGAATGAGCCCTGGTATCCCGCTGAGACGATGGATGCGTCCATTGGTCAGAGTTTCCATAGTATAACGCCGCTGCAGTTGGCTAATTATGTTGCTATGATCGCCAATGGCGGTATCCACTACCGCCCTTATCTGGTAGAAAAGGTTGTTGACAGTGAGGGTTCCACAGTAATGATAGCTGAACCCGAGGTTCTCTCTTACATGGAAGCGAAAGATACCAGCTGGGAAATAATCCGGGAAGGAATGTCCCTGGTTACGCGGCCCGGGGGAACGGGTGTTCTCCTGGCGGATTTGCCGGTGTGGGTAGCCGGAAAAACAGGTACAGCACAGGTTGTCGGCAAGGATGGCGCTATTCCCTCACACAGCCTTTTTGCGGGTTACGCCCCGCTGGAGGACCCTGAAATTGCCTTTGCTGTTATTATAAAGCATGGAGAATCAAGCGGAAGCACATCGATTCCAATTGTCCGTAAAATTGTGGAGCACTATTTTGGTGGCCTGGAGGGTAATACGCCTTTTGATAGTTCCAGGAAGGAAGTTATTCTGAATGATTGATCGCCGCCTTTTAAAGAATTTAAATTATCAGCTTCTGATCATAATGTTTATCCTTTGCCTTTATGGCCTGCTGGTTATCAGCTCCGCAACGCAGGGTATGGGTTTAGATGATTCTTTTTATTATGTCAGGAAGCAGATAATCGGAATGTCTCTGGGAATAACCGCGCTGATCGTTGTTATTTGTATCGATTACATAAATTTTTATCGCTGGTCATGGTATTTATATGCCTGTAATCTGGTTTTTTTGGGCCTGGTTCTTTTTATAGGCAAGGACGGTGGAGGGGCCTATCGCTGGATAGATTTAATCGTTTTCGATTTCCAGCCGTCGGAGTTATCGAAATTCATTATTATTATCACCCTTGCTGCCCTGCTGCTGGATTATGAAGATAAACTGAATAGCTTTCCCAGCGTGCTGGGTTTTTTTTCACACGTGATAGTCCCGATGATCTTGATTTTTTTGCAGCCTGATCTGGGGACGGCATTGGTATTTATTGTTATTTTTTTTGGTATGCTATATTTTGCAGGGGTATCCTGGAGGTATTTATTACCTGTGATATGCGCCGGCCTTGCTCTTCTACCTTTTTTGTGGCCCCGGCTTTTGCCTTACCAAAAAATGCGTCTTGTGGTTTTTTTTAATCCCGAGCTTGATCCGCTGGGATACGGTTATCAGCTTAAGCAGTCGATGATCGCGATTGGATCCGGGGGGTTGACCGGTAAGGGCATTTATCAAGGTACGCAGGCAGGTTTACGGTTTTTACCCGAACCTTACACGGATTTTATTTTTTCTGTACTGGGTGAGGAGCTTGGTTTTTTAGGGGCTGTTGTCCTGCTGTTTTTATATTTCCTTCTCATCTACCAGATACTTAAAATCGGTACTTATTCCAAGGACACCTTCGGGGCTTATATTTGTATCGGTGTTGCTGTCATGCTGGTATTTCAGATACTGGTGAATATCGGTATGACTTTAAGCATTATGCCGGTTACCGGAATACCGCTTCCTTTTATGAGTTACGGGAGCAATGCCATGGTCGTAAATATGCTCTCCATTGGGATCGTACTCAATGTAGGCATGCGGCGGCATAAGATTCAATTTTAGCATAAATTGATACCCCCGGGAATATATATGTACATGCAGTGCTATCCTGGGAGGGTACAAAGATGTTCTTGAATAAAAAAAGAAGAAATGTCCCTTCTTCTGATCTGAGAAACCGTTTAGAGGAATATTCTCATGAAAAGGAGCGGGACAGATGGTTTTCTGATGAGCTAGAAAGAAATAATCTCTCATTATTTGAATCCTTTCCAGTTTCTTTTTTAAGAAATATGCACAGTTTTTTGCTTTTTAAGATAACTCTGGCAGTATTAACGGTAATAATTATCTTTCTTTTTTCTTTAATAAAACTGCCTTTTTCGGCAGCGGTTATGGAAAAAATCCAGTATATTACAACATGGCAGATGGATTTTGTTGAGATTGGCCGGGAGGCGTTGCCGGTAATCCGGGGCCTGTGGGAAGGGGATCCGGAATCAGGTCTTACCACCGCTGTCATAGCACCTGACGGTAGCAATGAAGTCAAACCCGGTTTTATTACACCTTTTGAAGGAGAATTGGAGAAGTCTTTTGGTATAAATTTTAACCCGGATTTGCAGAGGGAAGAAATGTGCTACGGCCTGGTCATGAGCGCTCCCGGGAATAAGCAGGTCAGAGCTTCGGCTGCGGGATATGTAAAAGAAATAAATGAGCACCCCTACTACAAGTTTTACCTGTTGCTGGGACATCCCGGTGGAATGGAGACGTGTTATGGATACCTCAGCCAAGTTTTTGTTCAGGAAGGTGATGAAGTAAAACAGGGGCAGGTTATTGCCGAAATCAAGCCCAATCCTCGGGAGGGCAGGTCGTCACTATATTTTGAGGTAAGGGAAAAGGGTGAACCTGTTGACCCCCTTCCTTTGATTATAGAAGAATGATGGAGAAAGAACTGTGGGGAAAGGGGTTTTGTTTTGGGCTGGAGCGTGGTAAAATTTAAACGGCTGGAGATTTCAGTTCACCCCTATTTTTTGCTTTTTATTTTTCTTTGGATTTTAGCGGGGTTTCCGGTTCAAACCCTTTTTCTTTTTGTTCTTGTTTTAGGCCATGAATTGACGCATACCCTTGCCGCCAGGGCATATGGGTTAAATATTCATAGAATCGAACTGTTGCCCTTCGGGGGGGCAGGTTATCTGGCAAACCCCCTTGAGCTTCATCCCAAAAAAGAGTTAATTGTTGCCGGGGTGGGGCCGCTGTTCAATCTCGTCGTTTTTATTTTTTTGTTAAACTATAGCCAAGGCCTGTACAAATTCTCTCTTTTTCTTGATCGTTCCTTGATAAATTTCTTACTTAATGCAAATTTTTTTCTCTTTGCATTTAACTTGTTTCCCGGCCTCCCCCTCGACGGAGGCCGGGTTCTCAGGGCTTTATTAACTCCGAAAATTGGAATTTACAGGGCTACGGAGTTAACAGTATCCAGCGGCAAGCTGCTGGGAGCGCTTTTATTTGTGGCTGGCCTGCTGCTGGCTTGCCAGGATTATTTGCATCTTTCGCTGTCTTTGATGGGGATATTTCTATACTACGCTGCAGGGCGTGAGCAAAAAACAGCCATATATACTTTTTTACGCTATCTATTGCGCAAAGAAAAGGCACTGCGAAAAAATTATGTTTTAAAAAGCGAGCAGCTTGTTGCTCTGGAGAATACAACGCTACTTGAGGTATTAAAACATTTTAAACCGGGCAGATATCACCAGGTAATAGTCCTTAACAGGACATGCCGTGCTCTGGATATACTAACGGAAAGTCAGTTATTAGAGGCTGCGCTAAAGAAAGGTATGAATATTACTTTGAAGGGAGCATTGCGGAAATAGTTATATTCAAACAGGAATTTCCTTTTTCGTGACGAATATTAAAGCAAACGTTTACAATGATCGGGATTTATCAAAAGCGGTTTGGGCTAGAATATACATTAGGAACAAATTTGTAAATGAGGCTGAATCCGGTTGTCAAATCATTATTTAGGAGACCTTCTGGAAAGAGTTCGCAAACCTGCCAGGTATTTAGGGAAGGAAGTAAATGCCGTATTTAAAAACCCCGGGCAGGTTAAGGTTCATTTGGCGCTGGCCTTTCCGGATTTATATGAGGTAGGGATGTCCCATCTCGGGCTAAAAATTCTCTATGCGCTGGCTAACAGGTTGCCTGATGTTTATGCTGAAAGAGTTTTTGCTCCCGGTGCCGATATGGAAGAAATATTGAGGGGGGAAAATTTACCTCTTTTCAGCCTTGAAAGCAATACTGCTCTGCAAAACTTTGACCTCGTGGGTTTTAGTTTGCAATACGAGTTGAGTTATACTGCTGTTTTAAATATGCTCGATCTGGGCGGCATTCCTTTGTACAGCTCCGAGAGAAAAGAGGCTGATCCCTTTATCCTTGGTGGCGGGCCGACAGCTTTAAATCCTGAACCCCTGGCACCTTTTTTTGATTTTTTTGTTCTTGGCGATGGTGAGGAGGTATTGCCGGAAATACTCCGTGAATATGCTTCCTGGAAAGATAAAGGCCGCGGCAAGAGGGAGGATTTTCTTGAAATAATTGCTCGAATCCCGGGGATATATGTCCCTGGCTTTTATGAACCTGTATATTCCCAGGGAAATTTTTCCAATATGAGACCTCTAAAAGAAAACGTCCCTTTATGTATAGAAAAGAGGACTGTTGTCGATCTGGAGAATGCCTTTTATCCTGAATCTTTTGTTGTGCCTTACATGGAGGTAGTTCACGACCGGGCAACCCTGGAGCTGTTTCGGGGATGTTCCAGGGGATGCCGTTTTTGCCAGGCAGGTTTTACTTACCGGCCTGTTCGTGAGCGTTCTTTAAATAAATTAAAGGAGCTTGCAGGTGCAATTATCGATAATACAGGCTATGAGGAACTGTCCTTATCCTCTTTGAGCAGCAGTGATTATTCGCAGATAGAAAAGCTGATTGATGAGCTTCAGGATCAATTTCAACAACAAGATGTTAGTTTGTCCCTCCCTTCACTGAGAGCAGATGTTTTTGCCCTGAAACTGGCGGATAAGGTGCAGCGCAACAGGACAGGCGGTGTTACTTTTGCTCCTGAGGCTGGTTCACAGCGCTTAAGAAATGTGATTAACAAGCAAGTGACTGAAGATGAAATCCTGGAGGCTGCAGCCCAGGCGGTTAAAGCAGGGAGGTCGCATATTAAGCTTTATTTTATGATTGGTCTTCCCACAGAAACCGAAGAAGATCTCCGGGAAATAGCCGGGCTGGCAAGAAAAATAAGCGGGTTGCGCAGAACGGTTAAAAGCAAAAGGCGCCCATTTAAAGTAATTATCAGCGCTTCAACTTTTGTCCCCAAACCTCATACACCCTTTCAGTGGGAACCACAGCTCGATCTAAAACTGATTAAGGAACGCCAGGAATTGCTGCGCCAAAGCCTCAGGGGGGTAAAAGGGGTAGATTTCACCTGGCATGAAGCCGGGATGAGCTTTCTTGAAGCTGTTTTTGCCCGGGGAGACAGGCGTCTTGCCCCTGTTTTGGAAAGAGCTTTCAGGATGGGAAGCCGGTTGGATGCCTGGAGCGACAGTTTTGATTTTTCTCTCTGGGAAGAAGCGTTTAAAAAAGAAGGGATAGAACCGGAATATTATGCATATTTTCATCCTGAAACTTCCGCTCCCCTGCCCTGGGACCATATTTCGACCGGAGTATCGAAGCATTTTTTAATCAGTGAATATAAAAAAGCCCTTGAAGAAAAAAATACCGGCGATTGCCGTAAAAACGGATGTGCAGGCTGCGGACTGGAAAATTGTCCTATTCAGGTGGGTGAAGCGGGATGTACCACTATCTCTTAACTTTTTCCAAGAGGGGAGATCTGAGATTTATCTCCCATCTGGACCTGCTGCGAACTTTTGTCCGCAGCGCAAGGCGTGCCGGTATTCCAATTGCCTGCAGTAAAGGCTATAATCCCCAGCCGAAATTTGTTTTTGCTGCACCGCTGGCAGTTGGCATTGAAGGGGAAAATGAATATCTGGATCTTTATTTAAAAG
The DNA here is from genome assembly GCA_012520035.1 of Bacillota bacterium. Taxonomy (GTDB): domain Bacteria; phylum Bacillota; class Dethiobacteria; order DTU022; family UBA8154; genus DUQX01. The sequence goes on from JAAYOY010000137.1 coordinate 9,669, forward strand.
AGCCCTGGGAAACGGATAAAATCAGTGAATCCTTAAATATGCAGCTTCCTGCCGGGCTAAAGGTTCATAAAATAAGGCAGGTTGACCTGAATCGGCCTCCTCTTTCTGCAACGGTTGGGGCTGCCCTCTATAAGGTTCTTTTTTCGCCTGTTTCACCTGATCTGGAACAGGCTCTGCATGATATTATAAGCGCGGATACAGTATTGCTGGAGCGTAAAGGCAAAAAAGATAAGAAAACACTTAATATCAGGCCTTTTATCTACCTTTTGAGTATGAAGAAACTTGAAGGCGAAAAGGGAGTACTTTTCATGCTTCTGGCTACCGGAAATAAAGGGGGAACGCGGCCGCAGGAAATAATGAGTCTCTTACCGTTGGGGGATAGCGGGGGCAGGACAAAAATTAAAATCTTCCGGAAGGATTTATTTGTTATGTATAATAACCGATTTAAAACGCCGGAAGGTCTATCCCCCTCGGAGTATCTGGAATGAGGTATTATTATGGATCAAAAAATTATTATCAATTGTGATTATAAACAGACAAGAGTTGCTTTGCTTGAAGATGGAAAAGTTATGGAGTTATATGTTGAACGGCCATTACATCAACGTTTGGTCGGTAATATTTACAAAGGCAGGGTGGAGAATGTTTTGCCCGGTATGCAGGCGGCTTTTGTGGATATTGGTGAAGAAAGAAATGCCTTTTTTTATGTCGACGACATCCCTCATCCCAGGGGTGAGGAGAGGGTGGAAGGTAGAGCCACCATCCAACAGCTCTTGCATGCAGGGGAAGAAGTTTTAGTCCAGGTTATGAAGGACTCCTTTGGCAGCAAAGGAGCGCGTCTAACCGGACATATTACCCTGCCCGGGCGCTATCTGGTTCTAATGCCGGGTTTGAATTATGTTGGCGTATCAAGGCGAATTGAATCTCAGGAAGAACGGGAACGGCTTAGGAAATTAATGGAAGAGTTAAGGCCTCCGGAGGTGGGCTTAATTGTAAGAACGGCCGCCGAAGGTGCTGATCAGGAAAGCCTCAGTAATGATCTTCAGTTTCTATTAAGGCTCTGGGAAAAGATAATAAACCTTTATAAAAAAGAAAAATCACCAGTATTACTGCATAAAGATATAGCCCTTGTTTATCGCATAGTACGCGATCTGTTTAATGATCGCATCAGCCAGTTGATCATTGATGACGAACAGGAATACCACAAGGTGCTGAAGATAATCGGTTGCATCTCTCCGCATTTAATAAACAGGGTAATTTATTACCAAAAAAAAGAACCGGTATTTGAACGCTTTAATATTGAAGAGGAGATTGAACGTTCAATAAGCCGTATGGTTTGGTTAAAGTGTGGAGGGTATCTGGTCTTTGATGATACCGAAGCGCTGACGGTAATAGATGTAAATACCGGGAAATACACGGGAAAAAGCAATCTGGAGGAGACAATTTTAAAAACGAACCTTGAGGCTGCTGAAGAGATCGCCAGGCAAATTCGTTTAAGAGATATCGGCGGAATTATAATTGTTGATTTTATTGATATGAATACGCAGGAGCACCGCCAACAGGTTCTGGAGAAGCTTAAGCAAAAGATGAATATGGATCGTACCAAGAGCCAGGTTCTCGGCATTACTTCTCTCGGGCTGGTTGAAATCGCCAGGAAAAAGGTCAGGCAGGGTATTTCCGCTGCCATGCAGCAACCGTGTTCCTATTGCCATGGCAAAGGGAAGGTTCTCTCTCCTGAGGCAGTTAGCAACAAGGTGGAGAGGGAATTAAGGAAAATATTAAACCGCCGGGAGGTAGAAGCGGTTTTAATAGAGACGAACAGCGAGGTTGCCGCTTTGCTTATCGGGAGCGGGGGGCTTTACCTGAAGAAGCTGGAGTCGGATACCGGGAAAAATATATTTATACGCGGTTCGGATAACCTTCATGTAGAAAAATATAATATTTTGATGTCAGGCCGGCTGCATGAGGTTGCCAGGCACGCCCTCCCTGTTGAAGAGGGGGGCATTTACCGGGTTACGGTTGAAGAACCCCATAGCTCAAATCCGGGGCATGGTATTGCCAGACTGCACGGATATATCCTGGACATTGAAGGTGCGGGGGGGCTGGTAGGCGAAGAAGTTCAGGTAGTAATCAAGGAAACCAGCCGTACTTTTGCCAGGGCTGTTCTCTGGAAGAGGGAGCCGTTGCAAGAAAATGAATTATAGTACAGATTCTCAGGTTCTAACGGAGGTACTTGGGGTGGAGTGAGAAAGGATTGGATATCAGAGGTGTTCAAAAGATCAGTTTTATAGATTTCCCGGGTGAGATATGTTTAACAATATTTGTCGGGGGTTGCAATCTGCGCTGCCGCTATTGCCACAATAAAGATCTGGTTCTTAACCCGACTTTCCTTCCACCGGTACCGGAAGTGGAGATATTTAAATTTCTTGCGATTAAAGGCCCTTTACTGGACGGGATCTGTATTTCCGGAGGGGAACCTACCCTGCAAGAGGATCTGGTGGATTTTACAATACGGGCGAAAAGGAAAAAATTTAAGGTTAAACTTGATACCAACGGGACAAGCCCGCGAAAGATCGACATTCTTTTACAAAAAGAACTACTGGATTATATTGCTGTAGATATCAAGGGGCCGCCGCACAAATATCCGCTTATTACCGGAAAAGAAGGATATTATTCGACAATAGCAGAAACGATTAATTTGCTGAGAAGCAGTACCCTGGATTATGAATTTCGGACAACAGTTGTTCCAGGACTTTTAGAAGAGAAGGATGTATTGGAGATTGCCAGGGAGCTCGACGGGTGTCGAAAATATGTTCTGCAGCAATTTCATCCCAGTAAAGGGTTGATTGATTCTTCCCTTAATAGTGTAAAAACCTTTAATCGGGAAAGAGCGGCTAAACTGGCTAATAAGTGCAGGGATTATATAAAAGATGTTCAGCTCAGGGGTTTTTAGTATTTCTTGATTAATAATAATTTTGGAAAGGGGTTTTCTCATGCCTATTATTCAGATAGAATTGCTGGAAGGTAGAACCATTGAACAAAAAAGAAAAATGATAAAAGGGGTTACGGATGTGATATCCGAAACCCTTAATTGCAAACCCGAAACCGTGCATATAATTATCAGGGAAATGAAACGAGAGAATTTCGCTAAAAACGGAATTTTGTTTTCAGAGATGGAATAAAAAGCAATTTAATATTATATAAGTTCTCGAAGAAAAGAATTAATACGCTCCAGCCCGCTGGAGATGTTTTCCATGGACGTGGCATAAGAGACGCGTACATAGTCAGGCGCTCCAAAGGCTTCCCCAGGAACAAGCGCTACCAGGTAGTGTTCCAGCAGCAGGGAAGCGAACTTATTGCCGCTTTCTACAGGGATACCCCTGAACTTTTTATTAAATGTTTCTGCTATGTTTAAAAAGAGGTAAAAGGCTCCCTTTGGATCGATGCAATTGATTAATGGTATCTCTTTAATAAGATCTACCATATAATTTTTACGTTTTTCAAATTCCTTACGCATTTCTTCAACACATTCCTGGGGCCCGCTAAGTGCTGCACAGGCTGCCTTTTGAGCTATTGAGTTAGGGTTGGATGTGGTATGGCTTTGAATGCCGGACATGGCTGCCGCCAGTTCAGGTTCCGAGGCTGTATAGCCAATCCGCCAGCCTGTCATGGCGTAAGTTTTGGAAACTCCATTTACAATTATCGTTAAATTTTGGATATCTTCTCCCAGGGAAGCTATGGTAATATGCTCCTTACCGTCATAGACAAGCTTTTCGTACACCTCATCGGAGATTATGTAAAAATTGTATCTAACGGCAAGGGAGGCAATTACCTCCAGTTCATTTCTGGTATAAACCTGGCCGGTCGGATTGGACGGGCTGTTCAGGATGAGCGCTTTTGTTCTGGGTGAAAGGTTCTTTTCCAGCTCAGGACCTTTAAGCTTATAGTTGTATTCTTGTTTTGTATCTACAATTACCGGGGTTCCCCCGTTGAGTTTTACAAGTTCGGGATAACTTACCCAGTAGGGTGAAGGTATAATTACTTCGTCTCCATCGTTTAAAAGTGCGGCAAGGACATTGTTCAGGGAATGCTTGGCTCCGTTGCTGACGACAATTTGCTCCGGTTTGTAGGTCAGGCTGCTTTCTTTATAAATTTTTTCTGATATTGCTTCTTTTAGTTCCGGTATACCGCTGGCGGGAGTATAGCGGGTAAAATTTTCTTTAATTGCCTTTATAGCAGCTTCTTTAATATGCGCAGGAGTGTCAAAATCAGGTTCACCGGCGCCAAAGCCGATGATATCCTTCCCTTCGCTCTTCATCCGTTTGGCCTGTGCATCTATGGACAGCGTTGGCGAGGGGGTAATATGGAAAGCCTTGCGCGATAACATTTAATCACCTCTTATCCATTTCTTTTAAGGTAATCCTCCATGAACTGTGCAAGCGCTTCGCATCCTTCAAGGGGCATGGCATTGTATATGGATGCTCTGATACCTCCAACCGAACGGTGCCCCTTAAGCCCGGACAGGCCCTCTTTTGCGGCTCCTTCTACAAAGTCTTTTTCAAGATCATCGTTAGGCAAACGGAAGGTTACATTCATCATGGAACGGTCTTCCGGCGCGGCATGTCCGCGGTAAAATCCCCCGCTTTTATCGATTACCCGGTAGATCAGGCTGCATTTTTCCCTGTTAGTATTTTCTACTGCTTGAAGGCCTCCTTTTTCTTTTATCCACTGCAGCACCAGTTCCAGTATATAAATAGCAAAGGTAGTAGGAGTGTTGTACAGGGATTTAGCCTTAGCGTGTACTTTATAACTGAGCATTGCAGGTATTGTTTCGGAAGCCTTTTCAAGCATCTCTTTTTTTATTATTACGGCTGTAATACCAGCGGGCCCAAGGTTTTTCTGCGCTCCGGCATAAACCAGTGAAAATTTGTTCATCTCTATCTTGCGGGAAAGAATGTCACTTGACATATCCGCCACAAGCGGTATTTCCCCGCAATCGGGTATGTATTGCCACTGGGTTCCGTAGATGGTGTTGTTGGAAGTTAAATGTACATAAGCGGAAGAAGGGCTGAATTTTATTTCTTCCTGACGGGGAATATTACGGTAGTTGTTATTTTTTGTACTGGCGGCGATATTAACTTGAGTGATTCTTTCAGCTTCTTCATATGCCTTTGTAGCAAAACTGCCCGTTATAATGTAGTCCGCTGATGTTTGCGGGGAAAGGAAATTCAAAGGCACCATGGCAAACTGGAGGCTGGCTCCTCCCTGTAAAAAAAGCACCCGGTAATCTTCGGAAAGCTGATAGAGCTCAAGCAGTTGTTTTTCCGCAGCCTCAACAATCTCTCCGAATTCTTTTGAGCGGTGGCTGGTTTCCAGGATGGACATGCCGGTACCACGATAATTCAATAACTCCTTTTGAACCTTTTCTAAAACCGGCAATGGGAGCGTTGCAGGTCCAGGGTTGAAGTTATATATTCTATAAACCATCTAAATCCTCCTCTTTTTCAATATAGATGTACTAATTATAACGGATCTGTAGATAAATAAAAATAACCCCGGTGAAATTTAAATGGTTCGAAAATTGAATAAATGCAAATAACAGGGGAATGAGGAAGAAAAAAGGTAAGATACATATTTTTGGTTTAGCTTCTTCCGAGTTTAAGCTGGAGCTTTCATGCAAGAGGAAATGTTATCCGGGCCTTATTCTATATGGCTCTATTTGATTCCATTTGCCTTATTTGCTCTTTTATTTGAATACTAACGGGTTAGCTGGAAGAATTTTTTTAGCCCGGAAACAACGGAGATAGTTTTGGTGATAGCGTATTCTATCTCTTCACGGGTGTTTAAGTGAGAGAGGCTGAAACGTATGGCTCCTTCCAGCGATTCTTTATCCAGTTTTATGGCTTGCAGGACGTGGCTTGGACTATTCGCGTTGGAATGGCAGGCCGACCCCGTAGATACGTAGATGCCGTGTTCCTCCAGGGCATGCAGCACCACTTCACCCTTGAGGCCTGGAAAGGAAATATTAAAGATATGGGGGGCTCCTTCTTCTTTACCGGGGCCGTTTAACCTGATCCAGGGATGTTCCCTTTCCAGAGAAGTGATAAACCGTTCCTTTAAAGATTGCAGTATCTCCATCTTTTCTTTCCGGTTTTCGTAACTGAGTTTTGCTGCTAAAGCCATCCCCCATATGCCGGGCGTGTTTTCAGTCCCCGGCCTTAACCCCTTTTCGTGGCCTCCGCCCCTTGTAAGCGGTTCCAGTAAAATCCCCTCCCGCAGGTAAAGAGCCCCTACTCCCTTGGGGCCGTGGAATTTATGGGCGCTTATACTGAGTATATCGATGCCCTGGTCATTTGGAGATAGGGGAAGCTTGGTAAAAGATTGTACCGCGTCCACATGGAAAACAATATCCGGATTTCTGCCTTGAAGGGCCGCTGAAATTTGGGAGATGGGCTGAATAGAGCCTATTTCGTTATTTACATGCATAATACTTACCAGAATAGTCCGCGAAGTAAGGGCTTCGGCTACTTTTTCAGGGCTTACGATTCCTTTATTGTCCGGGATAAGGTAGGTGACCTCAAAACCTTCTTTTTCCAGCTGGTTAAAAGGTTCTAAAACTGAAGAGTGCTCAATAGACGTCGTGATGAGGTGGTTGCCGCGCTTCTTATAACGGCGCGCAACCCCCAGGATGGCCATATTGTTGGATTCTGTTCCGCCGGAAGTAAAGATTATCTCGTTATCACTGACGTCTAAAATTTCCGCCAGTATCTGACGGGACGATTGGAGGAGCCTTTCTCCTTCGCTGCCTCTGCGGTGCAGGGAAGAGGGGTTTCCATATTCTTCGAGCATAATCCGCTGTACTTCTTTGCTTATTTCAGGATAAGGGCGAGTAGTGGCGCTGTTGTCAAGGTATACTTCATTCGTTCGCATTATCCTGCCCCCCTGTACTGGATGATGAAATAGTTCTACTCTCTATGTTCTCCAGGCAGTATTCGATTAATTCTTCAAGGGGAATATTTTTTTCTGCCTTTTCAAGCTCGCTTAGCTGAGGCCTGGTTACCGGGTGCCGGGGAACGAACAGGGTACAACAATCTTCAAAAGGCCTTATGGAAACGGAATAGGAGTTTATTTTCCGGGCAATATTAATGATCTCTTCTTTGTCGAAACCGATCAATGGCCGAAGAACCGGAATGTTTGTCACAGCGTTTATGGCTACGATGTTTTCCAGCGTCTGGCTGGCAACCTGCCCCAGACTTTCCCCTGTATAAAGAACAGGAATGTTTCTCTGCACAGCCAACCTTTCTGCGATACGGAACATCGCCCTGCGCATGAGCGTAATCACCATTGTCTCCGGACAGTTCAACCGGAGTTCCTTTTGAATATCCGTAAAAGGAGCCAGGTGGAGGGTAATTTTCCTTCCATAAGAAGATAGCGTACGGCACAGGTCCCTGACCTTATTCAACGCACCATCCCCGGTAAAAGGAGGGCTGTGAAAATGAAGGGCTTCGATTTCAACTCCCCTTTTTAATGCCAGCCAACCGGCTACAGGGCTGTCTATGCCTCCGGATAGCAATAAAAGTCCCCTGCCGGTAACTCCAACGGGAAGCCCTCCCAACCCGTTGATAACCCGGGAATACAGATAGGCCTCCTTTTCCCTTATATCAATATGTACAATAGTCTCCGGGTGGTGTACATCAACGCTTATATTAAGACCGCTTTTAAGAAGGTACGCCCCTACTGAGCTGCTTACCTCGGGTGAGGGATGAGGAAATTTTTTATTGGCACGGCTGGTACTCACTTTAAATGTCATTCCCGGGACATAATTATCTTTAATTAGCTGCAGGGCATTTTGGCATATTTCATCAAGATCTAAATTTGACCGGGTAACCGGGCTGATAGAAACAATTCCAAATACTCTTTGCAATTTTCGTTGAGCAGGAAGCAAATTTTCTGCATTAATTTTAATAAAATAGCGTCCCCGTTGAAAGAGAACTTCAAAAGGCTCCAGGCCCTGGAGGGCATCTTGGATATTCCGGAGCAGTTTTTTTTCAAAAAAGGGCCTGTTTTTTCCTTTTAGGGCAATTTCTCCATAGCGGACCAGTAACAGATTGTTCATAACGGGCAGACCCTCCTCTGAGGATGATTAGCTTAAATGAAAAGACCGGTCAGCTTTGGCCGGCTTTTCAACTCCTGAAAATCTCGCATGGGTTATCTCTGAGAGGCTGCTTTTAGGAACAGAAGTCTATCTAAAAGGTTATACGGAGACTACCTCTTTTACCCCCGGGACTTCTTTCTTTAGCAGACGTTCAATTCCTTGCTTTAAAGTCATTGTAGCCATGGGGCACCCGCCGCAGGCTCCTGTAAGCTGTACCTTAACAGTGCCGTCATCATCTACATCGATGAGAACTACATCGCCGCCGTCTGCCTGTAAGGAGGGGCGAATTTTTTGCAATGCTTCTTGGACCTTTTCTTTCATAGGATATAAATCCTCCTTTACCTATTTTACTTTTCCCATTATATCACAAATTATTAGAAAGGAAAAATAAAACCAAAATAAATCTCCCTGAATCTTGAATATAAGGGCGGCAGATTTGCAGATATTTTTCTATTATTACTTTAATTTGCTTTTAAAGGATTCGTTTGGTAAAATAAATGGAAAAAGAAAGACCGGAAAGGAGTAGTTGAGTTGTACCCCAAAGCGGGCAATAATAAAATTTATGACCTGGTTATACTCGGTGGGGGACCTGCCGGTTTAACCGCTGCGATATATGGCGGGCGGGCAAATTTAAGCACGCTTGTTCTGGAACAAATGGTTACCGGAGGAGAGATAGCTACTACAGATCAACTGGAGAACTATCCGGGATTTCCCCAGGGTATAAGCGGGGCAGAATTCGGGCAGCTTTTAGAGCAGCAAGCCGTTCGCTTTGGGGCGGAGATCACCTCGGCTTCTATTGAAGAAGTTGATGCGGAAGGAGATGTAAAAAGGGTTTCTACTTCCCGCGGTGATTTTTACAGCCGTACTCTAATCATAGCCACGGGTACTTCGCCTCGCCTTTTGGGGGTTCCCGGGGAGGAAAAGTACCGGGGAAGGGGTATATCCTTTTGCGCTACCTGCGATGGTTTCTTTTTTCGCGGGAAAAAAGTTGCTGTGGTCGGAGGGGGCGACTCGGCTGTAAAGGAAGCCCTTTACCTTACCAGGTTTGCACGCGAGGTGATTCTGATTCACCGTAGGGACGAATTAAGAGCGGTATCTGCGCTTCAAAAACAAATACTTGGGCATCCGCAGGTGAAATTTTTATGGGATACCGTAGTTACAGAATTTAAAGGGAACCAGAACCTGACAACGTTGATCGTCAAAAACGTAAAGGATTCTACTTCTGCTGAACTGTCTGTAGACGGCGTTTTTTTATACGTGGGGCGTATTCCCAATACAAGCTTTTTAAAAGGAGTAGAAACGGATCCACAGGGTTATATTATTACCAGCGAGGAGATGGAAACGCCGGTACCAGGGCTTTTCGCAGCCGGAGATGTCCGCAGGAAATTCCTGCGCCAGGCAATCACCGCGGCTGCTGACGGTGCTGTTGCAGCTATGATGGCTGTCAGGTACCTTGAATAGTAATTAAAAATGATTTGTGGAAGGAGGTGCGGCCTGGTCTTTGATTCGATTAAACCAGGTTAAAAAATGACTGCAAAACCCCTTGATGTAGACGCTCAGCAATTTAATGAGGAGGTAATAAATGCCGGCGAACCGGTACTGGTAGATTTTTGGGCATCCTGGTGCGGACCCTGCAGGATGGTTGCGCCGGTTCTGGAGAAGATTGCCGCTGATTATGAGGGAAAGGTCAAGGTTGTGAAGGTCAATGTCGATGAAAATGCCGATATCGCTTCCCGTTATGGTATAATGAGCATTCCCACCATGATGCTTTTTAAAAACGGGGAGCCGGTGGAAACCATAGTTGGTTTCAGAAACAAGGAGGAACTGAGCAGCATTCTTGAGCAAAGCCTGTAATGTTCCTCTTTAGGAAGCGAGGCAAGTATTCAGTAATGTTTTGTGTATAGACCCCTTCTGCCGGAGATAATAAGGGCAGAGGGGGTATTATTTTGAGAGCCATGTGGAAAGGTTCTATAAGCTTTGGCCTGGTAAATATACCGGTACGCCTCTTTGCAGCAACCGAGAAAAAAGATTTGAAATTTCGTTACTTGCACGCTCCCTGCCATACTCCGCTGGAATACCAGAAAGTGTGCAGCACTTGTAAAACTGAGGTTCCCTGGGAAGAAATTATTCGCGGTTATGAATACGAAAGAGGGCGCTTTGTAGTGCTGAGTGAAGAGGAAATAGATGCAGCAGCCGGGGAAAAAGAAAGGCTAATTGAAATACAGGATTTTATACAGCTTGAGGAGATTGACCCCGTATATTTCCAGAACAGCTATTACCTTGCGCCTGACGGACCGGGAGGCAGGCCATATTTGCTGCTCTGGGAGGCTATGCGGGAGACAGGAAAAATCGCTCTGGCTACCGTTACCCTGCGGACCAAGGAATCGATGGCGGTTGTAAGAACTTATAAAGAAGTTTTATCCCTATCCACGATGTTTTATCCCGATGAAGTGCGTTCTGTACAGGATCTGCCTGATCTGCCGAAAGGTTTGGAAGTACGGGAAAAAGAACTCGTTATGGCTAAAGAGCTTATTTTGAACCTGTCAACGTCCTTTGAGCCGGAAAAATATAAGGACAGCTACAGAAATAAGCTTTTAGATGTGATTCAAGCCAAAGTGGAAGGTAAGGAAATTGCTGTCGCTCCCTCTCCGGAGAGGGAAAAAGTGGTCGATTTACTGGAAGCATTGCAGGCCAGTGTAAAAAAATCCCGGGAAAAAACGGAAAAAGCCGGAAAAAGGGATAGTAACAGAAAGCTTTCCTCACGCAAAGAAAAGGCAACGGTTGCCAAAAAATGACAGCGGGAAATAATTTGTTTCAACAAAAAATAGTACCCATGGAACCAAAGACCAGCAAGGTCTTGCGGGAGGATCCCGGTTTTTTCTACCAGGTAAAATGGGACGGTGTGCGCATACTTGCATTTGGGGAAAATGGTAACGTTCATCTGCAGGGGAGGAGTCTAAAAAACAAAACAACCCTTTATCCGGAGTTGGCGGTACTACCTGAACTTGTCAGGGGGAAAAGTTTTATCCTGGATGGGGAGATGATAGCACTAAACAATGGCCGCCCCAGCTTTTTTGCTGTGATGCAAAGAGAACGCGCTGCACCCGGTAGTGTTGTTTTGATGGAAAAAAATGTACCTGTTTTTTACATGCTCTTCGATTTATTGTATCTTAACGGTAAATGGCTTTTAAAGTGTCCCTGGGAAAAGCGGCAGGAGATGCTTATGGACGTGCTGGATAAGAATGAACGGATACACGTTACGCCTAGTTATGAAAATGGGGATTTGCTTCTGCAAACAGTCAGGGCATATAAAATGGAGGGTATTGTGGCCAAAAAAGGCGACAGCCCTTATATCCCCGGACCGCGAAAATCCACCTACTGGTTGAAAACGAAAATCGAGCAGGTAATTGAAGCTTATGTCGGTGGAATATCTTTTAAAGGTAATAAACCGGCTTCCCTTCTTTTAGGTTTGAAAATTGACGGCCCTGATGGTCAAACCTCCGGAAAGTTGCGCTATATCGGAAGCGTAAGCAGCGGTCTTAGGGAAAAAGATCTTGAAGATTGGTTCAGCTGGGCGCTGGATAATAACAGTACCATTTCCCCTTTTACAAGTTTCACCGCCCCTTCGGGAAGAAGTTATCTCTGGGCAAACCCTGTGAAAAAGATTACGGTGACTTTTAGCGAGTGGACGCCGGACTTAAAACTGCGTGCCCCACGTATTTCAAATGTCGATTTCGCGGTGCTATCTAACTAATAGCACTCCTGCTGCGGTGGGTTTTGAAGTTGTAAGAACCGGAAAAATTCTTAGTTTGCATTTTGGGTTTAGAATTTAATGTGATCCGCGTAAAGTTTGATATTACCGGCAGGTGGGTTATTTTGGCTGAATTTGCAGCTTATGCGCAGTACAGCCGTTTCAACAGTGTAAAAGGAGCTGCCAAACCTGTTTGAAGAAGGAACAGCCTGCACAATATATTTGCCATAATAAGGAATGTTGCTCATGCCTGTTACAATGGAAATAAACCAAAAGACAGTATCGCTTACCAATTTAGAAAAAGAGCTTTGGCCGGGTGAGGGAATAACAAAATATGATCTGATCAAGTATTACCTGGAGATTTCCCCTTATATATTGCCCCATCTTCAGCAACGTTTCCTGGTATTTCAGCGTTTTCCGGAGGGTATTGACAGTCAGGGATTCTATCAGAAAAATTCTCCACAGGGTGTGCCGCCCTGGATAAAAACCGTTCCTTTTCAACATGATGGGGGCAAAATGACAAATTATATTCTTGCCACAGGCCCTGAAACACTAATCTGGCTTGGAAATCAGGCCTGCCTGGAGATACACCAGTGGCTTTCATCTGCAACGACCCCCGACACCCCTGATTTTGCTGTCTTTGACCTGGACCCTGCAGAGGGGGTTTCTTTTTCAGAAGTGTGCACCGTTGCCCTGGAGTTGAAAAAATTGCTGGAGAAAAAAGGGTTACGTTCTTATCCAAAAACATCCGGCTCAAGAGGTATGCAGATTTATCTTCCGCTTAAACCGGTGTATACATATGAGATAACCAGGGTTTACTGCGAAAGCATTTTTAAAGAACTCAACGCCATGTTGCCTCAAATTACCACATTGGAAAGAAAAGTGTCCCGGAGGGGAAGGAAAATCTACCTTGATTATCTGCAAAACGGCCGGGGGAAGACCCTTGTTGCACCTTATTCCCCCCGTCCCATCCGGGGAGCTC